>JANXWV010000054.1 GCA_025350965.1 Rhizobacter sp.
GGCCCGGGCGGGAAGGACGGGCTGGTGAGCGGCATCGCGAAGGCGTTGCGTTTGACGTCGATGATGTTCATGGGCTCATGCACTCGTGGGTTCAGGGCGAGATCTGTGCGCGCTCGGCGGGGCCGTCGGAGGTCAGGTCGAACACATGCACGCCGGTGGCGCTGCGCGGGTGGTTCAGCCAGCGCGGGTCGTGCAGCGTGTGCGACATGTCGGCACGGCCGGTGTCCCAGTGTTCGTTCATCGACAGGCGCGAAAACTCATAGTCTTTCGACTGGCCTTCGTAGTGCTTGCTTCGGTAGATCAGGTGCACCACGTCGACGGCCGCTTCGCAGCGAACCTTGGCGAGCGCGCGCACGTCGGGGTCGTCGCGCAGCGATGCGGGCAGCTTCGCGAGCAGGCGCTGCGCGGCTTGCGCAATGACCTGGCGGTCGAGCTCGTTGGTGGTGTTCAGGCGGGTACGGCTGGAGAAGCGGATGTCTTTCTCGCGCTCGGTCACTTCTGCGAGGGTGGTCGGCAGTGCGCCGCGGGCCGCGAACAGGTCGACCTGAAACACGACGCGGCGCTTCTTGCCAGGTTGATCGAGCACGTACTGCAGCGGTGTGTTCGAGACGATGCCGCCGTCCCAGTAGTGCTCGCCGTCGATCTCGACCGGCGCAAAGCCCGGCGGCAGCGCGCCGCTGGCCATGATGTGGCGCACATCGAGGTGGTGGTGCGCGGTGTCGAAGTAGGCGAAGTCGCCGGTACGCACATTGACTGCACCGACCGACAAGCGCATGGCGCTCGAGTTCAGCAGCCTGAAGTCGATCAGTTCCTCCAGCGTGCGGCGCAGCGGCTCGGTGTCGTAGAAGCTGATGGCGCCCGGCGTGCCGCTGGGCTGAAACGGCGCCGGCGGCACGCGCGGTGCAAAGAAGCCGGGCACGCCGAAGACGAGGCTGTGGTTCGCGCTCGCGTCGTTCAGCAGGTCACGGCCGAGCGTGCTCGGCGCATAGCGGGGCGTGGCTTGCGATGAACTCACCCGGTCCCAGAACTCGCGCAGCCGCGGCACCCGGCGCTCCGGCAGGTTGCCCGCGATGAGTGCGGCGTTGATGGCGCCGATCGAGATGCCCGCGACCCAGTTCAGCGGGCCGTGCAGGCCGTTGGTATGACACATCGCCTCGTAAACGCCGGCCTGGTAAGCGCCGAGTGCGCCGCCGCCTTGCAGCACCAGGATGGTCTCGTCATCGGGCGCAGAAGCGGCGGCTGGGGTGCGGGAAGTCATGGCGCAGCGTAGCAGCATGTGGCGTGCCCCCGGGTTCTGTGGGGCCGTGCACCGAATGCCCTGCACGCGAGCCGCTTACCACATGGCGCCGCCCGCAATGCACGCGCTTTGTGGCGAGAATCGCGGCCCCGTTGCAACAGGTCATCGCCCATTGAATACAGCTCAGCTCTTCAAAACCGTTGCCGCCGTGTGCGCCATGCTGACTGTCGGCGGCGCGCCGGCGCCGGCAGCGGCGCAAGCGCAGGTCGCCGAGCGCATCGACGGCGCCGCAGCCAGCGCGCCCGAGCCCATCCGGCTGGCCTTGATCGAAGGCCTGTCGGGGTCCTTTGCCAACGCGGGCGAGGCGGTGTTCCGCAACCTCGTGTGGGCCGTCGAACGCGTGAATGCGCGGGGCGGCGTGGCGCTGCCCGATGGCCGCCACAAGCTGGAGCTGCAGCGCCACGACAGCAAGGGCAACACCGAAGAGGCGCTCGTGCTGCTGCGCGCTGCACTCGACCGCCACAACGCCTTCATCCTGCAAGGCAACAGCTCGGCCACCGCAGCGGCGCTGATCGACGCGCTCGACAAGCACAACGAGCGTGAGCCGACGAAGCGCGCGCTGCTCTTGAACTACTCGGCGGTCGACGTGGCGCTGACGAACGAGCGCTGCAGCTTCTGGCACTTCCGCTTCGACGCCCATTCCGACATGCGGCTCGCCGCGCTCACCGACGTGCTGCGTGACGACACCGCGCTGAAGAAGGTGTACCTGATCGGGCAGGACTACAGCTTCGGCCAGCAGGTGGTCAAGCGCGCCCGCGAGATGATCGCGTTCAAGCGGCCCGACATCGAGATCGTCGGCAGCGAGCTGCACCCCATCGGCCGCGTCAAGGACTTCGCGCCCTACGTGAGCAAGATCCGCGCGAGCGGTGCGCAGGCGGTGCTCACCGGCAACTGGGGCAACGACCTGACCTTGCTCGTGAAGGCCGCGCGCGAGATGGGCCTGGCGGCGAAGTTCTACACCTTCTACGGCAACGCGCTCGGCGCGCCGGCGGCCATCGGCGATGCCGGCGTGGGTGCGGTGCTGGCAGTGGCCGAGTGGCAGCCCAACGTGGGCGGCCGCGCATCCGACGCGTTCTATGCAGCGTTTCGCGAACGCTTCCCCGACCCGCACGACGACTATGTGCATGTGCGAATGCAGGTCATGGTCGAGATGCTGGCCAGCGCCATCGAGCGTGCGCGCAGCACCGAGGCCACGGCCGTTGCCCGCGCGCTGGAAGGCCTGCGCTTCGATGCCGCACGCCTGGGCGGCCTGCACGATGCGGTGATGCGTGCCGGCGATCACCAGTTGCAGCAGCCGCTCGTGGTCAGCGTGATGGACCGCGTCGGCGCAAAGGGCGTGGCGCGCGACGTGGAGGGCTCGGGCTACGGCTTTCGCACGCTGCGCCGCTTCGAGGCGGCGCAGGTCGAGCAGCCGCACCGGTGCAGCATGCCGCCGCCTTGACCCGGCGTGGCACGAGCGGCGCTCACACGCCTGCTCAGCCCGGCCGCTTCATCTGGCACGACGTGGGTTGCGCGCTGATGTAGGTGTCCCACACCACTTCGGAGCGGAAGCCGTAGCCGGTGTTCTCGGCGTCGTACTTCACGCCCTTGCTGCCCTGCTTGGCCCAGATGCCGAGGAACAGCGGGGCCTGCAGCTGGTGGTCGGTCTTGCGCATTTCCACCTCGCCGACGGGGCTCTTGTACTTCATGCCTTCGAGCGCGTAGGCGACCCTGGTCGGGTCGCTCGACTTGGCTTCGCGGATCGCCGCGAGCAGCATGCTCATGCTGTTCCAGTGGGCCGCGAAGATGAAGTCGTCACCGGTCTTCTTCTTGTAGGCGACGTAGATCTTCTCGAGCTCGGGCGTGGGCGCGTTGTGGCCCCAGTTCCAGATCACGCCCACCTTGTCGGCGCCCCACGAGCCCATCTGGGTAGGGATGCTCGGGTTGTTCGCGTTCATCGTGAAGAAGTTGATGTTCTGCCCGAAGTCGCGTGCCGACTTGAAGAGCAGGCCGAGGTCGCTGCCCCAGTTCGAGGTGATCACGGTGTCGGCGCCCGAGGCCTGGATCTTGGCGATATAGGGCGCGAAGTCGCGCACGGTCGCGATGGGCACGAAGTCGTCGCCGACGATCTGGATGTCGGGCCGCTTGCGGGCCAGGTACTCTTTCGCGGCGCGCGACACCTGCTGGCCGTGGGTGTAGTTCTGGTTCAGCAAGTAGACCTTCTTGATGTCGGGCCGCTTCATGAAGTAAGTGGTCAGTGCTTCGATCTTCATCTCGCTCGACGGGTAGAAGCGGAAGTGCCAGAAGCTGCAGCGGTCGTTGGTCAGGCCCGGGTCCATGGCGGAATAGTTGAGGAAGAGCGTGGCCTTCTGCGGTTCGCGCTCGGCCAGCTTGTTGAGCGCATCGACCAGCGCAAAGGCCACGCCCGACCCGCCGCCCTGCGTGATGTAGCGAATGCCCTGGTCGGTGGCCGACTTGAGCACGGTGACGCTCTCTTGTGGTGAGCCCTTGCCGTCGAACGGCACGACCTCGAACTTCGGGTCGGTGGCGGCGCTGCGGGCATTGAGTTGCAGCACCACCTCGCGCAGCTGTTTCAGCGAGCCTTCGCCGGCTTGCGCGAACGGGCCCGAGAGCACGTCGATGAAGGCGACCTTGACCGTCTCGGCCGCCGCGGTGATGGCGCCGCAGGCGAGCGCCGCAGTGGTGATCAGGCGGGCGAGGGTGTGTGCAAGCTGCATCGAAGGTTCTCCGGTTGAAAGGCCATTCGAACATGCGCGCCGAGTCTTCAAGACGCGAGGAAACCCCCCTCTCAGGCCACCACCACCTCGGTCTCGAACAGGAACGCAGCCAAGGCCTGCTCGACCACTGCAGCCGACGCGCGCGCCGCTTCGGGCAGCGTCACACGCACCCGCATGCCGCGCTTGCCGCCGTCGGTGGCCAGCACTTGCGCGTCGGGCAGCGCGAGCGTGTTGCGCAGCAGGCCGGTGACGAGCCGGGCCGCCGCGTCGCAGCGCAGCTGCGGCTTGTAGATCTTGCCGACCGAGGTGAGCGGGATCGCATCGACGATGAAGAACTGCTTCGGCCACGCCGGCCGCTCGCCGATGTGCGCTTGCGCATGCCCGTGCAGCTCGTCGGCCGTCACGTCCGCACCGGGCCGCAGTGCCACGAAACACACCGGCAGTTCGCCCGCGTAGGCGTCGGGCCAGCCGACCGCAGCGGCCATGGCCACGGCCGGGTGCAAGGCCATGGCGTTCTCGATCATCACCGGGTCGATGTTGTGACCGCTGCGGATGATCAGGTCTTTCGAGCGGCCGGCGATGTGCAGGCGGCCATCGTCGTCCAGGTAGGCCAGGTCCCCGGTGTTGAGCACGCCGCCGTCGAACACGCCGGCGTTGTGCGCCGGGTTGCGGTAGCCGGGCGACACGTGCGGGCCGCTCACGCAGACCACGCCGACTTCATGCGGCTCGCACATGGCGCCAAGGCGGCCATCGGGTTCGAGCCGGCGCACCTGCACCTCGGTGTACGGCAGCGCCCAGCCGACGGAGCCCGCCCCGTCGTGGTTCGCGCCTTCGCTGCCCACGGGGTCGATGGCGATCAGGCCCGAAGCCTCGGTCATGCCGTAGACCTCGTGCAGCGGGCGGCCGGTGATGTGGCGCCAGCGTTCGCCGAGCGCCGGCGGCAGCGAGGCCGCGCCGGTGAAGCTGGCGCGCACGGCGCTGAGGTCGGCACCGCCGAGCGGCACGTCGGCCACTGCGCCGAGCGACGTGGGCACGGCGCCGAGGCGCGTTGCACCGTGCTGCGCAGCAAGCTGCCAGAAGCGTTGCACCATCGCCGGGTTGCGCAGGCCCGAGGGCGACATGATCAGCAACTGCATGCCGGCCATGAACGCGCTGAGCCCGCCGTGAATGGTGCCACCCACGTGAAACAGCGGTAGGGTGGCGGTGACCACGTCGTCGGCTTGCATGTGGCCGAGCACCGCACCCCCGAACGCGGCGACGAGCTGGCTGCGGTGCGTGTGCGCCACCAGCTTGGGCGTGCCGGTCGTGCCACCGGTGTGGAAGTAGGCTGCCACGTCGTCGTTGCGCCCCGGCTCGCCGAACACCAGGTGCGTTTCGGGCTGGGCCATCAGCGCGGCATGGAAGTCGGGCACACCGGCCTCGGCCGGCATGCCGGGTGCGGCCACGCACAGCAGCACGAGGCCGGGCACACGCTCGCGCACCCGCAGGGCCTTTTGCCAGATGTCCAGCGCCGGGTGCGGGCCGAGCGCCACCAGCACCTTGGCACCCGAGGCTTCGACGAGTGCGGCGATGTGCTCGGCCTGCAGCAGGAAGTTGATCGGCACCGCGTAGCCCGCCGTCTCGGCGCCCCACAGCGTGGCGTGCGTCTCGATCAGGCCGGGCAACATGTAGGCCACCCCGGGGCGCGGCCCGGCCAGGGTGGTGAACAGGTTGGCCGCGCGCTGCACCAGGCCCAGCAACTCGCGGTAGTTCACGCGCTGCGGCTGCTCGTCGGGCGCGCCGGTTGTCAGCATCGTGATGGCGCTGCGCACGGGCACGCGCTGCGCGGCACCGATGAACACGTCAAGGATGCTGCGCTCGGGCAGGCGCTGCGCGAGCGGCATCGCAGCCTCGAAGCGTTGCAGGTCGCCGCGCGTGCGGATGGGCTGGTCGTTCAGGTGGGCCATGGGTGCTGCCTTTGATGCGCTGGCGAAACCTTAGCCGGGTACGAGCGGTGCCGGCCAGAGGCATTCCCCGGGGACGCTCATTCGGGTTTGTCGACTATCTTGGCGGGGTCGCCATCACCCCGGGCCCGCCATGCACCGAAGAGCGCTGTTCCAGACGTCTGCAACCCTCGGCCTGGGCGCATTGGCCGGCTGCGCGTCTGCGGGCGCGGCCCAGCCCGCAGTGAAGACGCCGTTCGGCGTGCCGGCGACCCACGTTCCCATCATGGGGAGCGACATGGTGTTCCCGGTGCGGCGCATCTACTGCATCGGCCGCAACTATCGCGCCCACGCCATCGAGATGGGTTCGAACCCCGACCGCGAGCCGCCGTTCTTCTTCCAGAAGCCCACCGACGCGATTCAGAACGTGGCGCCGGGCCAGGTCGCCGATCACCCGTACCCCACGCTGACGAAGAACTACCACTATGAAGTGGAACTCGTGGCCGCGCTGCACAAAGGGGGCCGCAACATCCCGATGGCGAGCGCGCTGGATCACGTCTACGCCTACGCGCTTGGCCTCGACATGACGCGCCGCGACCTGCAGCGCGCGATGGGCGACGAGAAGAAGCCGTGGGAGATCGGCAAGAGTTTCGACAAGAGCGCGCCCATCGGGCCCTTGCACCTGGCCAGCCAGACCGGCGCGTTCGCGAGTGGTGGCATCTGGCTCAAGGTGAACGGCGCCTTCAAGCAAAGCGCCGACCTCGGCCAGATGATCTGGAGCGTGGCCGAGCAGATCGCGAAACTGAGCGAAGCCTTCGAGCTGATGCCCGGCGACATCATCTACTCCGGCACGCCCGAGAACGTGGGCCCGGTGGTGCGCGGCGATGTGATCGAGTGCCACATCGACCGGCTGCCCAACCTCAGTGTGAAGATTGTTTGACCCCGCTCACCCGACCCGACCCCAGACCCCCACCCTTTGAGGAGACACCGATGACCTTCAGCTTCATACCCCTTCGCGCCCTGACCGCCCTGGCCATCACCGGCCTGTTGACCGCCGGCCTGCCGGCTGCTGCGCAGACGCAGCCAGCGCCCGCCACGCCGCCTGCCTATGGCGCGCCGATTTCGCTGGAACAGGCCAAGAAGGCCATGGTTGCGGCCGAGGCCGAAGCGCGCAAGAACAACTGGCAGGTGGTGATCTCCATCGTCGACACCGGCGGCCACCTGGTGATGCTGCAACGCCTGGACGCGCAGAACGCGAGCGTGGACATCGCGACCGGCAAGGCCCGCACGTCGGTCAACTTCCGGCGCCCGAGCAAGGCGCTGGAAGACGGCCTGGCCGCCAACGGCAGCGCGCTGCGCATACTGGCCGTGCCGGGTGTCACGCCGCTGCAAGGCGGCCTGCCCATCGTGGTCGACGGCAAGATCATCGGCGGCATCGGCGTGTCCGGCGTGCTGGCTTCGCAGGACGAGATGGTGGCCAAGGCGGGGGCGGATACGTTGATGGCGAAGTAAGGCCTGGACGTCGGGCCGAATGCGACGCGTCACATCGCACCCATATGCTGCCACCGGAGCGAGATCAGGCCGGCGGCGCACTCTGCTCAGCTCGTGTCCCCCGGCCTGAGACCTCCTCCTTGACCTCGCCGAGCAGAGCGCCCCGCCGACCTGATCCTGGAGCGCCTTGCTCATGACCATCACCCTCTACGGCATCCCCAACTGCGACACCGTGAAAAAGGCCCGCGCCTGGCTGCAACAGGCCGGGCATGACGTGCGCTTCGTCGACTTCAAGAAGGCCGGCGTGCCGGAAGATCGGCTTGATGCGTGGCTGGCCAACGCCGGTTGGGAGCGCCTGTTGAATCGGCAAGGCACGACCTGGCGAAAGCTCGATGACGCAGTGCGCGCGGCGGTGGTCGATGGGGCCTCGGCGCGCGCGGTGATGCTCGCGCACCCCAGCGTCGTCAAGCGTCCGGTGGTCGAGTGGGCTGACGGTCGCATCACCATCGGCTTCGACGAGGCGCAGTGGGCGCAGCGCTGAGCGGGCTGCGTTGAACGGCGGCGCTGATGCTGGCGCCAATGCCCTCTCGCTACGCCGCCAGCAGCTGCCGCAGCACGAACGGCAGGATGCCGCCGTGGCGGTAGTACTCGACCTCGATGGGCGTGTCGATGCGCAGTGTGAGCGTCACGCGCGCCACCGTGCCATCGGCGCGTGTGATGACGAGCGCGGCCTCTTGCTGCGGCGCGACCTGCGCGTTCAATTCGATGTCGAAGCGCTCACTGCCGGTGATCCCCAGCGCCTGCCATGAATCGCTGCCCCGAAACTGCAGTGGCAGCACGCCCATGCCGACCAGGTTGCTGCGGTGGATGCGCTCGAAGCTGCGCGCCACGACCGCCTTGATGCCGAGCAGTTGCGTGCCCTTCGCGGCCCAGTCGCGCGACGAGCCGGTGCCGTATTCCTCGCCGGCGAAAACGACCGTCGGCGTGCCGGCCGCCAGGTACTGCATGGCTGCATCGAAGATGAACATCTTCTCGCCCGACGGCTGGTACAGCGTGAGCCCGCCTTCCACGCGCGAGCCATCGGCAGCGGCCGGGATCATCAGGTTCTTCACGCGCACGTTGGCGAAGGTGCCGCGCACCATCACGTCGTGGTGGCCGCGCCTCGAGCCGTAGGAGTTGAACTCGGCCTTCGCCACGCCGTGTGCCATGAGCCATTGCCCGGCCGGTGAGGCCGCTTGAATCGAGCCGGCGGGCGAGATGTGGTCGGTGGTGATGGAGTCGCCGAACAGCGCCATGGCGCGCGCGCCCCGCACGCCTCTGGTGCCATCAGCGCTGGTCGCCTCAACCGCAGGCGCCATCGTGAAGCCATCGAAGAACGGCGGCTTGGCGATGTAGGTCGAGCCCGGCCAGTCGTACACCTGGCCGCTGGCGGACTTCACCTTCTCCCAAAGCTTGCCGGGCTTGCGCGCCACCTTGTCGTAGTTGTCGCGGAAGGCCTTGCCGTTCATCGCGAACTTCATCAGCGCATGGACCTCGTCGCTGGTCGGCCAGATGTCGCCGAGGTACACGTCGCGACCGCCCGTGCCTTTGCCCACTGGCTCGGTCATCAGGTCGCGCTGCACCGTGCCGGCGATGGCGTAGGCCACCACCAGCGGTGGGCTGGCCAGGAAGTTGGCCTTCAGGTTTGGGTGGATGCGCGCCTCGAAGTTGCGGTTGCCCGACAGCACGGCCGCGCAGATCAGGTCGTTCTCGGTGATGGCGGCGTTGAACTCGGGCCGCAGGTCGCCGGCATTGCCGATGCAGGTGGTGCAGCCATAGGCAGCGACGTTGAAGCCGAGCTTCTCGAGGTAGGGCAACAGCCCGGCGTTCGTGAGGTACTCGGTGACGATGCGCGAGCCCGGCGCAAGCGAGGTCTTGATGTGCGGCGCGACCTTCAGCCCCGCCTTCACGGCCTTCTTGGCCAGCAGCCCGGCGGCCAGCATCACGCTCGGGTTCGAGGTGTTGGTGCACGAGGTGATGGCCGCGATCAGCACGTCGCCATTGCCGAGCGACAGGTCGTTGCTGGCGTGGCCATGCGAAGGCGCCACCGCTTGCGCTGCCGCCAGCGTGGGCCGACTGCTCGTCATTTCGACCACCTGGCGCGGCGCGCCGGGGGCGGAGGCGGGGGCCTGAGGCGGCGCTGCCGAGGCGGCGTCTTCGGCGCGCACCACGTGGCGCGTGTGCAGCAGCGCGGCCGGTTGGTTGAAGCCGTTGTCAGCCGGCGGCTTGCTGAACAGCGCTGCGAACTGCTCCTTCACGTGCCCGAGTTCGATGCGGTCTTGCGGCCGCTTCGGCCCGGCGAGGCTCGGTGCCACCGTGCCCAGGTCGAGCGACACGACGCGCGTGTAGGCAATGTCGGCGAGTTCTTTCGACGCGCCCGCCGCGCCCGGAATGCCGAACATGCCTTGCGCACGAAAGTACGCTTCGAAGGCTTCGATCTCGGCGCGCGTGCGACCGGTGCCCTTGAAGTACGCGAGCGTCTTGGCGTCGACCGGAAAGAAGCCCATCGTCGCGCCGTACTCGGGCGCCATGTTGCCCAGCGTCGCCCGGTCGGGCACCGACAGGCTCGCCGTGCCGGGGCCGAAGAACTCGACGAACTGGCCGACGACTTTCTCGCGCCGCAGGATCTCGGTCACGGTGAGCACCAGGTCGGTGGCGGTCACGCCTTCGCGCAACTGGCCGGTGAACTCGAAGCCGACCACGTCGGGCGTCAGGATGTACACCGGCTGGCCCAGCATGCCGGCCTCCGCCTCGATGCCGCCGACGCCCCAGCCGACCACGCCGATGCCGTTGATCATGGTGGTGTGGCTGTCGGTGCCGACCAGCGAATCGGGGTAGTACAGGCTGCCCTTCGGGCCTTTCGCTGTTGCCTTGTGCTTGACCTTGTGAACGCCGCGCGCCAGGTACTCCAGGTTGACCTGGTGCACGATGCCGAAGCCCGGCGGCACCACGCCGAAAGTGTCGAAGGCCTGCATGCCCCACTTCATGAACTCGTAGCGCTCGCGGTTGCGCTGGAACTCGAGCTTCATGTTCAGGTCGAGCGAATTCTTCGTGCCGTAGTGGTCGATCATGATCGAGTGGTCGACCACCAGGTCGACCGGCACCAGCGGCTCGATGGTCTTCGGGTTCTTGCCCATCGCTGCAGCCACGCTGCGCATGGCGGCCAGGTCCGCGAGCAGCGGCACGCCTGTGAAGTCTTGCAACACCACACGCGCCACGATGAACGGGATCTCGTCGGTGCGGGTGGCTTTGGGCTGCCACTGGGCCAACTGCTGCACGTGCTCGGGCAGTACTTTCTGCCCATCGCAATTGCGCAGCACGCTTTCCAGAACGATGCGCAGCGACACCGGCAGCCGGTTCACGTTCGGCCAGGTCTTGGCAAGCAAAGGCAGCGAATAGAACTGGCCGGCCTTGCCGCTGGCCGTGTTGAAGTTCTTCAGCGTGTTTGCGAAGGCGTGGATCGTGGAGGGGGTCATGGCGTAGCTTTCGGGGCGGGTGGCGCCAGCAGGCGGGAAATGTCGTCCAGGACGGCGTCGAGTTCGAGGCGCAGCGCATCCAGCGCGCCGTGTGCTGCGGCGCCGTCGCGCACCGCCAGTGTGTTGTGCAGAGCTTGCGCCTTGGCTTGCAATGCGGGCGCACCGATGGTGCCGGCAAGCCCCTTCAGGTCGTGCGTCGCACGCAGCGCGCTGCCCCAATCGGCGGCGGCAAGCGCCGCTTGCAGCGTGGGCCCGGCATGGACACTCGCATCCCGAAAGCCCGCGAGCACGCGCCGGTACAGGTCGGCCTTGCCGAGACAACGCGCCATGCCGTCGGCGGTGTCGATGCGCCGCGCCAGACCTTGCGGCGGCCAGTCGGTGCCGGTCGGGCCGGGTGCGGCGCCGACACCGGGTGAGGCCACGCCGGCGGGCCCTGCACTGCGGTGAGGGCCGATCCATTCGGCCATGGTGCGCAGCATCGATTCCACGTTGATTGGTTTCGTGATGTGCGCGTTCATGCCGCTGGCCAATGCGCGCCGGCGGTCCTCGGCCAGCGCGCTGGCGGTCATGGCGATCACCGGCAAGTTCTTCCAGGCGGGGTTGGCGCGCAGGCGCTGCGTGGCGGTGTAGCCGTCCATCACCGGCATCTGGCAGTCCATCAGCACGCCGTCGAACGGGCCGTCTCGTGCCAGCACGTCGAGCGCCTGCTGCCCATCGGCGGCCAGTACGACCTGCATGCCGGCGCGGCTGAGCAGCTCCCAGGCCAGTTCCTGGTTCACCGGGTGGTCTTCCACCAGCAGGATGCGGGCCCCCGCCAGCCGCAGGCGGGTTGCGTCACCGGCGGCCGTGAGCGGTGCAAGCCCTGCATGTTTCGCACCGGCCGGTTGAGGCCTTCCCGCCTGCAGCAGGCTGTCGTGCAGGCTGCTCGGAGTGACTGGCTTTTGCAGCAGGCCGGCCAGGGGCAGCCCCGCGCTGGCGCGCAGTGCGTCGTCGCGCCCGAATGCGGTGACGAGCAGGATGCAAGGCTGCGTTTGCGGGAAGCGTTCCAGGATGAGCCGCGCGCAGGCCAGGCCGTCCATGCCCGGCATCATCCAGTCGATCAGGATCCAGCTGTACACGCCTGCGTCGGCGGCCAGCAAGTCGAGCGCATGTGCGCCGCTGTCGGCCCGGTCCACACGCACACCGAAGCCTTCGAGCATGGCGCCGAGCACGTCGAGGGCGCTCGGGTTGTCGTCCACCAACAGCGCGCAGCGCCCGGCCAGGTCGCCCCGTGCGCGCAGCGGTGCGGCGCCGGCCTGCGTGCTGCGCGCCAGCCGCGCCGTGAAGTGGAACGTGGAGCCGGTGCCCGGTGTGCTCTCGACCCACAGCCGCCCGCCCATGCGTTCCACGAGCTGCCGGCTGATGACCAGGCCCAGGCCGGTGCCGCCGAAGCGCCGCGTGGTGGAGCTGTCGGCCTGCGCAAAGGGTTGGAAGATGCGCGCGAGTTCCTGCTCGCTCAGGCCTGGCCCGGTGTCCCGCACCCAGGCGTGCAGCTCGACGCTGTCGGCGTTCGGCTCGCGCACTTCCATACCGATGGTCACCTCGCCCGCGTCTGTGAACTTGACCGCATTGCCGCCCAGGTTCACCAGCACCTGGCGCAGCCGCGTCGGGTCGCCCACCAGCCGCTGCGGCAGGTCGGGCGCGCCGTGGAACAGCAACTCCAGGCCTTTCTCCTCGGCGTTCAGGCCGACCACGTCGGCCACCGCGCCGATGACCGCATCGAGTTCGAAGTCCACATGCTCGAGGTCGAGGTGGCCGGCTTCGATCTTGGACACGTCGAGGATGTCGTTGAGGATCTGCAGCAGGCTGCGCGCCGAGGTGTTCGCCTTTTCGATGTAGCCGCGCTGGCGTGCCGGCAGGCCGTCTTCGAGGGCGAGGTGCGTCATGCCGATGATGGCGTTCATCGGTGTTCGCAGCTCGTGCGACATGTTGGCCAGGAAGCTCGATTTGGTCAGGCTCGCCGCTTCGGCGGCGTCGCGGCCGTGTTGCATCGCGGCTTGAGCCAGCTTGCGCGAGGTGATGTCTTGAATGAGCGCGCAGAACTGCGGGTTGCCGGCCGAGTCGAGCACGATCACGCTCACCTCGGCATCCACAGGCGAGCCATCGAGCCTGCGCAACTGCCACTCGAAGACGCGCACGCGCACACCGCTGGCCAGGTGGGCATTCATGTGCTCGCGGATCACCTCGAGGCTGGGCCGGCCGTCGGGCTGCGCGTCGGGAGCCAGCGGCATAAGCCACGGCGAGCGGCCAAGCACGCGGCCCGGCTCGTCGGCACCGAACAGCGCCAGCGTGGCCGGGTTGCAATGGATGACGCCGCGCTGGCGGTCGAAGAAAAGGTAACTGGTGGGGGCGTGTTCGAAGACGGCCGCGAAGCGCAGTTCGGTTTCGCGCCGCTCCGACACGTCGAGCCAGTAGCCGTTGTAGACCGTGCCGCCATCGGCCACCTCTTGCGGCGTGCTGTGGGCCCGCACCCAGGTGGCGCGGTCGTCGGTGCGCACGGTGAACTCCTGCGCTTCGGTGGGCGGGCGTTTGCTGGCGTCGCCGGCCAGGCGCCAAGGCAGCGTCGGGTCGTCTTCCAGCGCGTGCGGCTGCACGCCGAACAGTTCGAGTACCCCGCGCCCCAGGAACGAAAAGCGGCCCGCCACGCCCCCGGGCGGCTGCTCGTAACGAAACACGGTGAGCGGCAGCGCCTGCGCCATGTCGAGCAATTCGCGCCGGGCCTGCAATGCGGCGTCGAGCCAATGCATCCCGCGCCACGCGACGAGGATCAACACGCCGCCCAGCAGCCACAGCATCACGGCCACCTTGGTCATGGCTGCGGCGATGTCGCGTTCATCTTCGAGGGGGTCCAGCACCCACACCGTGAAAGGCAGGTTGCCCAGCGGCGAAGACAGCGTGACGTGCTGCAGCCCGCCCACGGTGGTGGCTGTCGCCACCTGCGACGCTGCGGGCAGGGGCGCCGTGGCCCAGGCCATGCGCTCAGGAATACCCTGGTAAAGCGTCTTCAGCGTGGCCTCAGGCCGTTCGGGCGCGTCGGGCAGCCGGTGCAGGAGCAGTTCGCTCTGGTTGGACAGCACCACCACACCGTTGGCGTCGGAAACGAAGACGATGCTGCCGTCGGCGTCGCTGAGCAGGCGGTTCAGCGCCTCCGAGTCCTGTTTGACCACCGCCACGCCAACGGGCTTGCCGCCCACGTCGACCCGGCTGCTGAAGTACAAGCCCGGCGACCTGGTGAAGCGCCCCATCAGGAACTGGACTGCCGAGCCTTCCGCCATGGCTTGCGCGAAGTACCCGCGCGCGCTCAGGTTGGTGCGGTTGCGCGCGACCACCCGGCCATTGGCGGCGCGCGTCTCGGAACTGGCGATCAGGTCACCGGCGCTGTCGGCGAGCCCCACCAGCGGCAGGTTGAAGTCGCTCGACAAGGTGTCGAACATGGTGTTCATCGCGTCGACTTCGGGGCGTTTCAGGGTCGACTCGAACTCTCGCGCCAGGTCGGCCTCCGCCAGCCCCGCCACGGCCGGTTTGCGCGGTGTGGCGGCATAGTCGCGCACCTGCGCGAGGTGCGCCAGGGTGAGCGGCAGCGCAGCGAGCTGGCGCAGGCTGACCAACAGCGTTTCCTTGACTGCGTTGACGCGCACCGAAGCAGTGGTGAGCGTCTGCTGCCGGTAGTCGCGCAGGCGGGAATCGATGAGCCACCACGTGAGCGTGGCGGCCAGCAGTGACC
Organism: Rhizobacter sp.; assembly: GCA_025350965.1. GTDB lineage: Bacteria > Pseudomonadota > Gammaproteobacteria > Burkholderiales > Burkholderiaceae_C > LMDS01. The sequence continues at coordinate 14,706 of JANXWV010000054.1, forward strand.
ACAGCGCCAGGGCGAGACACAGCGCCTGCAGGCTCTTGAGCCGCGTCCACCAGGGCGGGGACAGCAGATCCAGTTTCATCCGACTCCTCGCGAATGCCTGGCTGCCACCGGCAGTGTGAGGCACGCGAAGATTGTTTTACCAGAAAGAGCGTGACGCGGGCGCCCGGTGTCACCCCGTGTGCAGCGGCAGGTAGCGCACCACGAGAACGCCACTGATCGCGGCGATGGCGGCGAGCTCACGCTCGCTGACGGGGCTGTCCACATCGACGAGCGTGTAGGCCATGTCGCCGCGCGACTTGTTGACCATGTTGTGGATGTTCAGGCCGGCACTGGCCATGGCGGTGGAAATCTGCCCCAGCATGTTGGGCACGTTCGCATTTGCGATGGCCACGCGAAATGCCGACTCACGTGCCATGGCAACCGTGGGGAAGTTGACCGCGTTCGCGATCACGCCGTGTTCGAGGTAGTCACGCAACTGGTCCACCACCATCACGGCGCAGTTCTCTTCGGCCTCAAGCGTCGAGGCGCCCAGGTGCGGCAGTGCGAGCACTTGCGGGTGGCCGTGCAGCGCCGGGCTCGGGAAGTCGCACGCATACCAGGCCAGCCGCTTCGCGGCGAGCGCGGCCAACACGGCGGCCTCGTTCACGATGCCTTCACGCGAGAAGTTCAGCAGCACGGCGCCGGCGCGCATCAGGCCGATGTTGTCGCCGTTCACGAGGTCGCGCGTGGCGTCGAGCAGCGGCACGTGCAGCGTCACGAAGTCGGCGTTCTTTAAAACCTCAGCCACGCTCGCGGCGCGTTTGACCTGTGCCGGCAGGCTCCATGCCGCGTCGACAGTGATGTGCGGGTCGAACCCCCACACGTCCATGCCAAGCTTGATGGCCGCGTCGGCCACCAGGCAGCCAATCTTGCCCAGGCCCACGATGCCCAGCGTGTGGCCCGCCAGCTCGAAACCGGCGAAGGCCTTCTTGCCCTCTTCGACGGCCTTGTCCATGCCGGCGTCATCGGCTTGAAGGGCGGCCACGAAGCGCAACGCCGAGGGCAGGTTGCGCGCTGTCATCAGCATCGCTGCGAGCACCAGTTCCTTGACTGCGTTGGCGTTCGCGCCCGGGGCGTTGAACACCGGAATGCCGCGCGCGCTCATGGCCGCGACGGGAATGTTGTTGGTGCCCGCACCGGCCCGGGCAATCGCCTGGACGCTTGGCGGCAGAAGCATGCCGTGCATGTCGGCCGAGCGCACGAGCACCGCGTCGGGTTGCTGTGGCGTCTTGGTGGTGGCGTAGCGCTCGGCCGGAAGGCGCGCGAGGCCTTTGGCTGAAATCTGGTTCAGCACCAGCACCTCGAACCGGCGCGCTGCGGCTTTGGCAGAGCTTGCGGCGGGGGTGGGTTCAGCCATGCGTGGCCTCGAACTCTTTCATGTACGCCACGAGCGCTTTCACGCCTTCGACCGGCATCGCGTTGTAGATCGACGCGCGCATGCCGCCCACCGAACGGTGGCCCTTCAACTGGAACATCGAGCGCGCCTGCGCGCCCTTCAGGAACGCGTCGTCCAGCGCCTCGTCGCGCAGCTTGAACGGCACATTCATCAACGAGCGGTCGGCGCGTGCCACGGGGCTGGTGTAGAACGAACTCGCGTCAAGTGCGTCATACAGCAGCGCGGCCTTGGCGCGGTTGTGGGCTTCCATGCCAGCCAGCCCGCCCTGGCCTTTGATCCAGTTGAACACCAGGCCGGCGATGTAGATCGCGTAGGTTGGCGGCGTGTTCAACATGGAGTCGTTGTCGGCCTGCTGCTTGTAGTCGAAGGCCGACGGCGTGATCGGCAGGGCCTGGCCGATCAGGTCGTCGCGCACCACCACGATGGTCACGCCGGCCGGGCCGATGTTCTTTTGCGCGCCGCCGTAGATCAGGCCGTACTTCGCCACCTCGACCGGGCGCGACATGATGCTGGACGACATGTCGGCCACCAGTGGCACGTCGCCCACGTCGGGTGTGAAGTGGTACTCGACGCCGCCGATGGTCTCGTTCGAGCAGATGTGCACGTAGGCCGCATTCGGGTCGAGTTGCCAACTGTCGCGCAGGGGGATGCGGTCGAAATTTGTTGCCTCCGACGTGGCGGCCACGTTGACCTTCGCGTACTTCTTCGCTTCCTTGATCGACTTCTTGGACCACTCGCCGGTGTTGATGTAGTCGGCGCTCGACTTGCCGCGCAGCATGTTCATCGGCACGATGGCGTTCTCGGCCATGGCGCCGCCCTGCATGAACAAGACCTTGTAGTTCGCAGGCACCCCGAGCAGTTCGCGCAGCGAGGTTTCAGCCTCGGCGTGGATCGCGATGAACTCCTTGCCCCGGTGGCTCATCTCCATCACCGACATGCCCGAGCCGTGCCAGTCGAGCATCTCGTCGGCCGCCTGGCGCAGCACGGGTTCGGGCAGGGCGGCGGGGCCGGCGCTGAAGTTGAAAACACGGGTCATCGAGGGTCTCCGCAAATGAATGAATCCGGTCGGCGCGCCAGGGCGGCGGGCCGACCGGATTATCCGGTGCGCTGCGGCGAACCCGCGCGACCCTCAGAACCGGTAAGCCGTGCCGAAGGTATAGGCGATCGGCCGGAAGTCGATGCTCGTCTGCAGCACCGTGGTGCCCGCCGCCACCACGTTCGACTTGACGCGCAACGCGGCCACACTGGCGAACACGCTCCACTCCTTGTTGAGCGCGTAGTCGATACCGGCCTGCGCGGCCCAGCCGGTGGAACTGCTCATCTGCACGTCGGGCGCCAGCCGCGAACTGACGCCGATGAACTTGGTGTAGTTGATGCCCGCACCCACATACGGGCGAAGCGTATCGCCGCTCTGCCCGAAGTGGTAGTTGAACAGCAGCGTGGGCCCGAGGTTCTTGGCCGACAGGATGTCACTGCCCAGGAACGCCACCGTGCCCGCTGCGTCGGCCCGAACCCGCGGCGGAATGCCCAGCACCAGCTCGACGCCGATGTTCGGTGTGGCCATGCGCTCATAGACCACGATGATGGTGGTGGCGTTGCCGGTCGTGGCGTCGGCGCCGGCGGGCACGCCGATGCCGGTCACACCGTTCGTGCGCGTGTGGGTCGTGTACTCGGTCAGGCCGACCTTGACGACGTTGTCCTGCGCCGAGGCGTTGCCGGAAAGCAGGATCGCGGAAGCGGCGAGCGCCAAGGCGAGGGGGTTGAAACAAGGGTTCAGTGGGGAAGTCATGCGCTTGTCTCCCTTGAGCGTTCTTGGTTGCATGGCCGTCAGATCCAGCCGAACGATTTGAGCTGCGCCGCGAAGGCATCGCTGATGATCTTGTGGCCGCCGGTGGTCGGGTGCACGCTGTCGGCGAACTGCCAGGTCGTCACGTCGGCGCCGGTGCGCAGGCCGTTGTAAGGCGCGCCGACCGTGCTGTTGCAGAACAGCGACGAGCCGTCGGTAACCTTGCCGCCGGTGATGGCGTTGATCTTGGCGGCATCGCAAGCCGGCACGGTGTTGTTCACGATGCCGTACTTGGCCGGGTTCGCATACGCCTCCTTGAAGAGCGTGTAGGTGTCGATCAGTTGCACCGGCTGGCCGGTCAGGCTGTCGCGCAGCCACAGGTTGAAGATGCGCGACAGGTCGGTCAGCACCGGTTTCACCGAGGCGGGCAGCGAGCTCCCGAAGGGTGTGTCGGCAATGTCGCTGAGCGTCATCACGGCCACATACTTGCCGCCCTTGGCGAGGATCTTGTCGCGCACGTAGCCCGCCAGTGTTTGCGCGGCGAGCTTCATCTGCGCCTGCGCCGCAGTCTGCGCCGCGAACAGTGCCGCATTGGCCTGATCCGCAGTGAGCTTGCCGGCGGCGGCGTCGGCCTGGATCTGCGCGGCCGCCGTGGTGAACGCGCCGAACTGCGTGAACACGTCATTGCTGCCTGCGTAGACGAAGATCAGGTCGCTGGCCGTGAAGCTCGTGAAGCGGCTGAGGTGGTTGTCGATCTGGGTGACCACCGGCACGGTCAGTGCGCCCGTGGCATGGCCGATGCCGTTCGGGTCGGTCACGCGCGAGCCGCCCTGGCCGTAACCCGTGCAGGTGCTGCCCAGGCCGGCCGCAGCCGCAGGGCATTTGACCGAGCTGCCGGCGAAGCCGACTTCCGCCGGCGTCACCACCACACCCAGTGTCGTGGCCAGGTTCTCGACCCAGACCGTGCTGGTGGCGCTGTTGGTCGTGAACTTGCCGCCGAAGTAGGGTGCCAGGCCGTTGCCCGCGAGCGAGGTGGCCGGCGCGTAGGCGCCCACGTCGCTCAGGCTGTCGCCGAACGAGACCACGGCACTGAACGTGCCCTTCGTGCTGGGCGCGCCTGCCGGAGAGCCGCTGCCCGGAATGGTGGGGTCGCCGCCGCCGCAGGCGGCCAGCAACACGCTGGTGAGCAGTGACAGGCCCCAGGCCTTGGTGTGTTTCATGTCGTCCCCTTGGTGTTTGCAGCCGGTGCCCGCAACGGTGTGTGCGAGTGCTGTCCTTCGAGTGCGCAGCGCGTGATCGGCACGCGTTGATGTGATGTCAATGTAAGCGCGTCGCGAAGCCCGCAGTGCTGGGGTAACCCGCCGTGCAGCCTCAGGGTCAGAACGCTTGACAGGCGTGCGCTGCTGCGCATGCGGTATCTTGTGCACATGACCGACCTGACCTTCTTCTGGCACGACTACGAAACCTTCGGCCGCGTGCCGCGCCGCGACCGGCCGTCGCAGTTCGCCGGTGTGCGCACCGATGCCGAGCTGAACGAGATCGATGCCCCGGTGATGCACTACTGCCAGCCCGCGCCCGACTTCCTGCCCGAGCCCGAGGCCTGCCTGCTCACCGGCATCCTGCCGCAAACCTGCCTGCAGCTCGGCGTGCCGGAGCACGCGTTTGCCGATGCCATCGAGCAGCAGCTGGCAAGGCCCGGCACGGTGGGCGTGGGCTACAACTCGATCCGCTTCGACGACGAGGTGACGCGCCACCTCTTCTGGCGCAACCTGATCGACCCGTATGCGCGCGAGTGGCAGAACGAGTGCGGCCGCTGGGACCTGCTCGACGTGGTGCGCGCGACCTGGGCGCTGCGCCCCGCCGGCATTCAGTGGCCGCTGCACGAAGACGGCCGACCGTCGTTCAAGCTCGAAGACCTGACCCGCGCCAACGGCCTGGCGCACGAGGCTGCCCACGATGCGCTGTCGGACGTGCGTGCCACCATCGCGATGGCCCGGCTCATCCGCGCGCGCCAGCCGAAGCTCTGGGACTTCTGCCTCAAGCTGCGCAAGAAGGACGCGGTGATGCAGGAGATGGCGCAGGCGCAAGGCAAGGGCCAGCCGTTCCTGCACATCTCGGGCATGTACGGAGTGGAGCGCGGCTGCCTCGCGGTGGTTTGGCCGCTGGCACCGCACCCGACCAACAAGAACGAGATGATCGTGTGGGACTTGCGCACGGACCCGAGCGAGCTGTTCACGCTTGGCATCGAGGCCATTCGCACCCGCATGTTCAGCAAAGGTGAAGACCTGCCGGAAGGCACCGCGCGTTTGCCGGTGAAGACCATCCACCTGAACAAGTCGCCGATCGTGATCGGCAACCTCAAGACCCTGGGCGACGACGTGGCGGCCAAGTGGGGCATCGACATGGCGCAAGTGCAGCGCCATGCTGCGGTGGCCGCCGCGCGCGCCCACGAAGTGGCCGGCATGTGGCCGGCGGTGTTCGAGCGGCCGGCGCGCGAGGGCGCCACCGACGTGGACGAAGACTTGTACGGTGGCTTCATCGGCAACGACGACCGGCGCACGTTGCAGCGCCTGCGCACGCTCGCGCCAGCGCAACTCGCGGCAAAGCGCCCGGCCTTTGCCGATGCGCGGCTCGACGAGTTGTTCTTCCGCTACCGCGCGCGCAACTGGCCCGACAGCCTGAGCGATGCCGAAGCGGCGCAGTGGCAAGAGCATTGCGCGCACCGCCTGCATGACGGCGCGGGGGGTGGGGTGACGCTCGAAGCCTTCTTCGAGCAGGTCGACGTGCTCGGCGAAGCGCTCGAATCACGTTCGGACGAACGCGGGCAGGACATCCTCGGCGCGCTGATCGACTACGCGACGCAGATAGCCCCGGATCGCGCTTGAGTCACCCGGGTTTCTACAATCGCGCAGTTGCTCGATGCGATTCCCCTGTGCGCTTTTACCCTGCGCTCCCCTTGCGGCTCTGCCACCCAACTCGAGGTCTGCCTTGAACCCAACCCGTTTTCCCTTGCGCTGCGGCGCACTCGCCTTGCTGCTCGCGGGCCTCTGCCCGGCCGCGTTCGCGCAAGCCTTCGACACGGTGCGCCTGTACGGCGCAGCACCTGACCGCGACGGCGGCGTGGTGGGCATCGCCGCCGTGGTCGGCCGCGAATACCAGGGCTCGAACAAGCGCCGCAGCGGCGTGTTTCCCGCGCTCGACTACCAGTGGCGCAACGGCTTCTTCGCCGGCACCACGAACGGCATCGGCTACAACTTCTCGGCCTCACCGATCACGCAATACGGCCTGCGAGTCACGGCCGACCTGGGGCGCAGCGAGTCGCGCTCACCGGCGCTCACCGGCCTGGGCGACGTCAAGGTGAGGCCCGAGTTCGGTGGCTTCTTGAACTATGTGCTCACGCGCGAGGTCTTCCTGACCTCGTCGTTGCGTTACGGCTCGGGCAACGACCGCAAGGGCCTGGTGCTCGACCTCGGCGCCGGCTATGCGCTGCCCCTGTCGCCGAGCCTTATTCTGGGTGCCGGCGTGGGCGCGAGCCTGGTGAACCAGAAATACATGCAGTCGTATTTCGGTGTCGACGCGGCGCAGGCCGTGACCAGCAACTATGCCGTGTACACGCCGTCAGCGGGCCTTCGCGACGTGCGCGCCAACGTGGCGCTGACCTACCGTGTGAACGACAAGGTCGGCGTGACGGGCGCGGTGTCGCTGTCGGGCTTGCAGGGCAACGCGAAAGACAGCCCCATCGTGCGCCGCAGCACCAGTGCGAGCGGCGTGCTGGCGGTGACCTACGCGTTCTGAACGGTCTGAACCGAGCCTGTCTCGGGCTCAACGCCGGCGCCGTGACGCGCCCGCCAGGGCCAGCAGGCCCAGGCCCATCAACCCCCAGGTGGCGGGCTCGGGCACGGCGGTGGTCAGGCTGATGTTGTCGATGCCGATGTAGGCCTCGCTCGACCCGACCGAACGCGGCGCGAGGATCAGGTAGCCGAGCGTGGCCGCGTTGACAGGTGCGGTGAACGAGACCGTGCGGTACTCCCAGCCGCCCACGCCCGTGGTCGGCGCCAGCGAGCCGACCGTCACCGCGCCGGCGTCACCGAAGGCGGTGCTCGGCGACAGCAGCAGGTCGAAGCCGCCGCGCGTGGTGCCGGCGCGAAAGCTGTCGGCAATCCAGCCGCTGAAGTCGTACGTGGCGCCGGCTGTCAGCGCGGTGGTGAGCTGTTGGCCGAAGGCTTCCACCAAGGCGAAGCTGCCGAAGTCGGCACCGGCTGCGAAGCGGATGCCGTCTTGGGCGGTGGCCCCGGTGAAGTTGCCGAACCCACCCGGCTGGATACCGTAGGAGTCGTCGTTGCTGTAGGTGTCGGCGCCGGGCGAGATGTTGCCCGTTTGCTCGAACTCGGCCGGCAGGTAGCCCTGGTCATGAACGACGCCGTTCACGGTCTCGAAGCTCGAATTGCGGATCAAGTTGCCGGCGGCTTGGGTTGCCGGCGCGCAGACCAGTGTTGCGGTGGTGATGGCGGCGAACAGCAGCCGTGGGGTGGTGGGGTTCATGTCGAATGCCCGGTGTGAAACAAGGCTCCGATTGTTCGAACGCCACAGGCCGCGCGCCATCCCATGCATGAAGGCGCTCCACCATGAAAAAGACCGGCCACGCATGGCCGGTCTGGTGGGCGAAATACGTTTACCTGCGCGTCAGGCGGTGGCTTTCTCTGCGGTCTTCTCGGCGGCGGCCGTGAACTCTTCGATCTGGTCGAAGTTCAGGTACTGGTAAACGGTGTCGCTGGCCTGCGTCAGCACGCCCATGCCTTCCATGTATTCGGCCTTGGTCGGGATGCGGCCGAGCCGGGAGCAGATGGCGGCGAGCTCGGCCGAGCCGAGGTAGACGTTGCTGTTCTTGCCCAGCCGGTTCGGGAAGTTGCGCGTGCTGGTGCTGAACACCGTGGCGCCTTCCTTCACCTGCGCCTGGTTGCCCATGCACAGGCTGCAACCCGGCATCTCCATGCGCGCACCGGCGTTGCCGAGCACGCCGTAGTGGCCTTCGTCCGACAGCTTCTTCGCGTCCATCTTGGTCGGCGGCGCCACCCACAGCTTGACAGGGATGTCGCGCTTGCCTTCGAGGAGCTTGCTGGCGGCGCGGAAGTGGCCGATGTTCGTCATGCACGAGCCGATGAAGACCTCGTCGATCACCGCGCCCGAGACTTCGCTGAGCATCTTCACGTCGTCCGGGTCGTTCGGGCACGCGACGATGGGTTCGTGCACGTCGGCCAGGTCGATCTCGATTACGGCGGCGCATTCGGCATCGGCGTCGCCTTTCAGCAGCACCGGGTTTGCGAGCCAGGCTTGCTGCGCATCGATGCGGCGCTGCAGGCTGCGTGCGTCGGCGTAGCCCTCGGCAATCATCCACTTCATCAGCGCGATGTTGCTGGTGATGTACTCCTTGATCGGCGCCGGGTTCAGGTGCACGGTGCAGCCCGCCGCGCTGCGCTCGGCCGAGGCATCGCTCAGCTCGAAGGCTTGCTCCACCTTCAGGTCGGGCAGGCCCTCGATCTCGAGAATGCGACCGCTGAAGATGTTCTTCTTGCCTTGCTTGGCAACGGTCAACAGCCCGGCCCTGATGGCGTAGAGCGGAATCGCATTGACCAGATCGCGCAGCGTCACGCCCGGCTGCAGGGTGCCCTTGAAGCGCACGAGCACGCTCTCGGGCATGTCGAGCGGCATCACGCCGGTGGCCGCCGCGAAGGCGACCAGGCCCGAGCCTGCGGGGAAGCTGATGCCCACGGGGAAGCGCGTGTGGCTGTCGCCGCCCGTGCCCACGGTGTCGGGCAGCAGCAGGCGGTTCAGCCAGCTGTGGATCACGCCGTCGCCGGGGCGCAGGCTGATGCCGCCGCGGGTGCTGATGAAGGCCGGCAGCTCGTGGTGCGTCTTCACGTCGACCGGCTTCGGGTAGGCGGCGGTGTGGCAGAAGCTCTGCATCACCAGGTCGGCGCTGAAGCCGAGGCAGGCCAGGTCTTTCAGCTCGTCGCGCGTCATCGGGCCGGTGGTGTCTTGCGAGCCCACGCTCGTCATGCGCGGCTCGCAGTAGGTGCCGGGGCGCACGCCTTGCTGGTTGCCGGCCACGACGGGCAGGCCGCAAGCCTTGCCGACCATCTTCTGGCCGAGCGTGAAGCCCTTCTTGGTATCGACCGGGCTGGTGGGCAAGCGGAACAGCGTGCTCACCGGCAGGCCCAGCGCCTCGCGCGCCTTGGCGGTGAGGCCGCGGCCGATGATGAGCGGGATGCGGCCGCCGGCGCGCACCTCGTCGAACAGCACGTCGCTCTTGACCGTGAACTCGGCGATGACCTTGCCGCCTTTCAAGGCCTTGCCGTCGTAGGGGCGCAGCTCGACCACGTCGCCCATGTTCATCTGGCCCACGTCGAGCTCGATCGGCAGGGCGCCCGAGTCTTCCATCGTGTTGTAGAAGATCGGCGCGATCTTGCCGCCCAGGCAGACGCCGCCGAAGCGCTTGTTCGGCACGAACGGGATGTCTTCGCCGGTGAACCACAGCACCGAGTTGGTGGCCGACTTGCGGCTCGAACCGGTGCCGACCACGTCGCCCACATAGGCCACGAGGTGGCCCTTGGCACGCAGGGCTTCGATGAACTTGACGGGACCGCGCTTGCCTTCTTCTTCGGGCAGGGCACGTGGGTCGAGGCCGGGCCGCGAGTTCTTGTGCATGGCCAGCGCGTGCATCGGGATGTCGGGCCGGCTCCAGGCGTCGGGGGCAGGCGAGAGGTCGTCGGTGTTGATCTCGCCGGCCACCTTGAAGATGCTCACGGTGATCGACTTCGGCACTTCGGGGCGCGAGGTAAACCACTCGCCGTCGGCCCAGCTCTGAAGCACCGCCCTGGCGTTCGCGTTGCCGGCGGCGGCCTTGGTCTGCACGTCGTGGAACTGGTCGAACATCAGCAGCGTCTTCTTCAGGCCCTCGGCCGCGGCGGCGCCGACCACGGCGTCACCCAGCAGATCGACCATCGGGCCGATGTTGTAGCCGCCGAGCATGGTGCCCAGCAGCTGCACGGCGCGCACGCGGTCGATCAGCGGGCACTTCTCCGAGCCGTGCGCCACGGCGGCCAGGTACGAGGCCTTGACCTTGGCGGCATCGTCCACGCCGGCCGGCACGCGGTAGGTGATGAGCTCGACCAGTGTGGCTTCTTCACCCGCTGGTGGCGCCTTCAGCAACTCGATCAGGTCGGCCGTCTGCTGGGCCGACAGCGGCAGGGGCGGTATGCCGAGGGCGGCGCGCTCGGCAACGTGTTGGCGGTAGGCTTGAAGCATGGTGTGGCTCCTGAGGGTGGGGTCGGGTTGACGTTGGGATGGTGGGCGCAGCAGTCACGTTGCCTTGGGCACGATGACTTTCAAGCCCTTGAAGTAGTCGCGGAAGAAGCCCGCATCGCGTGTGATGAGTGCGCTGCACTGAAGCAAGGCATGTGCCCCGACGATGAAGTCGGGCACGGTGCGCTGCGCCTGCGGCGTGCTGCCCGAGGCGCGCAGGCGCTGTTTGTAGCGGCGCTGCATTTCGCCGGCGCGGATGGCCGCGCGGCGCTCGACCGGCAGGTAGCTCATGCCCATGTCTTCAACGGCGTCCATGATGTCGGCGCCGTGGCCGAGCCCGGCGGTGATCTCGCTGACTACCACGTCGCACAGCACCACCGGCCCATGGGCCAGCGCGTCGCGAACGCAGGCCTCGGCGGCTCCCGCCATCGCGTCTTCGCCGAGCAGGTCGATCAAGACCGAGGAGTCGATGGCGATCATCAAGCGTCGACGGGGTCGCCCGGCGCGCGACCGCGAAGTTCGCGCATCACATCGTCGGTGGTCATGCCGGGCGGCAGCTTGAAACGGCCCCGCGCGCGCGAGATGGCGTCGTCGACATTCTTGCGCAGGATGATGCGCCCGCCATCGAGTTCGACCTTGAGTTGCGTGCCCTTGGTCAGGCCGAGCGCGTCGCGCACAGCCTTGGGCAGGGTGATCTGCCCGCGTTCTGCAACAGTCGCTTCCACGGTTGGCTCCTGAATCAAGTATGCATGAATTATACGTACTTGATCAGGCCTACTACAAGGGGGCGCAAGGAGCGCAAGGGGCGCAAGGGGCGGACCCGCCGCCTCGCCGCTTACTTCGCGGCCGGGGTCTCGGCGGCCGGCGCCTTGCTCGCCGAGGCCATGGCAGCCAGCGGCCCAGCGCCGGCCACAGCAGCGGTCGGCGTCGCCGCGGGAGCGGACGGGGCCGCTGCCGCAGCGACCGCAGCCGCCTTTTCAGCGCGAGCGGCGTCGTTCAGTTCGCGCTGTTTCGGGCTGATGCAATCGTCGACCAGGCGCCGCCCGGTCTTCACGTTCAACAGCATCGACTTGGCCGAGATCTGCACCATCAGCGTCTCGCCGCGCACGTCTTCGAGCCGGATGGCGCCGGTGCTCGACAGCACGGGTTTCATCAGGTAGTCGGCCTTGCCGTGCTTGATGTCGACATACGACGCGTGCTTGGTGCTCGCCACGATGTGAATCGACTGATTGAACTCACAGTCGTACACGCCGTAATACACGCGTTCGGCGGCATCGAGCTGCTCGGGCGACGCTGCGGGAATGATGAATTCGGCCGCCTTGGGCCCGGCAGACTTCTTGGCGCTCTTCGCGGCGGGCTTCTGCGGGGCGGTTTGCGCATGCAGCGTCAAGGGAGCGGCCATCAGGCCGGCGACGGCCGCGCATGTGGCAAGAAGGCGAAGGCCCGAACGATCAATGGTCATGGTGTGGCATCGGCAAGTTCGAAGAGCTCGATTGTGGTGGTGCGCCGTGCGCCGGGCGGGCGCGCACATGCAACATATTCCGCACTCTGCGCGGGCGTTTCGTTCGCTCACGAAAGCCGCATCTAGGCACATCGGGCCGACGTTTCGGGCCGTCAGAAGAAACGTTCGACCACTTGCGCTGGCAGGGGTTGCCCGGTGCGGTGGGCGCGCTCCAGCACCTGCCAGAAGTAGCGGTAGCTGGCACGGTCGTGCAATGTGTCGCGGTGCCGTATCGGCGCCCACTGGGCTGCCTGCGCGGCATCGATGATCTCGATCGCCATGCCGACCTCGGCCGCGCTCGGCGCGAATGCGGTGACGATCGGTTCGATCTGGTTCGGGTGGATGCTCCACATGCGCGTGTAGCCGAACTCGCGTGATGCGCGAGTGGCTGCGTCGGCCACCGCATCGAGGTCGTTGAACTCGGTCACGACGCAGTGTGACGGCGTCTTGGCATGGCCGTGGCAAGCGGCCGAGATGGCCAGCTTGGCGCGCAGCACCAGCGGGTGTGTGAACTGGCCTTCGGCGCCCATCGCGCTGGCAGGAATGGCGCCTCGGTGCGCCGACACGAAGTCCATCAACCCGAACGACAGCGATTCGACATCGGCATGTGCGGCAATCGCCTCGACCTCGCGCAGTGCGCCGTGGGTTTCGATCAGCACGTGTATCGGCAACGGCCGCGCGATGCCGTGCACGTGGCGCTGGTGCGCGATCTCGGTGCAGGCGCGCGCCACGTCGGCCGCGCTGTCGGGTTTGGGCACCATCAGGTAGGCCAGCCGCGTGCCCGCACGCGCAACGAGCGTGGCCACGTCGGCCGCGAAACTCGGGTGCGAGGCGGGGTGCACGCGCGCACCGACGCGGCCGAACACGTTCTCCGCCGACATCGCCAACTCGGCCACCATGTGCGCGTGCTCGGCCTCGCCGCCCACAGGAGCGCCGTCTTCGCAGTCGAGCGTGATGTCGAACACCGGGCCCATCTCGGCTTGCATGGCCGGGCTCTTGCGCATGCGGGCCTCGACGCCGCAGTAGTGGTCGCACACGGGTAACTCAGACGTGGCGTCGCCGGCGTTGAAGAGGGCATCTCGGGGGTGGAGTGTCACGTCGAGCCGGGCTGAGTCGGGTTGCAATGAAAGCGGCCGACGCACACGAGGTGGGCCGGCCGCGCCGCGATCAGCGAGAGCCTTAAAGAAGGTGCTTCACGCCGTCTTGCTCAGCCTGCAGCTCTTCGAGGGTCTTGTTGATGCGTTCCTGGCTGAAGGCGTCGATGGGCAGGCCCTCGACAACCTTGTACTCACCGCCTTCGCAGGTCACCGGGAAGCCGAACATCACGTCCTTCGGAATACCGTACTGGCCGTCCGACGGGATGCCCATCGTGACCCACTTGCCTTGCGTGCCGAGTGCCCAGTCGCGCATGTGGTCGATGGCGGCATTGGCCGCGCTGGCGGCCGAACTCAGGCCGCGCGCTTCGATGATCGCGGCGCCGCGCTTGCCGACTGTCGGCAGGAAGGTATCGGCGTTCCAGACCTGGTCGTTGATCAGGTCTTTCACGCTGGCGCCGTCGATGGTGGCGAAGCGATAGTCGGCGTACATCGTGGGCGAGTGGTTGCCCCATACCGCCAGCTTCTCGATGGCGGCGACGGGCTTGCCGGTCTTGGTGGCGATCTGGCTCGCGGCGCGGTTGTGGTCCAAGCGCAGCATCGCGGTGAAGTTCTTGCGCGGCAGGTTGGTCGCACTCTTCATGGCGATGTAGGCGTTGGTGTTGGCCGGGTTGCCAACCACCAGCACCTTGACGTTGCGGCTCGCCACGGCGTCGAGCGCCTTGCCCTGGCCGGTGAAGATTTGGCCGTTGATGTTGAGCAGTTCGGCGCGCTCCATGCCCGCCCTGCGGGGCATCGAGCCGACAAGCAGCGCGTAGTCGGCGTCTTTGAAAGCGGTCATCGGATCGCCATGGGCGGTCATGCCGGCCAGAAGCGGGAACGCGCAGTCGTCGAGTTCCATCATCACACCCTTGAGTGCCTTCTGCGGGCCATCCACCGGCACTTCGAGCAGCTGCAGGATCACAGGCTGGTCCTTGCCCAGCATCTCGCCGCTGGCGATGCGGAACAGCAATGCGTAGCCGATCTGGCCGGCAGCGCCGGTAACTGCGACTCGAACGGGGGGCTTGCTCATGAACGTTCTCCGGGGGTGGATTGGACAAAGGAAACGGGTGCGGTGAGTCCGGCGGGGCAGCGGCGCGCAGCCATCGAGTCTATGGCAACAAGCGTGCCGGAAGGCGGGTTTCTACCCGGTCGCGCAGCCAGGTACAGGTCGGGCGCGGCTTTGATTCGATTGTCTTCTATCATATATAAGACTTTAACCGGCCCGCCATGCCCTCCGTCCCTCCGCCCGCCAACACCGCCGCCGCCGCCGCTTCGCTCGGCGCTGCCGAAGCGTCGGCCGGCCCGGCGTTCAGCCCGTTGTACCGGCAGATCAAGGCGCTGATGACGGCCAGCCTGCAGCAAGGCGAGTGGCGCCCGGGTGAGGCGATTCCGAGCGAAACCGACCTGGCCGCGCGCTTCAAGGTCAGCCAGGGGACAGTGCGCAAGGCCATCGACGAACTCGCGGCCGACAACCTGCTGGTGCGCCGTCAAGGCAAAGGCACCTTCGTCGCGACGCACGCCGAGGAGAAGGTGCAATTCCGTTTCCTGCGCCTGATGCCCGACAGCGGCGAGCCTGGCGGCATGGAGCGCCGTTTCATCGACTGCCGCCGCCAGCGCCCGCCGCCCGATCTGGCGCGCGCACTGCATCTGCGCGCCAACGACTCCGCTGTGCGGGTGCGGCGCGTGCTTTCGTTTCGCGGCACGCCGGTCGTGCTGGACGACATCTGGTTGCCTGCCGCTTTGTTCAAAGGGCTCACGGCCGAGCGGCTGAGCGACTACCAGGGCCCGATGTACGGCCTGTTCGAGTCGGAGTTTGGCGTGCGCATGATCCGCGCCGAAGAGAAGATCTGCGCCGTGGCGGCCGATGCCGCGAGCGCGGCGCTGTTGCTGCTTCCGCCCGGCGCGGCGCTGCTCAGCGTGGAACGGCTGTCCATGACTTATGGCGACAAGCCGGTCGAGCTGCGGCGCGGCCTTTACAACACCGCGGCGCATCACTACCGAAACGAGCTGAACTGACCTTGTCTCGGCAGGGGACGCATCGGGTCTTGCTGCATTGCAATAAACTCGGCGAGTCACACCAAAGTTCCGATCACTCAAAAACACGTTGGTCAACAAGGCGGCTCATGGCTAGAACAGCAAAAGCAAGACCCGGCGAAAACATGAGACTGCTGGATGCGCTGGCTTACCGCCTGCCGCTGGCGGGCCTCGTGTCCATCCTGCACCGCGCCAGCGGCATCCTGATGTTCATGTTGATGCCGTTCATCATCTGGATGTTCGACGCCAGTCTCACCTCCGAGATCACGTACAGCCAGTTCACCGCAGTGTTCAACGGCGGCGTGGGTTTCGTGCCCGGAATCGTGTTCAAGTTGATTGCGCTGGCACTGATCTGGGCTTACCTGCACCACTTCATCGCCGGCCTGCGCCACCTCTGGATGGACGCCACGCACGCCGTCACGCTCGAATTCGGGCGCCAGTCGGCCGTGGTCACGCTGGGCTTGAGCGTGCTGTTGACGCTGGTGCTCGGCGCCAAACTGTTCTTCTTCTGAGGCAAGGCCAGATGGCACAGAACTTTGGATCGAAACGCACCGTCGTCGGTGCGCACTACGGGCTGCGCGACTGGTTGTCGCAGCGCGTCACCGCCAGCCTGATGGCGCTGTTCACGCTGGCCGTGATCGTGCAGGTGCTCCTGCCCGGCGAGATGGGCTACGACAAGTGGGCGGGCATCTTCTCGCACCAGTGGATGAAGGTGCTGACCTTTGTCGTGATCGTCTCGATGTTGGTCCATGTGTGGGTCGGCATGCGTGATGTGCTGATGGACTACGTCAAGCCCGTGGGCGCGCGCCTCGGGCTGCAGGTGGCCACTATCGTGTGGCTGGTCGGCTGTGCCGGCTGGGCGATTCAAGTGATCTGGAGACTTTGATGCAGGCCGGAATGATTCAACTGTCCGCAGGCACAGCGTCGCTGTCGCGGCGCAAGTTCGACGTCGTGATCGTCGGCGCTGGCGGTTCGGGCATGCGCGCGTCGCTGCAACTCGCACTCGCTGGACTGAACGTGGCGGTGTTGTCGAAGGTGTTCCCGACGCGGTCGCACACGGTGGCGGCGCAGGGTGGTATCGGGGCGTCGCTCGGCAACATGAGCGAAGACAACTGGCACTACCACTTCTACGACACGGTGAAGGGCTCCGACTGGCTCGGCGACCAGGACGCCATCGAGTACATGTGCCGCGAAGCGCCCAAGGTCGTGTACGAGCTCGAGCACTTCGGCATGCCGTTCGACCGCAACCCGGACGGCACGATCTACCAGCGCCCGTTTGGCGGCCACACCGCCAACTACGGCGAGAAGCCGGTGCAGCGTGCCTGTGCCGCGGCCGACCGCACCGGCCACGCGATGCTGCACACGCTCTACCAGCAGAACATCAAGGCGCGCACCAACTTCTTCGTCGAGTGGATGGCGCTCGACCTGATTCGCGATGCCGACGGCGACTGCGTGGGCGTGACGGCGCTCGAGATGGAGACCGGCGAAGTCCACATTCTCGAAGCCAAGACCGTGCTGCTTGCCACCGGCGGTGCAGGGCGGATCTTCGCGGCGAGCACCAATGCCTTCATCAATACCGGCGATGGCCTGGGCATGGCAGCACGCGCCGGCTTACCGCTCGAAGACATGGAGTTCTGGCAGTTCCACCCGACCGGTGTGGCCGGTGCCGGTGTGCTGCTGACCGAGGGCTGCCGGGGCGAAGGCGCGATCCTGCGCAACAGCGACGGCGAGCGCTTCATGGAGCGCTACGCCCCCACGCTAAAAGACCTGGCGCCGCGCGACTTCATTTCGCGCTGCATGGACCAAGAGATCAAGGAAGGCCGCGGCTGTGGGCCGAACAAGGACTACATCGTCCTCGACATGACCCACCTCGGCGCCGAGACCATCATGAAACGCCTGCCGAGCGTGTTCGAGATCGGCCACAACTTCGCCAACGTCGACATCACGAAGGAGCCGATCCCCGTGGTGCCGACCATCCATTACCAGATGGGCGGCATCCCGACCAACATCCATGGTCAGGTCGTGGCACCGAAAGACGGCAACCCGAACAGCGTGGTCAACGGCCTGTACGCGGTGGGCGAATGCTCGTGCGTCAGCGTGCACGGTGCGAACCGCCTGGGCACCAATTCGCTGCTCGACCTGCTGGTGTTCGGCAAGGCGGCCGGCAACCACATCGTCGACAGCTGCCTGAAGGCCAAGACGCACAAGACACTGCCGGCCGACGCGGCCGACTTCACGCTGGCACGCCTGGCGCGGCTCGACGGCAGCACCAGCGGCGAGTACGCGCAAGCCGTTGCGAACGACATCCGCCAGTCGATGCAGTTGCATGCCAGCGTGTTCCGCACCCAGAAGGCGATGGACGCCGGCGTGGTCGAGATCAAGGCCCTGGCTGAACGGGTGAAAGGCATTCACCTGGCAGACAAGTCGAAGGTGTTCAACACCGCGCGCATCGAGGCGCTGGAAGTCGACAACCTGATCGAAGCGGCCCTGGCCACGATGATCTCGGCCGCCGCGCGCCACGAGAGCCGCGGTGCCCATTCCGTGGACGACTACGCCGACACGCCCGAGCACCCGAACGGGCGCAACGACGAGGTCTGGATGAAGCACAGCCTTTGGTACAGCGAAGGCAACCGGCTCGACTACAAGCCGGTGAACCTGAAGCCGCTGACGGCAGAGTCGATCCCGCCCAAGGTCCGCACGTTCTGAAGAACGAAGCAACGAGAGCAGCCATGACAAAGCGCACCTTCCAGATCTACCGCTACGACCCCGACACCGACGCCAAGCCGCGCATGCAGACGCTCGAGGTCGAGCTCGATGGCAGCGAGCGCATGCTGCTCGATGCCTTGAACAAGCTCAAGCAGGTCGACCCGACGCTGAGCTTCCGCCGCTCGTGCCGCGAAGGCGTGTGCGGGTCGGACGCGATGAACATCAACGGCAAGAATGGCCTGGCATGCCTGACCAACATGCGCACGCTGCCGGGCACCGTGGTGCTCAAACCGCTGCCGGGGCTGCCGGTGATCCGCGACCTGATCGTGGACATGACGCAGTTCTTCAAGCAATACAACTCGATCAAACCGTACCTCGTGAACGACGAGACGCCGCCCGAGAAGGAGCGCCTGCAATCGCCCGAAGAGCGCGACGAGCTGAACGGCTTGTACGAGTGCATTCTTTGCGCGAGTTGCTCCACGAGCTGCCCGAGCTTTTGGTGGAACCCCGACAAGTTCGTCGGCCCGGCCGGCCTGCTGCAGGCCTATCGCTTCATTGCCGACAGCCGCGATCAAGACACCGCAGGCCGGCTCGACAACCTCGAAGACCCGTACCGCCTGTTCCGCTGCCACACCATCATGAATTGCGTCGATGTGTGCCCGAAGGGTCTGAACCCGACCAAGGCCATCGGCAAGATCAAAGAGCTGATGGTGCGCCGCGCCGTTTGACGCCACGCGTTGCTCGTGACTCGCCACACACAATGGATGCCCGCATCGACGAACGCACTCTGAGCAAGCTGCGCTGGCGCTGCCGGCGGGGCCTGCTCGAGAACGACCTCTTCATCGAGCGCTTCTTCGAACGTTACGCCGACACCTTGACGATGCGGCAGGCCCGGGGCTTGCAGGTGCTGATGGACCTGTCCGACAACGACCTGCTCGATGTGCTGCTCGGCCGCACCCCGCCCACCGGCGAACTGCTGCATGACGACGTGGCGACCGTGCTGCACATGATGCGAGTGCCGCAATCTGCGTGAACCGTACACACCCCCGCTGAACCCCACTCAAGAAGGAAAGCACATGACTCCGTCCGACGTGAAAGCCACCCTGTCGTTCTCCGATGGCAGTCCTGCCATGGAACTGCCGATCTACAAGGGCAGCATCGGCCCCGACGTCATCGACATCCGAAAGCTCTACGGGCAGACCGGCAAGTTCACCTACGACCCGGGGTTCCTGTCCACGGCAGCGTGCAACTCGACCATCACCTACATCGACGGCGACAAGGGCGAGTTGCTTTACCGCGGTTACCCCATCGAGCAGTTGGCCGAGAACTGCGACTTCCTTGAGACGTGCTACCTGCTGCTGAAGGGCGACCTGCCCAACGCGACGCAGAAGAGCGACTTCTCCAAGCTCGTGACCAACCACACCATGGTCAACGAGCAGATGCAGTTCTTCCTGCGTGGGTTCCGGCGCGACGCGCACCCGATGGCCATCATGACCGGGCTGGTCGGTGCGCTGTCGGCGTTCTATCACGACAGCACCGACATCACGAACCCGGAGCACCGCGAGATCTCTGCAATTCGCCTCATCGCCAAGATGCCCACGCTCGTGGCCATGGCCTACAAATACACCATCGGCCAGCCCTACATCTACCCGAAGAACGACCTCTCGTACGCCGGCAACTTCATGCGCATGATGTTCGCGACACCCTGCGAGGAGTACGTTCCGAACGACGTGCTGGTGCGGGCGATGGACCGCATCTTCATCTTGCACGCCGACCACGAGCAGAACGCTTCGACCTCGACGGTGCGACTGTGCGGCTCTTCGGGCACGAACCCGTTCGCTGCCATCGCGGCCGGCGTTGCGTGCCTGTGGGGCCCGGCGCACGGCGGCGCCAATGAAGCGGCGCTGAACATGCTCGAAGACGTGAACCGCATGGGTGGCGTCGAGAAGATCGGCGAGTTCATCAAGCAGGTGAAAGACAAGAACTCGAACGTCAAGCTGATGGGTTTCGGCCACCGCGTCTACAAGAACTACGACCCGCGCGCCAAGCTCATGCGCGAGACCTGTCACGAAGTGCTGGACGCGCTCGGCCTGCACGACGACCCGATCTTCAAGCTGGCCATGGCGCTCGAGAAAATCGCCCTCGAAGACGACTATTTCGTTTCGCGCAAGCTCTACCCGAACGTCGATTTCTACTCCGGCATCGTGCAGCGCGCCATCGGCATCCCGGTGACGCTGTTCACCGCGATCTTCGCGCTCGCGCGCACGGTGGGTTGGATTGCGCAGCTCAACGAGATGATCGGCGACCCCGAGTACAAGATCGGCCGCCCGCGCCAACTGTTCAGCGGCGCCAGCGCGCGCAACCTCACGCCGATTGCCGGCCGACCCTGACGCGAACCTCGACCGACCATGCCCCGCACGCTCTACGACAAGATCTGGGACGAGCACGTCATCCACACCGAAGACGACGGCACGTCCGTGCTCTACATCGACCGCCATCTCGTCCACGAAGTCACGAGCCCGCAGGCCTTTGAAGGCCTCGACCTGGCGGGGCGCAAGGTCTGGCGCCTGTCGGCCAACCTGGCGGTGAGCGACCACAACGTGCCGACCACCGACCGCTCGCACGGCATTGCCGACCCGATCTCGCGCCTGCAGGTCGACACCCTCGACGCCAACTGCGACCGGCTCGGCATCACCCAGTTCAAGATGAACGACCGGCGCCAGGGCATCGTGCACGTGATCGGCCCGGAGCAGGGCGCCACGCTGCCCGGCATGACTGTCGTTTGCGGTGACTCGCACACCTCGACGCATGGCGCGTTCGGCGCGCTGGCCCACGGCATCGGCACGAGCGAGGTCGAGCACGTGCTCGCGACGCAAACGCTGCTGGCGCGCAAGGCCAGGAACATGCTCGTGCGGGTGGAAGGCCGCACGGCACCGGGGGTCAGCGCCAAAGACATCGTGCTCGCCATCATCGGCAAGATCGGCACGGCGGGCGGCACTGGGTACACCATCGAGTTCGCGGGTCCGGCGATCCGCGCGCTCAGCATGGAAGGCCGCATGACGGTCTGCAACATGGCCATCGAGGCCGGTGCACGCGCAGGCCTGGTGGCGGTGGACGAGACCACGCTCGCGTACGTCAAGGGCCGCCCATTCACGCCGAAGGGCCTGGAGTGGGAGCAGGCCACGCGCTATTGGCGCACCCTGCAGTCCGACGCTGATGCGGCCTGGGACGCTGTCGTCGAACTCGACGCCACGCAGATCAGCCCGCAAGTCACCTGGGGCACGTCGCCCGAGATGGTGTTGCCGGTCGATGGCCGCGTGCCCGACCCCGAGCGCGAGAAAGATGCGAGCAAGCGCGGCGCCATCGAACGCGCGCTGCAGTACATGGCGCTGGCACCGAACAAGCCGATCACCGACATCCTCATCGACAAGGTATTCATCGGCTCGTGCACCAACTCGCGCATTGAAGACCTGCGCGAAGCGGCGGCGGTCGTCACACGGCTCGGCCAGCGCGTTGCGTCGAGCGTGAAGCTCGCAATGGTGGTCCCGGGGTCGGGCCTCGTGAAGGCGCAGGCCGAGAGCGAAGGCCTCGACAAGATCTTCAGAAACGCCGGCTTCGAGTGGCGCGAGCCCGGCTGCTCGATGTGCCTGGCGATGAACGCCGACCGGCTGGAGCCGGGCGAGCGCTGCGCGTCCACGAGCAACCGCAACTTCGAAGGTCGTCAGGGGGCCGGCGGGCGCACCCACCTTGTCAGCCCTGCGATGGCTGCGGCGGCGGCCATCGAAGGCCACTTCGTCGATGTGCGGCGAATTGCCTGAACCGACGGAGCACTGACGCCATGACGCCCTTTCGCCTGCACACCGGTCTGGTCGCCCCCATGGACCGCGAGAACGTCGACACCGACGCGATCATTCCGAAACAGTTTCTCAAGTCGATCAAGAAATCGGGCTTCGGCCCGAACCTGTTCGACGAGTGGCGCTACCTCGATCACGGCGAGCCGGGGCAAGACCCGGCCACGCGCCGGCCGAACCCGGACTTCGTACTGAACCAGCCGCGCTACAAGGGCGCGTCGGTGCTGCTGGCGCGCAAGAACTTCGGCTGTGGTTCGTCGCGTGAGCACGCGCCGTGGGCGCTGGACCAATTCGGCTTTCGCGCGCTGATTGCGCCGAGCTACGCCGACATCTTCTACAACAATTGCTTCAAGAACGGCCTGCTTCCGATCCAGTTGCCCGAGCACGAGGTGGCGCACCTGTTCGACGAGGCCGCGGCGTTCATCGGCTACGCGTTGACTGTTGATCTCGAGAAGCAGACCGTCATCAAGCCCGACGGCACCACCCTGCCGTTCGACGTGCAGCCGTTTCGCAAGTACTGCCTGCTCGGTGGCTTTGACGACATCGGCCTGACGCTTCGGCACGCCGAGAAGATCCGCGCATTCGAAGCCGAGCGGCTGCTGAGCAAGCCCTGGCTGGCCCACACGATCTGAAGGCATGGCAGCCACGGGTTACAGCCGTCTTCATGCCTTTCTGTTCAGGCATTGGTGGCTGACGTTCCTGTTGCTCGGCATCAGCTTCTTGCTGTTCGGTGCACTGAGCCTGAACCTGCTGCACACCTTGAGTGCGAACTTCGAGTTCCTGTCGATGTACGGCGTGGATGCGGTTCGCGAAGGCGCGCTGAAACAGCTGGCAGAGATCGTGATCTCGGGCTACGGGGCCGCTGCGGCGTATCTAATTTCCAAGCTCTGCGAAAAGGTGCTGGTCGAGCGCCTCACCGCAGCGAATACAAACCCACCGGACACTCACCAGTGAAGATTGCAATTCTCCCCGGCGACGGCATCGGAGTCGAGATCGTCGCGCAAGCGGTGCGTGTGATGGGTGTGCTCGACCTGCCGTTCGAGACCGAGCACGCCCTTGTCGGAGGCGCTGCATACGAGGCACATGGGCATCCGCTGCCCGAGTCAACGCTCAAGCTGGCCCAGGCGGCCGATGCCGTGCTGTTCGGCGCTGTGGGCGATTGGAAGTACGACACACTCGAACGTTCGCTCCGGCCCGAGCAGGCGATCCTGGGCCTGCGCAAGCACCTGGGCCTGTTTGCCAACTTTCGCCCGGCCATCTGCTACGAGCAGCTCACGCATGCGTCGAGCCTGAAGCCCGAACTCGTGGCCGGGCTCGACATCCTGATCATCCGCGAACTCACCGGCGACATCTATTTCGGCCAGCCTCGCGGCCGCCGCAGGGCGCCCGACGGGGCCTTCGCCGGTGCCGAGGAAGCGTTCGACACGATGCGTTATTCGCGCCCCGAGATCGAGCGCATCGCCCACACCGCATTCCAGGCTGCGCAGAAGCGGAGCAAGCGCCTGACCAGCGTCGACAAGGCCAACGTGCTCGAGACCTTTCAGTTCTGGAAGGACGTGGTGATCGAGGTGCACGCGGAATACCCCGACGTGGCGCTCGACCACATGTACGTGGACAACGCGGCGATGCAACTCGTTCGGGCACCGAAGAAGTTCGACGTGATCGTCACCGGCAACATGTTCGGCGACATCCTTTCCGACGAAGCGGCGATGCTCACGGGTTCGATCGGCATGCTTCCGTCGGCGTCGCTGAACGCCGCGGGCCAGGGCCTGTACGAGCCCAGCCACGGCAGCGCGCCCGACATCGCAGGCAAAGACCTCGCGAACCCGCTGGCTACAATCTTGTCGGTGGCCATGATGCTTCGCTTTTCCCTCGACCAAACCGCTGCCGCTGATCGCATCGACGCGGCAGTGCAGCGCGTGCTCGCGTCGGGGCTGCGCACCGCTGACATCTGGTCCGAGGGCACGCGCAAGGTCGGTACGCGGGCAATGGGTGACGCGGTTGTCGCCGCCATCAAAACCACGACCACCAAGGGCTAGCAAGCTCCGGTTCGTCTCGCCCCTTCCACTGGCGAACGAGCCAGGGAGCAAGAGGTTTCAACAACTTTCTTCAAGGGGCGATCGATGAAACTCACAGGACTGGTTGGATGGCGCGGCATGGTCGGCTCGGTGCTGATGGACCGCATGCAGACCGAGGGCGATTTCGCCCTGATCGAGCCGCTGTTCTTCAGCACCAGCAATGCTGGCGGTGCCGCACCCGGGGTGACAAAGAACGAGACGCGCCTGCAAGACGCGTACGACATCGAGGCGCTCAAGCGCTGCGAGATCATCGTCACCGCGCAAGGCGGCGATTACACCAGCGACGTCTATCCGCGTCTGCGCGCTGCCGGCTGGGTTGGCCACTGGATCGACGCCGCATCCACGCTGCGGATGAAGAGCGACGCGGTCATCGTGCTCGACCCGGTGAACATGCCGGTCATCAAGAACGCCCTGCACAAAGGCGGGCGCAACTGGATCGGCGGCAACTGCACGGTGAGTTGCATGCTGATGGGGGTGGGTGCGCTGTACAAGGCCGGGCTCGTCGAGTGGATGAGCACCATGACCTACCAGGCCGCGTCCGGCGGGGGCGCAGCCCACATGCGCGAACTGCTCACGCAGTACGGCACGCTCAACGCCTCGGTGCGGGGCCTGCTCGATGACCCGAAGAGCGCCATCCTCGAGATCGACCGCCTCCTCGCGCAAACGCAACGGAGCCTGCCCGAAGCCGAGACAGTGAACTTCGGCGTGCCGCTCGGCGGCAGCCTGATCCCGTGGATCGACAAGGACCTCGGCGACGGCGTCAGCAAGGAAGAGTGGAAGGGCGGCGCCGAGACCAACAAGATACTCGGCATGGGTGACGGCTTTGATGCG
Source organism: Rhizobacter sp. (assembly GCA_025350965.1). GTDB lineage: Bacteria > Pseudomonadota > Gammaproteobacteria > Burkholderiales > Burkholderiaceae_C > LMDS01. Next base: position 39,366 of record JANXWV010000054.1, read on the forward strand.
CCCGCCGTGCCGGTCGACGGCTTCTGCGTGCGCGTGGGCGCCATGCGCTGCCACAGCCAGGCGTTGATGTTCAAGCTGAAGAAGGACGTGCCGCTCGCCGACATCGAGGCCATGATCGCCGCCGACAACGCCTGGGTTCGTGTCGTGCCAAACAACCGTGAAGCCACGATGCGCGAGCTGACGCCGGTGGCCGTGACCGGCACCATGAACATTCCGGTGGGGCGCCTGCGCAAGATGGCGATGGGGCCGCAGTACCTCGGCGCATTCACCATCGGCGACCAGCTTCTGTGGGGAGCCGCCGAGCCGCTGCGGCGCATGCTGCGTATCCTGGCCGCGCCATGACCTGCCGCGGCCGATTGTTCGTTGCGGGCGGGCCACAATGAGGCAGACCATTCGCGCCGTGACGAGGCTGCACCAAACGTCAGCCATTGCATGAGCTTGTCAGCCTATCTCATTGATGCTATTGTGATTTCCGACTTTGTGGCAGCGCAGCCATGAGCTGCGGCACACTCTCGCCCAGGGAATGTGTCGATTTCCATGACCGCGCAGGTGCGCGCACTTCGTCCATTTGGGAGACGCTTTGAAAAGAAACTCGACGTTCGCGGGGCGCTTCGCCCTGACTGGCGTGGCTGCGGCCGCACTGTGCTTGGTGATGCCCGGTGCGTGGGCGTTGGGTTTGGGGCGGCTGCAGGTCCAGTCGGCGCTCGGGGAGACGTTGCGCGCAGAAATCGACGTGACCAGCCTGTCGCCCGAAGAAGCTTCGAACTTGAAAGTGCGCGTCGCCGCACCTGACACGTACCGCACTGCGGGGGTCGAATACAACGCGGTGCTGCCGGGCACCCAAGTCGAACTTCGCCGCCGCGCCGACGGCCGGCCCTACTTGCGCTTGACCAGTGATCGGGGCGTGCAAGAACCGTTCGTCGATGTGATCCTGGAGATGAACTGGCCCACGGGTCGGCTGGTGCGCGAGTACACATTGCTGTTCGACCCGCCGTCGAGCACACGCGCGGCCGCACCTGCCCCGGCGCCGACCACCGCGCCGGCCCTGTCGGCTGCAACCTCGATTCCGATGGATGCGCCCGCTGCCGCACAACCGGTGGCGCCTGCAGCCCCCCGCGTGGCCGAGCGCCGGCCCGTACCCTCGCCGCGGCCGACGCCCGTGCCTCGCGATTCGGCTGGCGAATCTGCGCCGGCCAGGCCCGCCGTGGCGGCGGCCGACGACTACCGCGTGCGCCCGGGCGATTCGCTGTCGCGGATCGCCAGCCGCACGCAGCGCCAGGGCGTGTCTCTCGACCAGATGCTCGTGGGCCTGTACCGAGGCAACCCGCAGGCTTTCATCGACAACAACATGAACCGGCTCAAGGCCGGTGTGGTGCTGGCTGTGCCGAGCGCCGACTCGGCCAGGAGCGTGCCCGCGTCCGAGGCGCGCCAGATCATCCAGGCCCAGAGTTCCGATTTCGGCAGCTACCGCCAGCGCCTGGCCAGCGGTGTGACCGACGCGAAGGTCGAAGGCTCTTCGCGCCAGGCCAGTGGCAAGGTGCAGGCGTCGGTCGTCGACCGGCAAGCCGGTGCCGCGTCGCCACCTGACAAGCTCACGCTGAGCAAAGGCAGTGCGGCCTCCAAGGCGTCGGCGCCCGAAGCGCGCATCTCGAAAGAAAGCGAGAAGAAGGCTGCCGACGTTCGCGTCGCCGAGTTGTCGAAGAACGTCGATGAACTGAAGAAGTTGGCCGGCGCGTCGGCTACGGCAGTGGCAGCGCCACCGGTGGCTGCTCCGGCCGCATCGGCGAAGGCGCCTGTTGTTGCGGCGGCCGTGCCGGCCGTGGTGCCTCCGTCTGCAGCCAAGCCTGCACCTGCACCTGCACCTGCACCTGCACCTGCACCTGCACCTGCACCGACCCCTGCACCCGCGCCTGCCCCAGCGCCTGCCCCAGCGCCTGCCCCAGCGCCTGCCCCAGCGCCGGTCGTAGCCGTCGCGGCAACGGCTGCGGCTTCCGTCCCTGCGCCTGCAGCGTCCGTCGCACCAACGCCCGCCAGTGCGGTGGCAGTCGCCAAACCTGCGTCGGCACCCGCCAAACCACCGATGCCGGCAACGCCGGCCGTGGCCGCCGAGCAGCCTGGCTTGCTGGGTTCGCTGCTCGACGACAACCCCGCAGCCTTGGGGCTGGGCGGCTTGGCGCTCGCACTGCTTGCCGGGTTTGGCGTGTACCGCTTCACCAAGCGCGCCAAGAAGGACAGCGGCGAAACCTCGTTCCTCGAAAGTCGCCTGCAACCCGACTCGTTCTTCGGTGCCAGCGGTGGCCAGCGGATCGACACGCGCGACGCTGGCGGCGCTTCGTCATCGATGAGCTACTCGCTCAGTCAACTCGATGCGATCGGTGATGTCGACCCCGTGGCCGAAGCCGATGTGTACCTGGCCTACGGCCGTGACCTGCAGGCCGAAGAGATCCTCAAGGAGGCGATGCGCAGCAACCCGGACCGCATGGCCATACGCACCAAGTTGCTTGAGGTCTATGCGAAACGGCGCGATACCAAGGGCTTCGAGTTGCTGGCGACTCAGCTGTTCGCACTGACGCGTGGCGAAGGTGAAGACTGGGCCAAGGCGCAGGAACTCGGTGCGCAGATCGACCCGGAGAACCCGCTGTTCCAACCCGGTGGCGCGCCCGCGCTGCTCAACCGCGATGGCGGCGAGATGATCGAGCCGCTCGGCGCGAGCACGATGCCCCAGTCGGTGTTGCCGTCGCCGTCGCAGTTCGGTACGTCAGTCACCGGCGGCCCGGGCATGGACACCGGCAGCATGGGCCTGGACCTCGATCTCGACCTTGATCTCGGCGAGCCCGAAGGCGGCACAACCGCGCGCGATTCACTCGACTCCACACGGACGTTCGCGGCCATGCCGACGTTTCTGTCGCCTGTCACGCCGACAGCCCTTGCGGACGACGCCATGTCGCTCGACTTCACCATGCCCGACCTGACCCCGGCCCAGCCCACCGCAACCACGCCGGGCGCACTGGACTTGTCCGACATCTCGCTCGACCTGGACATGTCCGACACGCTGCCGCCGGACGCGCCGATCCCCACCGGCCACGCGACCTCGTCGTTCGCAGACATCGGCCTGCCCGAGTTCGACATGGCGGCCGAAGCCGACCCGCTGGCGCGCAAGCTCGATCTGGCGGAAGAGTTCCGGCAGATCGGCGATACCGACGGTGCGCGCGACCTGTTGCAGGAGGTGGTGGCCAATGCCACCGGCGCGTTGAAGTCCCGCGCGCAGAGCATGCTGGCCGATCTGGGGTGACCCCCGGCCGCCGCGAGCACCTGCCGCCACTCCCCAGTGCCAACCCGCCATGAGGGTGGCGCTGGGCATCAGCTACCGCGGCCAGGCGTACCAGGGCTGGCAAAGCCAGCGCGGTGGTCAGACCGTGCAGGACCGTGTGGAGGGCGCGCTCGGCCAGTTCATCGGTGTTCCGGTGCGTTGCCTGTGCGCTGGCCGCACCGACACCGGCGTGCACGCGCTCAACCAGGTGGTTCATCTCGATACTGCGGCGGTGCGCGAACCGGCGTCGTGGGTACGCGGCACGAACCGCTACCTGCCGCCGGACATCGCGGTGCAATGGGCACAGCCGGTGGGCAGCGACTTTCATGCGCGCAACAGCGCCCACGGGCGACGCTACGTGTATGTGCTTGTGCAGTCGTCGGTGCGCCCGGCCATTGAGGCGGGCCTGGTCGGCTGGAGCTTTCGCCCGCTCGACGGCGCGCTGATGCGGCAAGCTGCCGATGTGCTGGTCGGCGAACACGACTTCAGCGCGTTCCGCTCATCCGAGTGCCAGGCGGCGTCGCCGGTCAAGACGATCCGCGCCATCACCATCACGCAGCGCGGCCCGTATTGGCGATTCGAGTTCGACGCCAACGCCTTCCTCCACCACATGGTGCGCAACCTGATCGGCAGCCTGCTTGCGGTGGGCAACGGCACGCGCACGGTCGACTGGCTGGCCGGCGTTCTCTCGGCGCGCGAGCGGAGGCTGGCCGCGCCCACATTCCCTTCGGCGGGGCTGTACTTCATCGGCCCGTACTACGATGCGGCGCTGGCCATTCCCGGCCCGCCCGAAACGCTTGCCTGGATGCCCTGACGCCGTGCCGCACCCGAATCAACGAACCCGCATCAAGATCTGCGGGCTGACGCGCGAAGCCGATGTGGACGCGGCCGTGCTCGCCGGCGCCGATGCCGTCGGTTTTGTGCTCTACGCCAACAGCCCGCGCCACGTGAGCCCTGAGCGCGCGCGCGCGTTGGCGCAGCGCCTGCCGCCATTCGTCACGCCGGTCGGCTTGTTCGTCAATGCCGAGGCTGCCGACATCGCGGCGGCGCTGCGGGCCATTCCCCACCTCGTGCCGCAGTTTCATGGCGACGAAAGCCCGGCCGCGTGCCGCGCATCGGCACGCCCGTACCTGCGCGCTGCCCGCATGGCGCCGGGCTTCGATTTGTTAAACTTTGCGGCTCAGTTTCCCGACGCCCAAGCCATTCTTCTCGACGCACACGTCGAGGGTTATGGTGGAGGTGGAAAGGTTTTCGATTGGTCGCTCATTCCATCCGGCGTGCCCCTTCACCTCGTTTTGTCTGGTGGGTTGCATGCCGCAAATGTGGGGCAAGGCATAGCGAGCGTGCGGCCGTGGGCCGTTGACGTGAGCTCCGGCGTGGAGTCTGCGAAAGGCATCAAAGATGCCGACGCCGTCCGCCGGTTTTGCGATGCAGTGCGCGAGGCCGATGCCCGCACCGGTGCATCTTTGGCCTGACCCTTTTGAGCACATCCCATGTCCCCTTATCAGCAACCCGACGCGTCCGGTCACTTCGGCCCCTACGGCGGCAGCTTCGTCGCCGAAACGCTCGTTCATGCTCTCGATGAACTGAAAGTCGCCTATGCGCAGGCGCAGCAAGACCCGGCGTTCCTGGCCGAGTTCCGCTCCGAACTCGCGCACTTCGTGGGCCGGCCGAGCCCCGTCTACCACGCCGCTCGAATGAGCCGCGAGCTCGGCGGTGCGCAGATCTTCTTGAAGCGTGAAGACCTGAACCACACCGGCGCGCACAAGGTCAACAACACCATCGGGCAGGCGATGCTCGCGCGGCGCATGGGCAAGCCACGCGTCATTGCCGAAACAGGCGCAGGCCAGCACGGCGTGGCCACCGCAACGATCTGCGCGCGCTATGGCCTGGAGTGCGTGGTCTACATGGGCAGCGAAGACGTGAAGCGCCAGTCGCCGAACGTCTACCGCATGCACCTGCTCGGCGCGACCGTGGTGCCGGTGGAGAGCGGCTCCAAGACCTTGAAAGACGCGCTCAACGAAGCGCTGCGCGATTGGGTCACGAACGTCGAGAACACGTTCTACATCATCGGCACCGTGGCCGGCCCGCACCCGTACCCGATGATGGTGCGTGACTTCCAGCGCGTGATCGGTGACGAGTGCCTGGTGCAGATGCCCGAGATGATCGGCCGCGCCCACGCGCAGCCCGATGCGGTGATCGCCTGCGTGGGCGGTGGCAGCAACGCGATGGGCATCTTCTACCCTTATATCGAGCACGCGAAAACGCGCTTGATCGGCGTCGAGGCGGCGGGGCAGGGCATCGAGACTGGCAAGCACGCGGCGTCGCTGTCGGCCGGCTCGCCGGGCGTACTGCACGGCAACCGCACCTACCTGTTGCAAGACGCGAACGGCCAGATCACGGAAACGCACTCCATCTCCGCCGGGCTCGACTACCCCGGCGTCGGCCCTGAGCATGCCTACCTGAAAGACATCGGCCGTGCCGAGTACGTCGGCATCACCGACGACGAAGCGCTGGTCGCATTTCACCGCCTGTGCCGCACCGAAGGCATCATCCCGGCGCTCGAGTCGGCGCATGCGGTGGCCTATGCCATGAAGCTCGCGCCGACCATGCGGGCGGACCAGCACCTGCTCGTCAACCTCTCCGGCCGTGGCGACAAGGACATCGGCACCGTGGCCGACCTGTCGGGCGCCGACTTCTTCTGCCGCCCTTCGTGCCGAGGGCAGAGCGTGAAGGGCTCCGAGACCGTCGTGAGGTTGCCGCAATGAGCCGCATCGCAGCCACCTTCGCCGCGTTGCAAGCGAAGGGCCGCAAGGCCCTGATCCCGTACGTTACCGCTGGCGACCCGTTTGCCGATGCCACGCCCGGGATCATGCTTGCCATGGCCCGCGCCGGCGCCGACGTGATCGAACTCGGCGTGCCGTTCTCCGACCCGATGGCTGACGGCCCGGTGATTCAAAAGGCCGGTGAACGCGCACTTGCGCGCGGCATCGGCATGCCGCAGGTGCTCGACTTCGTGCGTGTCTTTCGCCGCAGCAACGAAAACACGCCGGTCGTGTTGATGGGCTATGCGAACCCGGTCGAGCGCTACGGCGCAGACCGTTTCGTGACTGTCGCGCGTGCGGCGGGCGTCGACGGTGTGCTCATCGTCGACTACCCGCCCGAAGAGTGCGAAGAGTTCGCCGCCAAGCTGCAGGCGAGTGGCCTGGACCCGATCTTCCTGCTCGCGCCCACCTCGACCGAGGCGCGCATGCGCCACGTCGGCCGCATCGCGCGCGGCTACGTGTACTACGTGTCGCTGAAGGGCGTGACCGGTGCCGGCCACCTCGACATCGATGCCGTGGCCGCGATGCTGCCGCGCATCAAGGCGCACGTGAAGCTGCCGGTCGGTGTGGGCTTCGGCATTCGCGATGCAGCAACGGCGCGCGCCGTGGCGCAGGTAAGCGATGCGGTCGTGATCGGCACGGCCATCATCCAGTTGCTCGAAAACTGCTCGCGTGACAATGTGGCGGCTGTGGCCGGCGAGTTCATCGCCGGTGTTCGCAGCGCGCTCGATTCCTGAAGGGACACGATCCATGAGTTGGCTTGAGAAACTGCTGCCGCCGAAGATCCAGCCGAACGAACGCGGCGAACGCCGCACCGTGCCCGAGGGCCTGTGGATCAAGTGCCCGTCGTGCGAGACGGTGCTCTACAAGACCGACCTGGAGCAGAACCTGTACGTCTGCCCGAAGTGCAGCCACCACCACCGCATCGGCGCGCGCGCGCGGCTCGACGCCTTCCTCGACCCGGAAGGCCGCTACGAGATCGGGCAGGAAGTGCTGCCGGTCGACGCGCTGAAGTTCAAGGACAGCAAAAAGTACACAGAGCGCCTGAAAGACGCGCTCGAGAACACCGGCGAGACCGACGCGCTCATCGTCATGGGTGGGGCCGTGCACAGCGTGCCCATCGTGGTGGCGTGCTTCGAGTTCGAGTTCATGGGCGGCTCGATGGGCTCAGTGGTCGGCGAGCGCTTCGTGCGCGGCGTGGAGACCGCCATCGAGCAGAAGACGCCGTTCATCAGCTTCACCGCCACCGGAGGCGCGCGCATGCAGGAAGGGCTGCTCAGCCTGATGCAGATGGCCAAGACCAATGCCGCGCTCACGCACCTGGCAAAGGCGAAGCTGCCCTACATCAGCGTGCTCACCGACCCGACCATGGGCGGTGTGTCGGCCAGCTTCGCCTTCATGGGCGACATGGTCATGGCCGAGCCGCGTGCATTGATCGGCTTTGCCGGCCCGCGCGTCATCGAGAACACCGTGCGCGAGAAGCTGCCCGAAGGCTTCCAGCGCGCCGAGTTCCTGTTGCAGACAGGCGCGGTCGACACCATCGTCGACCGCCGCGAATTGCGCGGCCGCATCGCGCGAGCCATCGCGATGCTGCAACGCCAGAGTGCCGACGCCGTCAGCTGACGGTGGTACCTGCACCGCTACCTGCCACGCTGCCCGAGTGGCTGGCCCACTGCGAGCGCATTCACCCGACCGAGATCGACATGACGCTCGACCGCGTCGTCGAGATCAAGGCACGCCTCGGCCTGCACTTCGATGCCCCGTTGATCGTGGTCGCTGGCACGAACGGAAAAGGTTCGACCTGCGCCATGCTGGAAGCCATTGCGCTGCAGGCGGGCTACCGTGTCGGCCTGTACTCGAAGCCGCACCTGGTGCACTTCGAAGAACGTTGCCGCGTCAACGGGCAGATGGTCTCGGCGTATGAACTGCTGCCGCACTTCGCTGCCGTCGAAGAGGCACGCGGCGACACCAGCCTGACCTACTTCGAGTTCACCACCCTCGCCATCGCACGGCTGTTGTCGAAGGCGCCGCTCGACCTCGCGATCCTCGAGGTTGGGCTGGGCGGGCGGCTCGACGCGGTGAATGCCTTCGATGCCGACTGCAGCGTCATCACCAGCATCGACATCGACCATGTCGGCTACCTCGGCCCCGACCGTGAGAGCATCGGCTCCGAGAAGGCCCACATCATGCGCACCGGCAAGCCGGCCATCGTGAGCGACCCGTCGCCGCCGCGCAGCGTGCTCGACCATGCGAAGCGGACCGGCGCCGACCTGTGGCTCGTCGGCCGCGACTTCAACTGCTCGGGCGACAAGCAGCAGTGGGCCTGGGCCGGCCGCAGCAAACGCTTCAACGCGCTCGGCTACCCGGCGCTGCGCGGGGCCAATCAGCTCATCAATGCCTCGGGCGCGCTGGCTGCATTCGAGGCCTTGCGCGACAGGTTGCCGATCACCGCGCAGGCCGTACGCACCGGCCTCGCGATGGTCGAGTTGCCGGGGCGCTTCCAGATCGTTGCCGGCCAGCCCACGCTGGTGCTCGACGTGGCGCACAACCCGCACGCCGTGGCCGCGCTCACGCAAAGCCTGGACCAGATGGGCTTCTTCCCTCGCACCCACGCCGTGTTCGGCGCCATGCACGACAAAGACATCGCGGGCATCCTCGCGCGCATCGCGCCGCTCGTCGATCACTGGCACTTCACCGACCTGCCGGTGGCACGCGCTGCAAGCGCCGCTGACCTCGCGCAACTGCATGCCACGTTGGCGCTGAAAGGCCCTGGCCCCGTGACGGTTGCGCAGCACGCCGGCCCGTTGGCAGCCTTCGCCGCAGCCCGGGCTGGCGCAGACCCGGCTGATAGAATCGTGGTCTTCGGGTCGTTCCACACGGTCGGTGGCGTGTTGAAAAACGGCGTGCCCCGATTGACGGGCAAACACACCGCCTGACCACCCCTGCCGAGCGCCTGGCGCTGCGCTGTTTCCGGGGCCGGGCACTCCGAACACCAGGAACTCGCACCGCATGGGTTTGTTGTCATCTTTCAAGCGCGGCACCGACACGCCGGCGCGCCCGCCCGTTGCCGAAGAACCGGGTGGTGATGTGCAACGCGCCCGCACCCGTGCCCGGCAGCGCTTGATCGGCGCGGTGGTGCTGGTGGTGATCGGCGTCATCGGTTTCCCGCTTGTCTTCGAAACCCAGCCGCGCCCGATCTCGGTCGACATTCCCATTGAAATCCCTCGCAAAGAAGGTGCGCCGGCGCTGGTAATGCCCGCCGCGCGGCCCGTGCGTGCCGCGCCCGAGCCAGCGGCTGCCTCCAGCAGCGGGGCCGACATGGCCACCGCCGTGCCGAGCCCGCGCGACGATGTGATCACCGAGACCCGTGAAGAGGCCGACCGAGCGGCGCCCGCAGCAGCACGCACGGCCACCGAGCCGGCCGCATCGAAGGTGGCTCCCAAAGTGCCGGACGCGGCCAAGCCGGCTGCCAAGCCCGCCGTCGAGCCCAAGCTTGGCCCGGAACTCAAGCCGGCCGCTGCCAAGCCCGCCGTCGGCGAAGACGGTGCGCGCGCCAGGGCCTTGCTCGAAGGCAAGGCCGCACCTGCCGCCGCCGAGTCATCGCGCTTCGTCGTCCAGGTGGGCGCGTTCGCGGACGCTGGCGCGGCGCGCGACACGCGCGCCAAGGCGGAACGGCTCGGCCTCAAGACCTACACGCAGGTCGTTGAAACATCGGCGGGCACCCGCATCCGTGTGCGCATCGGGCCGTTCACCACGCGGTCCGAAGCCGACAAGGCGCTCGCCTCGGCCCGGGGCGCCGGCCTCACGGCGGCCGTGCTGGCCTTGTGAGGCAACTGCATGGGCCGCATCGATCTGGCGTGGGTGGACATCGGGCTGGCAGCGTTTCTGGTGCTGTCGGTTCTGATCGGCCTGATGCGTGGCTTCGTGTTCGAATTGTTGTCGCTCGCGGGCTGGTTCGTGGCCTTCATCGCCGCGCGCATGCTGGGGCCGATGCTTGCGCCCTACGTCCCGGTTGGCGATGCAGGCTCCGTGCTGAACCAGTGGGTGGCGTTCGCGATCGTGTTCTTGGCCGCGCTGGTCATCTGGGGCCTTGCCGCGCGGCTGGTGCGTGCGCTGGTGCACGCCACCCCGCTCGGCCTGCCCGATCGGTTTCTCGGGGCGCTGTTCGGCGCTTTGCGCGGCATGGTCATCCTGCTGTTGGTCACGTTGCTGGTCGGCCTGACGCCCTTGAAGGCGACGCTTGCGTGGCAACAATCGCAAGGGGTCGCGTGGCTGAACGCGGCTGTGCAAGGCATCAAGGCCTGGTGGCCAGGTGCAGCGACTCCATCTGTATCTGCTTGATGTGCGTGCGTGCGTGAAGTGCGTGCTTGATTTGCATCCGAGAGGTGTGCGCACGACGCACGCTTCTTCTTGAACCGAGGCAACAAACCATGTGTGGCATCGTTGGCGTGATCTCCAAGGCCCCCGCCAATCAATTGATCTACGACGCTCTGCTGCTGCTGCAGCACCGCGGTCAAGACGCCGCCGGCATCGTCACCATGCTCGGCACCAAGTGCTTCATGCACAAGGCGCGCGGCATGGTGCGCGACGTGTTCCGCACCCGCAACATGCGCGGCCTGCCCGGCACCGTGGGCCTGGGGCAGGTGCGCTACCCGACCGCGGGCAACGCCTACAGCGAGGAAGAGGCGCAGCCCTTCTACGTCAATGCGCCGTTCGGCATCGTGCTCGTGCACAACGGCAACCTGACGAACGTGACGAAGCTGAAGCAGGAACTGTTCGACATCGACCGCCGCCACATCAACACCACCAGCGACACCGAAGTGCTGCTCAACGTGCTGGCGCACGAGATCGAGGTGGCGGCGCGCGGCAAGCCGCTCACGCCCGACCTGGTGTTCGACGCGGTGGCCGCAGTCCACAAGCGCATCAAGGGCTCGTATGCGGTGGTGGCGCTGATTGCGGGCTACGGCCTGCTCGCGTTCCGCGACCCGTTCGGCATTCGCCCGCTCTGCATCGGCGAAGGCGAGGCCCCGGAAGGCCGCACGGTGATGGTGGCCAGCGAGTCGGTCGCCATCGAAGGCACGGGCCACAAGGTGCTGCGCGACGTGGCACCGGGCGAGGCCGTTTTCATCGACCTGGCGGGCACAGTGCACGCGCGCCAATGCGCGGCCAACCCGAGCCTGTATCCCTGCATGTTCGAGTTCGTGTACCTGGCGCGGCCCGACTCTGTGATGGACGGCATCTCGGTCTACCAGGCGCGCCTGAACATGGGCGAGACACTCGCGCAGCGGCTCATCTCGACGATCCGCCCGAACGAGATCGACGTGGTCATCCCGATCCCCGAGTCGAGCCGCCCGTCGGCCATGCAGTTGGCGCAGCGCATCGGCAAGCCATACCGCGAAGGCTTCGTGAAGAACCGCTACGTCGGCCGCACGTTCATCATGCCGGGGCAGGGCGCACGCAAGAAGTCGGTGCGGCAAAAGCTCAACGCCATCGGCGTGGAGTTCAAGGGTCGCAACGTGCTGCTGGTCGATGATTCCATCGTGCGCGGCAACACCTCGAAAGAGATCGTGCAGATGGCGCGCGAGGCCGGCGCGCGCAAGGTCTACATGGCTTCGGCGGCGCCGCCGGTTCGCTACCCGAACGTGTACGGCATCGACATGCCGACCAGCGAAGAGCTCATTGCCCACAACCGCAGCATCGAAGAGATCCGCGAGTTCATCGGCGCCGATGCGTTGATCTACCAGGATGTGGACGCGATGAAGCGCGTGGTTGGCGCGTTGAACCCTGCGCTCGATGGCTTCGAGGCCTCGTGCTTCGACGGCGTCTACGTCACGGGCGATGTCTCGGTTGCCGATTTCACCGCCATGGCCGAGCAGCGCCGTGCGCAAGGCGACGAAGAAGACCCCGCCAACGACCGCTCGCGCCTGGCCTTGCAAAGCGCTACCGAGGCGAGCTGATGGCCAGCCGAGCCGACGCCAAAACGGGCAACGAGACCGGCAGCAAACCGGGCATGAAGCGCATCCCGCGTGTGGGCCTGCCCGAAGGCCTGCACCCCGACACGCTGGCCGTTCGCGAAGGCCTGCCGCCCAGCGCCTGGGGCGAGAACTCCGAGGCGCTGTTCCTGACCAGCAGCTTCGTGCAACCCGACGCCGCAACCGCCGCAGCGCGCTTCGCGAACGAGGAAGAAGCGTTCACGTATTCGCGCTTCTCTAACCCGACGGTCACCATGTTCGAGCGCCGGCTCGCGGCGCTCGAAGGGGCGCAGGCGTGCATCGCCACCGCCAGCGGCATGAGCGCCATCCTGCTGCTTGGCATGGGCTTGCTTGCGGCCGGCGACCACGTCATTTGCTCGCGCAGCATGTTCGGCTCGACGCTGATGCTGTTCGGCCGCGAGTTCGCAAAGTTCGGTGTCGAGACCAGCTTCGTGTCGCAGACCGACGTCGATGAATGGCGGCGCGCCGTCAAGCCGAACACGAAGCTCTTGTTCGCCGAATCACCGACCAACCCCTTGACCGAGGTGTGCGACATCCGCGCGCTGTCACTTATCGCAAAAGAGGCGGGAGCCTGGTTTGCGGTCGACAACTGCTTTTGCTCGCCGGCCCTTCAGCGGCCCATCGAGCACGGTGCCGACATCGTCGTGCACTCCGGCACCAAGTACCTCGACGGGCAGGGCCGCGTCATCGCCGGGGCGCTTTGCGCGAGTGAACAACTGGTGAACGAGCGCTTCGTGCCGGTCATGCGCAGCGCCGGCATGTCGCTCTCGCCGTTCAATGCCTGGGTGGTGCTCAAGGGGCTCGAGACTCTGTCGATCCGCATGCGTGCGCAGAGCGAGCGCGCGCTCGCGCTGGCAACCTGGCTCGAAGCCCAGCCACAGGTCGAGCGCGTGTTCTACCCGGGCCTGGCGTCGCACCCGCAGCATGCGCTGGCGATGGCGCAACAGGCGGGCTGCGGCGGTGCGGTGGTGTCGTTCATCGTGGCCGGGCAAGGCCCTGGCGGGCCGGCGCTGGCGCGCAGCAACGCCTTCCATGTGATCGACCAGACGCAGGTGTGCTCCATCACCGCCAACCTCGGCGACACCAAGACCACCGTCACCCACCCGGCCAGCACGTCGCATGGCCGGCTCAGCGAAGTGCAGCGCCAGGCGGCCGGCATCACGCAAGGGATGATCCGCCTGGCGATGGGGCTCGACGCCGTTCAAGACATCCAGGCCGACCTGCTGCGCGGCCTCAGCACACTGCCAACATGACCCGCAAAGTACGCACCCGAATCGCCCCGTCGCCGACCGGCTTTCTGCACCTTGGTACGGCGCGTACCGCGCTGTACTCGTGGGCCTATGCAAGGCACTTCGGCGGCGAGTTCGTGCTGCGCATCGAAGACACCGACGTGGCACGTTCCACGCAAGAGTCGGTCGACCAGATCATGGCCTCGATGAAGTGGCTCGGGCTCGACTTCGACGAAGGCCCGATCTACCAGATGCAGCGGCTCGGCCGATACAGCGAAGTCATCGACCAGATGCTCGCAGCCGGCACCGCGTACCGTTGCTACTGCACACCGCAAGAGCTCGACGAGATGCGCGAAGCGCAACGTGCTCACGGCGAAAAAACCCACTACGACGGCCGCTGGCGCCCTGAACCCGGCAAGGTACTGCCCGCGCCGCCGGAAGGCGTGGCGCCGGTCGTCCGCTTTCGCAATCCGCCCGATGGCGCAGTGACCTGGGACGACCTCGTCAAGGGCCCCATCACCATCAGCAACCGCGAGATCGACGACCTGATCATCGTGCGGCCCGACGGCGTGCCGACCTACAACTTCTGCGTCGTCGTCGACGACTGGGACATGACGATCACCCACGTCTTCCGTGGTGACGAGCACGTGAACAACACGCCGTGGCAGATCAACATCTTCAATGCGCTCGGCGCGCCGTTGCCTCTGTTCGGCCACGTGCCGGTGATCCTGGGTGACGACGGGCAAAAGCTCTCGAAGCGGCGCGGCGCCGTCAGCGTGACGGCCTACGAAGAGAACGGCTACCTGCCGCAGGCGATGCTCAACTACCTCTCGCGCCTGGGCTGGAGCCACGGCGACGAAGAGCTGTTCAGCCGCGAACAGTTCGTGCAATGGTTCGATGGCCAGCACCTGTCGAAGAGCCCCGCGCAATGGGACGTTGCCAAGCTGAACTGGGTCAACGCGCACTACATCAAGCAGGCGACCGATGCCGAGCTTTCCGTGCTCGTGGCCGCGCAGCTGCAGCGCCGGGGCATCGAGGCCGATGCGCAGGGCGCGCTGGTGGGCATTTGCGCGCTGTTCAAGGACCGCTGTGCCACCACGGTGGAACTGGCAAACTGGGCCGCCATGTATTTTGCGGACGTGCAAGCAACTGCAGAAGACCTTGCCGCGCACGTGACCGACGCCGTCAAGCCGGCACTGATCACGCTGGGCGACAAGCTCGCGAACGTCGAATGGGGGAAGCCCGGCATTTCGGCCGCCATCAAGGAAACGCTCACCGCCCATCAGCTCAGGATGCCGCAACTCGCGCATGCCGTGCGCGTGCTCGTGACCGGCCGCACGCAGACGCCATCGGTCGATGCGGTGCTGGAGTTGTTCACTGCAGGCGTGGTGCTCGCGCGTTTGCGGAGCGCCTGAAAAGCTGGCTATAATCGTAATCTCGCTTGATACTGCTTCGGCCGGATCGTTTGAGTTGGTTGGGTGTTTCGGCGCTCGGCTGGCACGGGGGGTATAGCTCAGCTGGGAGAGCGCTTGCATGGCATGCAAGAGGTCAGCGGTTCGATCCCGCTTACCTCCACCACAAGCCATTCGGCAGTGCGCAGTTCAAGTCGCGAAGATGATCAAAGTCCCCTTCGTCTAGAGGCCTAGGACACCACCCTTTCACGGTGATTACAGGGGTTCGAATCCCCTAGGGGACGCCAAGTTTGATGGCACTTGCGCAGCGATGCGGCAGCCATTTGGAGTGGTAGTTCAGTTGGTTAGAATACCGGCCTGTCACGCCGGGGGTCGCGGGTTCGAGTCCCGTCCACTCCGCCAATAAAATCAACGGGTTGCAACAGTTTTGTTTGCAACCCGTTTTTCTTTGCTTTGCTCCGTGGGAACAGCTGTGGGAGCTAGTTGAACGTTGACGGCGGATGTACGGCCGAGCCCGGGCGTTGAACCCGGCACGCTGGGCGCGCACCACGCGCAACTGGACGCCGATCAACTCCGTCATGCTCAACCCTGAACGCGACTCCGTCGTCAACGCCCACGCGGCTCACCTGAAGATGGAACGGTTGGCTGCCTGAATGAGGCGACAACTACCTTGACGCGCGTGTTGCCTCACAAGGGAACGTTACCCGTCGGCCCTGTAGCCATCGTTCAGCGCACGGAGGCCGGCCATGCCCTTGCGAACTATCCGCTGTGCCTCAGCTTCGTCGACCAACGCCGCGTGGTGCCTGAAGCGCTCAAACAGCTTGGTCAGTTCTGCGGGTCAGGTTTCCGACTGATAGCGGCCGCCGTGAAGCTCATGGACCGCATAGCCGCAGTCGATCTTCTTTGCCTGGTACATCGCGGCGTCGGCGTTCTGGATCAGCTCGTCGCCGGTAACGCCACCCTCCGGGTAGATGGCAATGCCGATGCTCGGCCTGACGGTGAGTTGCTCCTCTCCCACGCGAATGGTCCGCGCGAGGTTGTCGATCACCGCGGCTGCGATCCGCTCGACATTCTCTCGGCCTTGTGGATTCATCAACAGGTACAGGAACTCGTCGCCGCCATTGCGGCACACGCTGTCCTCGTCCCGCGCGTCCT
>JANXWV010000096.1 GCA_025350965.1 Rhizobacter sp.
TGCGGCTCGACAAGATCATGGTCGATGCGCTGAAGAAGATCTGGGACACCGCCGACCGCCACAAGATCAGCCTGCGCACCGCCACCTTCGCGGTGGCGTGCGAGCGCATCCTCACGGCTCGCGAGGAGCGCGGTTTGTACCCTTGATGTGAGGCCGCGCAGCCCGGGTGCGGCTCACTCTTCGAGCAGCGAGCGCAGCATCCAGGCCGTCTGCTCATGCACCGTGAGGCGCTGCGTCAGCAGGTCGGCTGTGGGTTCGTCACCGGCCTTGTCGGCCAGCGGGAACATGCCCCGTGCTGTGCGCGCCACGGCCTCGTGGCCCTCGACGAGGATGCGCACCATTTCGAGCGCCTTCGGCGGCGTGGCCGGCGCGTCCTTGATCGACGCCAGCGCGCTGAACTGCGCGTACGAGCCCGGCGCCGGAAACCCGAGCGAGCGAATGCGCTCGGCCACCGGGTCGACCGCATTCCACAGCTCGGTGTACTGGCCCATGAACATCAGGTGCAGGGTGTTGAACATCGGCCCCGTCACGTTCCAGTGGAAGTTGTGGGTCGTGAGGTAGAGCGTGTAGGTGTCGGCGAGCAAGTGGGAGAGGCCGGCAGCAATGGCGCTGCGGTCTTTCTCGCTGATGCCGATGTTGACGCCGATGCTGATGTTCGAAGCGCGCGCCGGAGCGGCGCTGGTTTTCGTTGCGATCTTCTTTGCCATTCCATACTCCTTGGAGAACAGGTTGATGCCGCGCGGTCAGGCCAGGTCGTAGCGGTCGAGGTTCATCACCTTGACCCAGGCGGCCACGAAGTCGCGTGCAAAGGTGGCATGTGCGTCGCTGGACGCGTACACCTCGGCGAGCGAACGAAGCTGGGAGTTGGAGCCCAACACCAGGTCGACGACCGTGCCCGTTCGCACCAGTGCACCGGTGGCCCGGTCACGGCCTTCGAGCACGCCTTCGGTCGTGGCCGACTTCTTCCACACCGTGTTCATGTCGAGCAGGGCCACGAAGAAGTCGTTCGTGAGTGCGTCGGCACGCGTCGTGAAGCCGGCGTGGCCGCCGTTCACGCCGAGCGCTCGCAGGCCGCCGATCAACACCGTCATCTCCGGGGCCGTCAAGGTCAGCAGGTTCGCCCGGTCGATCAGCCATTCCGCCGCCGCCGCTTCATGGCCCGTCTTGATGTAGTTGCGAAAGCCATCGGCAGCCGGTTCGAGCACGGCGAACGAGTGCACGTCGGTCTGGTCTTGTCGTGCGTCGGTGCGGCCCGGCGCGAACGGCACCTCGATCTCGATGCCGGCGTTCTTCGCCGCCGCCTCGACCGCCGCGCTTCCGCCCAGCACGATCAAGTCGGCCAGCGAAACCTGCTTGCCGCCCGGCTGCGCGGCGTTGAAGTCGGCCTGGATCGCCTCGAGCACCGCCAGCACGCCAGCCAGCTCGGCGGGCCGGTTCACCGCCCAGTCCTTCTGCGGCGCCAGGCGAAGGCGCGCACCGTTGGCACCGCCGCGCTTGTCGCTGCCACGGAACGTGGACGCCGAAGCCCACGCGGTCGCGGCGAGCTGGGAAACGCTGAGGCTCGATGCGAGCAGCTTGGCCTTCAGTGCCGCGATGTCGTGCGCGTCGATCAGTGGGTGGTCCACCGCCGGCACCGGGTCTTGCCAGATCAGCACCTCTTTCGGCACCCGCTTGCCGAGGTAGCGCACACGCGGGCCCATGTCGCGGTGCGTGAGCTTGAACCAGGCGCGCGCGAACGCGTCGGCGAACTGGGCCGGGTTCGCCATGAAGCGGCGCGAGATCTGCTCGTAAGCGGGGTCCATGCGCATCGCCATGTCGGCGGTCGACATCATCGGCGCGTGGCGCTGCGTGGGGTCGTGCGCATCGGGCACGGTGCCCGCGCCGGCGTCGCCCTTGGGCTTCCATTGGTGCGCGCCAGCGGGGCTCTTGGTCAGCTCCCACTCGTGGCCGAACAGCGTCTCGAAGTAGCCGTTGTCCCACTGGATCGGGTTGGGCGTCCAGGCGCCTTCCAGGCCGCTGGTGATGGTGTGCGCACCCACGCCACTGTTGAAGCTGTTCGCCCAACCCAGGCCCTGCGCTTCGATGCCCGCGCCTTCGGGTTCGACGCCGACATACTGCCCCGGCTCGCCCGCCCCGTGCGTCTTGCCGAAGGTGTGGCCGCCGGCCGTGAGCGCCACGGTCTCTTCGTCGTCCATCGCCATGCGGGCAAAGGTCTCGCGGATGTCGCGTGCCGAGCCCAGCGGGTCGGGTTGACCTTCCGGGCCTTCGGGGTTCACGTAGATCAGGCCCATGGTCGTGGCGCCGAACGGGCTGGCGAGCTCGCGGTCACCGCTGTAGCGCTTGTCGGTGCCCATCCACTGGGTTTCAGTGCCCCAGTTGATGTCGTCTTCGGGCTCCCAGATGTCCGGCCGCCCGCCGCCGAAACCGAAGGTCTTGAAGCCCATGGAGTCGAGCGCCACGTTGCCGGTCAGCACGAACAGGTCGGCCCAGGAGAGCTTCTGACCGTACTTCTGCTTGATGGGCCACAGCAGGCGGCGCGCCTTGTCGAGGTTGCCGTTGTCGGGCCAGCTGTTGAGCGGCGCGAAGCGCTGCGAGCCGGAGCCTGCGCCACCGCGGCCGTCGGCAATGCGGTACGTGCCGGCGGCATGCCACGCCATGCGGATGAAGAACGGGCCGTAGTGGCCATAGTCGGCCGGCCACCAGGGCTGCGAGTCGGTCATCAGGGCCGTCAGGTCGGCGACCACCGCGTCCAGGTCGAGAGTCTTGAAAGCCTCGGCGTAGACGAACGCTTCGCCCATCGGGCTGGACAGCGCGGAGTGCTGATGCAGGCTTTTCAGGTTCAGCTGGTTCGGCCACCACTGCGAATTCGTCGCAGGTCTGGGTGTGCTGGCGCGTGTGCTTGGGTCGAAGGGGCACTTGGCTTCGTCGGACATGGGGCTCTCCTTGGCTTGCGTGTGACCGGGGAATCGGACGCTACAGTCTATGAAAAATAAATAGTCAAAGCAAATTGAAGACGCCTATGCGATAGATAGCGGCAATGTGCTGCCGGGTCGGGGCCGGGCCCTAGGACAGCCGCTTCACACCCGGCAGTTCGCACGCGTAAACGGCGTTGCGCAGTGCGGCGATGGCCTCGTAGCGGGTGAACGTGCGCCGCCACGCCAGCACCACGCGGCGCGTGGGCACGGGCTTGGCGAAGGGGATGTAGGTGATGTCGCGCTGCGGCTCCTTCGGCACGCTCAGGCGCGGCACGACCGTGACACCCATGCCCGACGCGACCATGTACTTGATGGTCTCGAGCGACGAGCCTTCGAAGCTCTTGCGAATGCCTTCGGCATTGCTCGAAAACCGCGCGTATTCGGGGCACACCTCGAGCACGTGGTCGCGAAAGCAGTGGCCGGTGCCGAGCAGCAGCATGGTCTCGGCCTTCAGCTCTTCGGCGGTGATGATCTTGCGCTTGGCCAGCGGGTGCAGCTTGGGCACGGCGGCCATGAAGGGCTCGTCGTAGAGCGGTGCGATGGCCAGGCCTGCGTCGGGAAAGGGCTCAGCCATGATGGCGCAGTCGAGCTCGCCCAGGCGCAGCATTTCCAGCAGCTTGGCGGTGAAGTTCTCTTGCAGGATCAGCGGCATCTGCGGCACCAGGTCGATGGCACGGCGCACCAGGTCGGGCAGCAGGTACGGGCCGATCGTGTAGATCACCCCCATGCGCAGCGGGCCCGACACCGGGTCTTTGCCGCGCTTGGCGATCTCCTTGATGGCGGCGGCCTGCTCGATCACCTGCTGTGCCTGGCGCACGATCTCTTCGCCCAGCGGCGTGACGCTGACCTCGCTCGTGCCACGCTCGAAGATCTTCACGTCGAGCTCTTCTTCGAGCTTCTTGATCGACACGCTCAACGTGGGCTGCGATACGAAGCAGGCCTCGGCCGCACGCCCGAAATGGCGCTCGCGCGCCACAGCCACGATGTAGCGGAGTTCGGTCAATGTCATGGCGCCGATTCTCGGGGCGGCTGCAGGGCAGCGTCTATCCGGGGCATCACGCCTTCATGTAGTCGGCTCGCGTGCCCAGCCACCGGGCCACGTGGGCATCGGCGGCTTGCGGGTGGTTGTTGAGCAGCACCAGCGCGGCGGCGCGGGCCTGGTGGACCAGCGCTTCGTCGAGCACCAGGTCGGCGAAGCGCAGCAGCGGGGCGCCCGACTGGCGCGCGCCCATGAACTCGCCGGGGCCGCGGATCTCGAGGTCGCGCCGGGCGATCTCGAAGCCGTCGGCGGTTTCCAGCATCGCCTTCAGGCGCGCCTTGGCGGTGACTGACAACGGCGCGCTGTACAGCAGCACGCACACGCTGGCCGCTGCGCCACGGCCTACGCGGCCACGCAACTGGTGCAGCTGCGACAGGCCGAAGCGCTCGGCATGCTCAATCACCATGAGCGACGCATTCGGCACGTCCACGCCGACCTCGATCACGGTGGTCGCAACCAGCACGCCCATCTCGCCCGCAGTGAACAGCGCCATCGCGGCGGCCTTGTCGGCGGCCGGCATGCGGCCGTGCAGCAGGCCAACCGTCTGGCCGGGCAGGGCCTCGCACAGCTGCGCGTGGGTCTCGGTGGCGTTGCGCAGGTCGAGCGCTTCCGATTCCTCGATCAGCGGGCACACCCAGTAGACCTGCCGGCGCTGCGCCACCTCGTCGCGAATGCGCGCGATGACGGCGTCGCGCTTCGAGTCGGCGAAGAGCTTGGTGACGACCGGCGTGCGGCCGGGCGGCAGCTCGTCGATGGTGCTCACGTCGAGGTCGGCGAACAGCGTCATCGCAAGCGTGCGCGGGATCGGCGTGGCGCTCATCATCAGCGTGTGCGGCTCGATGCCGTTGGCGGCCAACTTCCCTCCGGTATCGGACTGCGCGCCGAGCTTGGCTCGCAGGGCGAGCCGCTGCTGCACCCCGAAGCGGTGCTGCTCGTCGATGATCGCAAGGCCCAGCCGCGCGAACTGCACCTGGTCTTGGATGACGGCATGCGTGCCGACCACCAGCGCGGCCTCGCCCGACGCCACCTGCTCCAGCATCTTCTTCCGGCCCTTGCCCTTGCGGCTGCCGCTGAGCCACGCCACCGTGATGCCCAGCGGCGCGAGCCAGCCAACCAGCTTGCGCAAGTGCTGCTCGGCCAGGATCTCGGTCGGCGCCATCAGCGCGCACTGCCAGCCCTGCTGCATGGCAATGGCGGCGGCGAGCGCGGCCACCACCGTCTTGCCCGAGCCCACATCGCCTTGCAGCAGGCGGTGCATCGGCACTGCACGCTGCAGGTCGTGCGCGATCTCGCTGCCCACGCGGCGCTGCGCCTCGGTCAGCGTGAACGGCAGCGCGCCGAGCAGCCGGTCTTGCAAGCCGCCGGGGGTGAGCGCGAACGGCGGCGCGCGTTGCAGCTCGCGCTCGCGCTTGGCCTGCAGTTGCGACAACTGTTGCGCCAGCAGTTCCTCGAACTTCAGGCGCTGCCACGCCGGGTGGCTGCGGTCTTCGAGCGCGGCCAGGCTCACGCTCGGCGGCGGGTGGTGCAGGTAGTTCAGCGCCTCGCGGAGCGGCACCATGCCGGCCGGCACGGCGCCCGGCGGCAGCAGCTCCGACAAGTCGGCGCGGGCCAGCCCCGCGGCCACGGCCTTGCGCAGGTAGGCCTGCGGCAGCTGTGCGCTCGTCGGGTACACGGGCGTGAGGGCCATGGGCAGCGGCGTGTCGGCCGCCACCGCCTTGACGACCGGGTGCACCATCTCCAGCCCGAAGAAGCCGCCGCGCGCCTCGCCCCGGGCGCGCACGCGCTGGCCCACCGCGAGCGCCTTCTGCTGCGAGGGGTAGAAGTTCAGGAAGCGCAGGACGAGGGGGCTGTCGCTGTCGTTGCTGCCGTCGGCGTCGTCATGCAGGTGCACCACCAGTTGCCGGCGTGAGCGAACCTGCACCTCGCAGGCGCTGACCACGCCCTCGACCTGCGCCTGCTGGCCGTCGCGGAGTGCGGTGATCGGGGTGATGCGGGTCTCGTCTTCATAGCGCATCGGCAGGTGCAGCGCGAGGTCGATCGACCGCACCAGGCCGAGCTTGTCCATCGCCTTCTGGGGCGCTGACTTCGGAGCGGCCGGCGCAGTGCCGGGGGTGGGGTCTGGGGCGGCCATGGCGCGATTCTCGGGGCTGGCTCGGGTGAGCCATGCGTTGGCCTGGCGTGCGCTGCCGTCGAGCCGGGCGTGACTTCTTTCCGCGCGCCGTGGCATCGGGGCGGCGTGTCGTGAAGCCGTACATCTGTTACGCCGAAGCCCATTGGAAGTGCTCGTCGATACGGCCAGACTCGGCGCACACCCCCATCACACCGCCCGACCCATGAACCCGTTCCTGCGTTTCACCGCCTGCCTGCTCGTGATCTTCGTCGTCAGCGCTGCCGCCGCACTGGCCTGGGACCAGGGCGATCGCGTGGCCGTGCAGCAAGCTGTGCAGGCAACCCCAGCTTCCACGCAGTCCGCGCAGCCCGGCCGCTGAGCGCGCCGCGCTGTCGGGCACCCCACCGGCCAACGCCCGACGGCCAACGGCCAACGGCCCGGGCGCGTGGTGCATGGAACAATGCGGGCCCTGCCGCTCCGGCCGAATCGACCCCGCGCCGCCGCCCGTGATGGACCGCCCCGACCGCCCCCAACGCCCCGATCACCCGTACACCCTGAGCGATTTCGACTTCGCGCTGCCGCCGGAGCTGATCGCCCAGCACCCCGCGCCGGAGCGCAGCGGCTCGCGCCTGCTGGATGGCCGCCATGAAGCGCCCACCGACCGCCGGTTCCGTGACCTGCCGGCGCTGCTGAACGCCGGCGACCTGCTGGTGTTCAACGACACGCGCGTCATCAAGGCGCGCCTGCTCGGCGCCAAGGCCAGCGGCGGGGCGGTCGAGGCGCTGGTCGAGCGGATGCTTCCGAACCACGAGGTGCTGATGCACCTGCGCGCCAGCAAGTCGCCCAAGGCCGGCAGCCGCGTGCGCTTTGCCGATGCGTTCGACGCCGAGGTGCTGGGCCGCGCCGGGCCGGAAGATTCGCTCTTTCACCTGCGCTTCCCCGATGACCCGTTCGCACTGCTCGAACGCCACGGCCACGTGCCGCTGCCGCCCTACATCACGCACGCGGACAGCGCCGACGACGAGCGCCGCTACCAGACGGTGTTCGCCGCCAGCCCCGGCGCCGTGGCCGCGCCGACCGCCGCGCTGCACTTCGACGAAGCGGTGCTGGCCGACCTGCAGGTGCGCGGCATTGCCACCGCGAACGTGACGCTGCACGTGGGCGCCGGCACCTTTCAGCCGATGCGCACCGAGCGCCTGGACGAGCACCGCATGCACAGCGAATGGTTCGACGTGAGCGACGCGACGGTGCAGGCGATCACGCGCACACGAGCGGCGGGCGGGCGCATCGTGGCGGTCGGAACGACCACGCTGCGCGCGCTGGAGTCGGCCTCTCTCGGCGGCGCGCTGCAAGCCGGCAGCCGCGACACCGACATCTTCATCACGCCGGGCTTCGGCTTTCGTGTGGTCGACGTGCTGGTCACGAACTTCCACCTGCCCAAGAGCACGCTGCTGGTGCTGGTGAGCGCGTTCGCCGGCCACGCGCACATTCGCGCGCTGTACGCGCACGCGATTGCGCAGCGCTATCGCTTCTTCAGCTATGGTGATGCGATGCTCCTCGCAAGACAAACCCGCCCATGCTCACGTTCGATGTTCTGAAGACCGAAGGCCACGCGCGGCGCGGCCGCCTGACGCTCAACCACGGCGTGGTCGAGACGCCCGTGTTCATGCCGGTGGGCACCTACGGCACGGTGAAGGGCGTGATGCCTTCGTCGCTGGAAGCCATGGGCGCGCAAATCATCCTGGGCAACACCTTCCACCTGTGGCTGCGGCCGGGGGTCGAGGTGCTGCAGCAGTTCGGCGGGCTGCACCGCTTCGAAGGCTGGAGCCGGCCGATCCTGACCGACAGCGGCGGCTTCCAGGTGTGGTCGCTCGGCGAGATGCGCAAGATCAGCGAGGAGGGCGTGAAGTTCGCGTCGCCCGTCAATGGCGACAAGCTGTTCCTGACGCCCGAGGTGAGCATGCAGGTGCAGCGCGCGCTGAACAGCGACATCGTGATGCAGTTCGACGAGTGCACGCCGTACGAGACCAAAGGCCACATCACCACCGAGCGCGAGGCGCGGGTGTCGATGGCGCTGAGCCTGCGCTGGGCACAGCGCTGCCGCGCCGAGTTCACGCGGCTTGAGAACCCGAACGCGCTGTTCGGCATCGTGCAAGGCGGCATGTTCGAGAACCTGCGCCAGGAGTCGCTCGACGCGCTGGTGGCGATGGACCTGCCCGGCTATGCCATCGGCGGTGTCAGCGTGGGCGAGCCGAAGGAGTTGATGCGCAGCATCGTGGCGCACACGCCGCACCGCCTGCCCGACCACAAGCCGCGCTACCTGATGGGCGTGGGCACACCCGAAGACCTGATCGACGGCGTGACCGGCGGCGTCGACATGTTCGACTGCGTGATGCCCACGCGCAACGCGCGCAACGGCCACCTGTTCACCCGCTTCGGCGACCTGAAGATTCGCAACGCGCGCCACAAGACCGACGAGCGGCCCATCGACCCGACCTGCACCTGCACCACCTGCCAGGGCGCAACGCCCGGCGCCGGCGGCTTCTCGCGCGCCTACCTGCACCACCTGGACCGCTGCGGCGAGATGCTCGGCCCGATGCTCGCGAGCGTGCACAACCTGCACTACTACGTGAACCTGATGCGCGAGGTGCGCGAGGCGCTGGAAGCCGGCACGTTCGCGGCGTTCGCGGCCCGCTTCAAGGCAGACCGCGCCGTCGGCGTCGGCTGACTGGCCAAGGGCCTCGGCGCGTCCCGTCCCCAATTCGGTGGACAGCCTGCGCAGGCATCCACTGCTTGAAGGTTGGCGCGGCCTGAGCGTGTGTCGATCATCTGCCTCCCACCACCGGAGATCACGATGACCGACTCGATCCTGCACTGGAACCTGGTTGCACTGAACGCGCTGAAGGCCGACTTCTCGTTGCCCGACCCGCGACCGCCCGAACTTGCGCCTCAGCAGCCCGGCCCGACTTACGCGGCGCGCGCGTTGGCGATCGTGCACCTGGCCATGTACGACGCCTACATGGGCGTGCGCGAGCCCAGCAAGACCTACCTGCCGTACACCGCGCCCGGCGCCGGCACGACCGATGTGCAGGCCGCGCAAGCCGCTGTGGCGGCGGCGGCATGCATCACGCTCATTTCGCTCTTCAGCCGCCAGCGCGACAGCTTCCTGAAGAGCCACAACGACTTCGTCGCCACGCTGCCCGACAGCGACCCGAAGATCTCGCAGGGGCTGGCGTGGGGCCACCGCGTCGGCCGCGCGATGCTCGACGCACGCCGCGGCGACGGCGCCGATGCCTCGGACGACCTGTACGCACCGAGCGCCGAGCCCTACCGCCACCGCGCCGACCCGCTCGGCCCGCCGTCGGGCGTGCTCGGGCCGCAGTGGGGGGCCGTCAAGCCGTTCGGCTTCGAGAACCTGCGCAATTCGATCACTGCGCTGCCCGACCCGGTCACGCTTGCCGAATACGACGCCGACTTCGCCGAGGTGGCCGCCAAAGGCCGCAAGACCGGCGGCACGCGCACCGCAGAAGAAACCACCATCGGCCTGTTCTGGGCCTACGACGGCGCACGCAACATCGGCGTGCCGCCGCGCCTGTACAACCAGGTCGTGCGTGACATCGTGGCGAAGAAGGGCGGTGTCTCGGAGAAGGCCAATGCACGGCTGTTCGCGATGGTCAACGTGGCCATGGCCGATGCCGGTGTGCAGGCGTGGCACGAGAAGTACCGGCACAACCTGTGGCGCCCGGTGCTCGGCATTCGCGAGGCCGATGCCGGCTGGGGCCCCACCGGCAAGGGCGACTCGCACCCCGCGACCCACGGCGACCCGTACTGGCAGCCGCTCGGCGCGCCGCGCACCAACAGCAGCGGCCGGCCCTCGTTCACGCCGCCATTCCCTGCCTACCCTTCCGGTCATGCCACCTTCGGCACCGCAGCGCTGCGCCTGGTGCAGGCCGAGTTGCAACTGGCGGGCTCGTTCGCGTTCGAGTCGCAGTCGGACGAGTTTGACGGCGTGAGCGTGGGCGAAGGTGGCACGCGCCCGTTGCACAAGCGCGCGCTGACGATCGACCAGGCCATCGAGGAGAACATCCTGAGCCGCGTGTACCTGGGCGTGCACTGGAAGTTCGACGGCCGCAAGGGCGAACTCATCGGCAATGAGATCGCGCAGAAGGTGCAGGCCAACTTCCCGGCCAAGGCCTGACCCTGCTGCATGCGCGCCGGCGCGGCGGGCGCTATCGTGGGCGGCATGTCGAACCAACGTTGCACCCGCCGCTCGAACCCACGCCCGGCACCATTGGCGCGCCGGCCGTGATGGCGATTCTCGCCATCGCGCAGCGCCTCTTCGGCCGCCAGGTCGATCAGGTGCTGCGCCACCCCGCCGCGTTTGCGTCGCGCGCGCTGCGGGGCTTTCGCGCCAACCAGGGCCTGCTGTTGTCGGGCGCGGTCGCGTACTACGCGCTGCTGTCCATCGTGCCGCTGTTGATCCTGATGGTGATCGCGCTGTCGCACATCACCGACCAGGCCGTGCTGCTGCAAACGCTGCAGCGCTACCTCGAGTGGCTGTTGCCGGGCCAGGCGCGCGCCATCATCGGCGAGTTGGGCAACTTCCTGAACCACCGCGACCTGATGGGTGGGGTGCTGCTGGTCACGATGCTGTTCTTCAGCTCGCTCGCTTTCACTGTGCTGGAGAGCGCGATGTGCGTGATCTTCCTGCACCGCGCGGAGGTGCGGCGGCGCCACGCGCTGGTGTCGGCGGTGATGCCGTACCTCTACATCCTGTCGCTCGGCGTGGGCATGCTGCTCGCCACGCTGGTGGCCGGCAGCCTGCAGGCCATCGGCCAGGAGCGGGTCGAGTTTCTGGGGCGAACCTGGTCGCTCGGCGGGGTGTCGGGCGCATTGCTGTACCTGCTCGGGCTGCTCGGCGAGATCCTGATGTTGACCTCGGTCTACCTTGTCATGCCCATCGGCCGCCTGCGCCTTTCCCATGCGCTGCTCGGCGGCGTGACGGCCGCGCTGCTGTGGGAGCTGACGCGCCACGCGCTCGTCTGGTATTTCGCGACGCTGTCGCAGGTGAGCGTGGTGTACGGGTCGCTGACCACCGCCATCGTCGTGCTGCTGAGCCTGGAGATCGCGGCGACCTTGCTGCTGTTCGGCGCGCAGGTGATCTCGGAGTACGAGCGGCTGGTGCAGGTGCCGCTGGGGGTGCGGGTGGGTTGAGAAGGCCAGCTCCGGCCAGGTGAGGTCAGGTCGCGGCCATGTTGTTGCGCAGCCATTCGGCGAAGTCGGGCTCGCTCAGATGGCCTGCGGCGAATTCGAGCATGGTCAGCACGCAGTCCACATCGGAGGCAGTCAACGCGACACCGTTGAGCGCCAGGAACAGTTCGACCGCGACGAACGCCGTGCGCTTGTTGCCGTCTACGAACGCGTGATTGCGCGCCAGGCCAAAGCCGTAGGCGGCAGCCAACGCAGCGGCGTCGGGCTTGCCGTAGGCTGCCAGTTGTTGGGGCTGCGCCAGCGCCGATTCGAGCAAGCCCAGGTCGCGCAACCCCGCAGCACCGCCGTGTTCGGCAAGTTGCTCATCGTGGACCGCTCGAATGACGGTGGGGTCGAGCCAGATCCAAGGCGCGTTTGCCGCACTCACTTCGCCAGTTCGCGCAACACGTTGCGGCGCTTTCGCATGATGGCCCTTGCCGCAGTCATCTGGCTCTCGAACACAGGGTCGTGGGGCGTGAGGCGCACACCATCGGGCGTGTCGGTCACATGCAGCAAATCGCCCTTGCTCAGCTTCAAGCGGGCGAGCACTTCCTTGGGCAGGATCACGCCGATGGAGTTGCCGATCTGGGTGAGTTTGAGGGCGTGCATGGTGTTGAACTTGAAGTTATAACGTTCGTTATATTAACCTGCGCATCGGCCCGCGGCAAGCGCCGCTGCAGTTGCCACGGCCAGCGCCACTACCAGAACGCCCAGCGCTGCGTCTGCAGCACCCACACCCCCAGCACGCCGTTGGTCACTGCGTGCGCAATGATCGGCACCCACAGCTTGCCGGTGCGCACATAGAGCCACGCATAGGCAAGGCCCGCGATGATGGCGGCGAGCCACAGCGTGTGCGCGAGCATGAACACGAAGGTCGACAGCACGACGGCCTTCAAGCCCACCTGCTGCGGCACGACCGACTCGAACTGCGGGCTTTGCACCCAGCGCATCAGGAACGAGCGCCAGAACAGCTCTTCCATCACCGGCACAAGCAGCGAGGCGCCGACCCAGCGCACTGCGATCAGCGGCCACAGCAACTGGCCGTTCGCGTCTTTCGGCACGAAGCCGGCGCTCGGCTCGCCCAGGCGCATCCAGGGCGCGTCGAGGTTGATCCACAGGCCGAACACGATCAGGCCGACGGCGACCGCCAGCGCCGCCTCGGCCAGGGTCGGGAGCGTTTGCCACACCAGCTCGCCGTACTCGCGCCAGAACCAGGCCAGCAGGCCGCCGACGACCAGCACCGTCACACCGTACAGCCAGCGCGGGTCGATGCCCCACGAGCCGTCCTCGGGCACCGCGCCGCGCACCGCGAGCAGCACCATGAATGCAGCGAAAGGAACGACGCGCGCCAGCGCGGCGCGGCTCAGGGGCAAGGCCATTGGCAAGTCTCCACGGGTGATCGAGTCGATTGTCTGGGTCGGTTGTTCTGGGGCCCGCGGGGTCAGGAGGCGAGCAGTTGCCCGACCCGCTCGCGCAGCGCAGCCGGCGTCACGCTGGCGGGCGGCACGGCGCTTCCGGCCACCAAACCGACGCGGCTGAAGAGGCCGCGCCGGAAGGGTTTGCTCATCGCCGCACCGCCGGCGCGCGAGAAGTAAGAGCCCCACAGGTTCTGCAACGCGAGCGGCACCACCGGGACCGGGTGGCTCTCGATCAGCTTCATCACGCCGCCCTTGAACTCGCCGAGCTGGCCGTCGCGCGTGATGCCGCCTTCAGGGAAGATGCACAGCAACTCACCATCGGCCAGCACAGCCCGCGCCTGCGCGAAGGCCTGCTCATAGGTGGCCGCGTTCTCGCGCTGCGGCGCAATCGGGATCGCCTTGCACAGCTTGAAGAACCAGCCGATCACGGGCATCTTGAAGATGTTGTGGTCCATGATGAAGCGGATCGGCCGCGGGCTCGCCGCCATCAGCAGCACCGCGTCGATGAAGCTCACGTGGTTGCACACCAGCAGCGCCGCACCGGTGGTCGGAATGTGCTCGTCGCCGCGCACCTTGAAGCGGTAGATCACGCGGGTGAGCAAGAACGCAACGAAGCGCATCAGGTACTCGGGCACCAGCATGAAGATGTAGAACGCGACCACTGCGTTGAGCAGGCCGGTGATCAGGAACACCTGCGGGATCGTGAAATGCGCCGAGAGCAACGCGCCGACGATCAACGAGCTGACGATCATGAACAGCGCGTTCAGGATGTTGTTCGCCGCGATGATGCGGGCGCGGTGGCTCGGCTGCGAGCGCAGCTGGATCAGCGCGTACATCGGCACGCTGTACAGGCCGGCGAACAGCGACAGCAGCGCCAGGTCGGCCATCACGCGCCAGTGCGCCGGCAGCGCCACGAACTCGCGCAGGCCGAGGATCGCCGATGGCGGCAGGCCGCGCGCGGCGAAGTACAGATCAACCGCAAACACGCTCATGCCGATGGCGCCGAGCGGCACCAGGCCGATCTCGACATGGCGTTTGCTGAGCACCTCGCACAGCAGCGAGCCGGTGCCGATGCCGATCGAAAACACCACCAGCAGCAGCGACGCCACCTGCTCGTCGCCCTGCAGCACGTCCTTCGCGAACGACGGGAACTGGGCCAGGAACACCGCGCCGAAGAACCACATCCACGAGATGCCGAGCAACGAACGAAAGACGACGACGTGGCGGTGCGCAAGCTTCAGGTTGGCCCAGGTTTCGGTGACCGGATTCCAGTTGATCTTCAGACCGGGATCAGTGGCTGGTGCCGACGGAATCCATTGCGCCACGGTGCGTCCGATGAGCGCCAGCGCGACGCACGCGATCGCCACGTCGTGCCGCCCTACATCGGGAATGGCGACGATCAGGCCGCCCGCCACGTTGCCCAGCAGGATGGCGACAAAGGTCCCCATCTCCACCATCCCGTTGCCACCAGTGAGCTCGCGCTCGCTCAGGTGCTGCGGCAGGTAGGCAAACTTCACCGGGCCGAACAGCGTGGAATGCACGCCCATCAGGAACACGCACGCCAGCAGCACCGGCACGTTCACGCTCCAGAAGCCCCAGCCGGCCAGCAACATGATCGCGATCTCCAGGTTCTTCACGAACCGGATCACTGTGGTCTTGTCGTACTTGTCGGTCAACTGGCCGCTGGTCGCGGAGAACAGCAGGAACGGCAGGATGAAGAGCGCGCCGATCACCAGGCCCGCCAGCGCGGGCGGCATCCAGCTCACCTGCAGCTGGTAGGTCACCAGCACGGTGAACGCGAACTTGAACAGGTTGTCGTTCGCCGCCCCCGAGAACTGAGTCCAGAAGAACGGCGCGAAACGGCGCTGCCGCAGCAAGGCGAACTGATTTGGATGTGTGGGCGGCTGGACCTCCGCCGCCGTGGTCAGTGTCGTCAATCGATCTCCTCCTGTGCGGGCTGATCCCTGGCCGGCCGTGGGCTGGCTGCTGGCCCGGTTGCCCTGCGGCTCAAACGGCGGGACACCGGAACACCGTCAGCACGCCGGTGTAGCCATACAGGTGGTGCCGCGCGATTTCGCCGCCCGCGAAGAAACCCACCAGCGGCACGTCGCCAAGCGCGTGCCGCACGATCTGCAATTCCGCACTCGGACCGCCGAAATGCGGTCCACCCCGACCCGCGCAACTGACATACACGGCGCCTGCGATGCGCCGTTCGGGCGCTGGACGCTCGAGAGCGCGCAGAGAGCCGTTGGGCGCGGCCACCGCCTCGGCAACTTCTTCCGGCTCCAGTTCTTCCCGGATCTCCGCACAAATGCGCATCAGGTCCGCGCGCGCAGCCTCCACATTGCGCTGGCAGAACGCCATCCGCATGCCGCTGGTGAGCTGCTGCGCGATCGCGACGCCGCGCCTTGCCGGGTCGAGCCCGATGATGTGGCGCACCGTCACGTCCGCACCGAAATTC
>JANXWV010000115.1 GCA_025350965.1 Rhizobacter sp.
CGCCTTGGCTTCACCGCCGTACAGCTTGCTCAGAACGGTGGTGATCGCCGCCGTCAGCGTGGTCTTGCCGTGGTCGACGTGGCCAATCGTGCCTACGTTGACGTGCGGCTTGGTGCGCTCGAATTTGCCTTTTGCCATTTCTAAATCTCCAGTTGGGGGCTTGGTGCCCATGGCGCGGATCGAACGCGCGACCTCTCCCTTACCAAGGGAGTGCTCTACCACTGAGCCACATGGGCACTGATCTCGCAAAATCAGTACAGGCTTGGATGCCAGAGCAACCAAGCCTGTGCTGACAACATCAAGAACCACCAGAACATCAATCGACGATGTGGAGCGGGAGACGGGAATCGAACCCGCGTGATCAGCTTGGAAGGCTGGAGTTCTACCATTGAACTACTCCCGCCCGGGAGTCAAACCACCCCGGCGCAGGCCTGCAAGTCACACGCTGCTCACGCCCATCGCGCCGAAACAAAATCCAACAAAATCAATGACTTCCGCCTTGGTGGAGGAGGCTGGATTCGAACCAGCGTACTCGTTAGAGGGCAGATTTACAGTCTGCTGCCATTAACCACTCGGCCACCCCTCCGAGGCGAACCCGAGACTATATCACGGACTCGGAATGCACTGAAAACGACCACCAGTTGATCAGGCTCTGCGTCGCGCTGAAGTGGCTGCCGTCGGCCATGAATTCACGTTTGATGTCGTACGAGGGGTGGCGAGCCACCAGCACCTGCGGCGCCGCGCCAGCATGTGCCGTCCGGGCAAAGAAGTCTTGTGCTTTCCCACCCCACAACATAAAAACGGGAGGTACTGGCACACCACGCAGATATTGAACAATCTGCGATGTAAGCGCCTGCCAACCACAATTCATGTGAGCACCCGACGTGCCGACCTCGACGGTGAGTGTCGGGTTCAGCAACAGCACCCCTTGACGAGCCCACGCGTCGAGGTTCCAGTGTTCTGGCGGAACGAAATCCGGTCGATCATGGATCAGCACTTCGAAGATGCGGGCGAGTGAGCGCGGCCGCCCGTGCCCGGCGGAAAACGCCAGGCCGTCGGCGTGACCCGCAGTCGGGTATGGGTCTTGCCCGAATATCACCACCTTCACAGCCTCTGGACGCACCAGACGCAGCGCGCGAAACGGGTCGGTAGGCGCGATTTCTCGCGCCCCTGAGACCTGCTTCACGCGCCTCGCCACATCGGCCATCAGTTCAGGTGTCCAGCCGGGCAACACGGCCGCCCATGCCGCCGGCAACCCGGAGAAGGCGTTCGGCAGATCGTCGGCCGTCATCCGAACAGCGCAGCCAGCGCAGCACCCGGGTCCGGCGCGCGCATGAAGGCCTCACCGACGAGAAAGGCATGCACGTTTGCGCCTCGCATGCGCTGCACATCGCCGCGCCCCAGGATGCCGCTCTCGGTGACCAGCAGCCGATCAGCTGGAACGGCAGGCAACAAGTCGAGCGTGGTGTTCAGCGTGACCTCGAAGGTGCGCAAGTTGCGGTTGTTGATGCCGACGAGTGGCGTCTTCAGGCGCAGTGCGCGGGCGAGCTCGGCTGCGTTGTGCACTTCCACGAGCACCGCCATTCCGAGCGCTTGGGCCTGGGCTTCGAGGTCGGTCATTTGCGCGTCGTCGAGGCACGCAGCGATCAGCAGAATCGCGTCGGCGCCCATTGCGCGTGCTTCGAACAGTTGGTACGCGTCGACCATGAAGTCCTTGCGCAGCACCGGTAGCAGGCATGCAGCGCGTGCCTGCTCCAGAGACGCGGCGCTGCCCTGGAAGAACTGCATGTCGGTGAGCACGCTCAGGCACGCGGCGCCATGTTCGGCGTAGCTCTCGGCGATGGCAGCGGGGTTGAACTGCTCACGCAGCACACCCTTGCTCGGGCTCGCCTTCTTCACCTCGGCGATCACGCCCGCAGTACCTGCCCTGATCTTGCCGCGCAGGCTGCCGATGAAATCACGCTGGCCGCCGAGCGACTCGGCGTCTCTGCGCAGCGAGGGCAGGTCGCGCTTGCGGCGCGCCACTGAGATTTCATCGCGCTTGACGGCAATGATCTTGTCCAGAATGTCACTCATGCGGACCCCAACTCCTGCGTGCGCGCCACGAACTGCTCGAGCTTGGCAAACGCCCGACCCGAGGCGAGTGCCTCGCGTGCCAACGCCACACCGTCGGCCATGCTCGCTGCCACGTTCGCCGCGTACAGCGCCACGCCGGCGTTGAGCACGACGATATCGCGCGCCGCACCGGCATCGTTGCGCAGCACACCCTCCAGCATCGCCTTCGATTGCTCTGGCGTTTCCACCTTCAGTGCCCGGTTACTCGCCATCGTCAGGCCGAAGTCTTCCGGGTGGATTTCGTACTCGTGCACCGCGCCGTCCTTGAACTCGCCGACCATGGTGGCCGCACCGAGCGACACCTCGTCCATGCCGTCTCGCCCGTACACCACCACCGCGTGCTCGGCGCCCAGACGCTGCAAGGCGCGCACCTGAATGCCCACGAGGTCGGGGTGGAACACGCCCATCAGGATGTTCGGCGCGCTTGCCGGGTTTGTCAGCGGCCCGAGGATGTTGAAGATCGTGCGTACGCCGAGCTCCTTGCGCACCGCCGCGACGTTCTTCATCGCCGGATGGTGGTTGGGCGCGAACATGAAGCCGATGCCGGTGTCGGCAATGCACTGTGCAATGGACTCGGGCGACAGCGTCAGCGGCACGCCCAGCGCTTCCAGTACATCGGCGCTGCCCGACTTGCTGCTGACACTGCGGTTGCCGTGCTTGCTGATGCGCGCGCCGGCAGCGGCAGCCACGAACATGCTGCAGGTCGAGATGTTGAAGGTGTGCGAGCCGTCACCGCCGGTGCCGACGATGTCGACCAGGTGGGTGCGGTCGGCCACGTCCACCTTGGTCGAGAACTCTCGCATGACCTGCGCCGCAGCCGTCAGCTCACCGATGGTTTCCTTCTTCACACGCAGCCCGATCAGCAACGCGGCCATCAGCACGGGCGACATTTCGCCGCTCATGATGCGGCGCATGAGGGCGAGCATCTCGTCGTGGAAAATCTCGCGGTGATCAATGGTGCGACTCAGCGCCTCGAGGTTGGTGATGCTCATCGGGCGGGGCTCCGGGTTCAGGCCGACAGGTGTTCGCGAACGGCCGCGACGGTGCGGTCAATGCCAGCGGCGTCCACGTCGAGGTGGGTGACGAAGCGCAAGCGACTGGACCGTCCATAGAGCGAGCCCGTGGCCAACACGCCGCAGGCTTTGAGGTGTCCGACCAAGTCGCCGCCGCCCTCGGCCCGCACATCGGCGAAAACGATGTTGGTCTGCGGGTTGTCGACTGTCACGCCCGGCAGGTTTGCCAGGCCATGCGCGAGGCGCTGGGCCAGGGCGTGGTCGTCCGCGAGCCGGTCGATGTGGTGGTCGAGCGCATAGAGCGCCGCTGCCGCCAGCAGCCCGGCTTGTCGCATGCCGCCGCCGAGCATCTTGCGCCAGCGGTGCGCACGCTGGATCAACGCACGCGGGCCCACCAACGCAGAGCCGACCGGCGCACCTAGGCCTTTCGAGAAGCAGACCGAGACGGTGTCGAAGTGCTGCGCGGTGTCGCGCGCCGGCACGCCGAGCTTCACCGCCGCGTTGAAGAGCCGTGCACCGTCGAGGTGGGTGGCCAGGCCGTGTTCGCGCGCCAGTGCCGTGGCCGCTTCGACATACGCCATCTGCAGCACCTTGCCGCCGAGCGTGTTCTCGAGCGTGAGCAGGCGGGTTCGGGCGAAGTGCGCATCGTCGGGCTTGATGGCGGCTTCGATGTCGGCCAGCGCCAGAGTGCCGTCGGGTTGGTGTGTCAAGGGCTGCGGCTGCACGCTGCCAAGCACGGCCGCCCCGCCCCCTTCCCAGCGGTAGGTGTGCGCCATCTGCCCGACGATGTATTCATCGCCGCGCTGGCAGTGGCTCATGATCGCGACGAGGTTGCTCTGCGTGCCGCTGGGCACGAACAGCGCGGCCTCCTTGCCGAGCATGGACGCGATGCGCTCCTGCAGCGCGTTCACGGTCGGGTCGTCGGCGAACACGTCGTCGCCCAGGGGTGCTGCGAACATCGCGGCGCGCATGCCTTCCGTGGGCTGCGTGACGGTGTCGCTGCGCAAGTCGACGATGTTCATGCCCGCAGCTCCAGAAAGTTCCTCAGCATTGCGTGGCCATGCTCCGTGAGGATGGACTCGGGATGGAATTGCACGCCTTCGAGCGGGGTTCTCGTACCGGCGAGCCCACGGTGGCGCACGCCCATGATCTCGCCGTCTTGCGAAGTGCTTGTCACGTCGAGCGCCGTCGGCAGCGACGCGCGCTCGATCACGAGCGAGTGGTAACGGATCACCGTGAACTGCTTCGGCAGCGCGGTGTACACGCCGCGCTCGTCGGTGTCGAGCACATCGGTCTTGCCGTGCATCTGTGTCTTCGCGCGCACCACCTTGCCGCCCAGCGCCGCGCCGATCGCCTGATGGCCCAGGCACACGCCGAGTATCGGCATCTGCCCCGTGAACGCGTTGATAGCGTCGATGCACACCCCCGCCTCGGCTGGCGAGCAGGGGCCAGGCGACAGCACCAGTTTGTCGGGCCGCAGCGCACCGATGCCCTCGACAGTGATTTCGTCGTTGCGCGCCACTCGAACGTCTTCGCCGAGTTCGGCGAAGTACTGCACAAGGTTGTAGGTGAAGGAGTCGTAGTTGTCGATCATCAGCAGCATGGTGGGCTCCTTCAGCACGCCAGCGCAGCCGCCAACAGCGAGCGCACCAGCGGCGGCACAGCGCCGGTCACCGCAGTGCGCTCGGGCTGGAACAAGGTGCTGGCGAAGAATGGATGGTCGTCGAGTTCGATGCCGCGTGCGTCGCCTCGTGCGTCGTGCGCACTGGCCCGCATCGGGCCATTCAACACGGTGCCGGCGAAGGCGGGGTTCAGGCCGTATCGGCAGTGGTAGCGCTCGTTCGCGGTGGGACTGGCGTAGGCGAGCGCAATGCGTGATCCGGGCCGCAAGCTGACCACATCGCTGCCCTCGACGAGCGAACAGGCCAGCTCGCTGACCACGCGGTTCGCAGCACCGGGCGCGGTCTCGGCATGCTCTGCGCCAGAGACTCCGTGCACGTTCCGCGCGACCTCGATCAGCGCATGCTGAAAGCCGCCGCAGGTGCCGAGGAAGGGCATGCGCTGCTCGCGTGCAAAGCGGATTGCGCTCAGCGCGCCACACATGCTGCGATACGGGCTGGCGGGCACAGACCACAGCGCGTCGAAGTGCTGCAACGCATTGTCGTCGGGCATTGCGTCGGTCGCGAGCCAGTCGAACTCGACTGTGCATTGAAGCGCCTCACCTGCCAGCCGCAACGCGGCCGGAATCGCGCGGTGCGCTGTCACGTGCGAATCGAAGTCACCGATCAGCCCGACCTGTAACGCACCCATCAGAAACCCTCCTCGACCAGTTCGGCTGCGCGGATCAGCGCACGCGCTTTGGCCTCGGTCTCGCGCCATTCGAGCTCTGGCACCGAGTCGGCCACCACGCCGGCCGCAGCTTGCACGTAGAGCATGCCGTCCTTGACGATGCCGGTGCGGATGGCGATGGCCACATCCATGTCGCCGGCGAAGCTGAGGTAGCCACACGCGCCGCCATAGATGCCGCGCTTGACCGGCTCCAACTCATCGATGATTTCCATTGCGCGGATCTTCGGGGCGCCAGTCAACGTTCCGGCGGGGAATGCGGCGCGCAACACGTCGAGACTGGTCATTCCTTCCTTGAGGAGGCCTTCAACATTGCTGACGATGTGCATGACGTGCGAGTAGCGCTCCACGCTGAAAGCGTCGGTCACTTTCACGCTGCCGGTCTTGGCGATGCGACCGATGTCGTTGCGCGCCAGATCGATGAGCATCACGTGTTCAGCACGTTCCTTTGGGTCAGCTTTCAGTTCCGCTTCGAGCGCCTTGTCGATCTCGGGTGTGGCCCCGCGAGGCCGCGTGCCGGCGAGCGGACGGATCGTGACCTTGTCACCTTCGGGCGTGTGCTCCTGGCGCACGAGGATTTCGGGCGAGGCGCCGACGATCTGGAATTCGCCCATGTCGTAGAAGTACATGTACGGCGACGGGTTCAACGCGCGCAGTGCACGGTACAGGCTGAGCGGGCTCTCGGTGTAGCGCTTCTTCAGGCGTTGGCCCACTTGCACCTGCATCATGTCGCCGGCGGCAATGTAGTCTTTTGCCTTGAGCACGGCGGCGATGTAGTCGGCCTTGTCGAACTCGCGCACCACCGGGTACGCGACGCCGCGCTTGACGGCGGGCGCAGTGACGCTGTGCTGCAAGTTGGCGCCCAACTGTTCAAGGCGTTGCTTCGCGCTTTCGTAAGCCTCGGGCTCGCCCGGGTTCGCATAGACGATCATGTACAACCGGCCCGACAGGTTGTCGATCACGGCAAGCTCTTCGCACTGCAGCAGCAGGATGTCAGGCGTTCCGATTTCGTCCGGTCGGCCAGCGCCCGAGTGGTTGAGCTTGGGCTCGATGAAGCGCACGGCGTCGTACCCGAAGTAGCCCGCCAAGCCACCGCAAAAGCGCGGCATGCCCGGGCTTAGCGCTACCTTGAAACGGCTCTGGTATTGCGCAATGAAATCCAGTGGGTTGCCGGCGTGCGTTTCAATCACGTTGCCGTTCGTGACGACCTCAGTGCGCAAGCCGGTCGCGCGAAGCAGTGTGTGGGCCGGCAGGCCGATGAAAGAGTAGCGCCCGAAACGCTCGCCGCCCACCACCGATTCGAGTAGGAAACTGTGGTGACCTTCGCCCCGTCCGTAGGCCAGCTTGAGGTAAAGCGACAGCGGAGTTTCGAGATCAGCGAAAGCTTCGGCGATCAACGGGATGCGGTTGAAGCCCTGCGTGGCGAGGCTCTTGAATTCAGGTTCGGTGATCATGTTCAGGGCCCTCCACAGGCCCGCCGGCGCAGTGGCGCACGGCATGTTCAGACGGGGTGGGTGGCTGGGGGCGGTGCGCGTCACACCACCGGCAGCAGCAGGCGAGAAGTGCCCGCACGGCTCAGGCTTGCGTGAGTGGGCTCCGCCAGGGCCAGGCTTCCCGGTCTTGCGACCGATTCAAGGGCATTTGCACGGTGAACACCAGGAAAAGTGTAGCAGGCCACCAATCCTTCACGCGCCGCATGCGGGGTGGGCGATTACAGTCTTGGATGCTCAGAGTTCGTTCGCACCGAGGTCCACGACACAGCGGCAGCGGAGGCGGCCGAGGCTCGTCAAGGAGAAATACCATGATCCGTCGAACAGCCATCACCATTGCTGCCACCGCCTGCCTCGCCAGCCTGTTCGCCCCGCTGGGCGCACGTGCGCAGACGACCGAAGTGGGTGGAGTGAAATTCGACAACACGCTCCAGGTGGGCGCCGCAACGCTCCAACTCAACGGTGCGGGCGTGCGCTACAAGGCAGTCTTCAAGGTATACGCTGCCGGGCTGTACCTGTCGACGAGGGCGACCACGCCTGAAGCGGTGCTCGGCGCGCCGGGGCCGCGCTTGCTGCAGATTGTCATGCTGCGCGACATCGACGGTAACGAGTTGGGAAAACTCTTCACCAAAGGCATGGAGCAGAACGCGCCGCGTGAGGATTTTTCTAAGTCTATTAACGGCATCATGCGCATGAGCGAGGTCTTCTCGAGCCGCAAGAAATTGCTCGCCGGCGAGTCGTTCGCGGTCGAGTGGGTGCCCGGCTCCGGTACGTTGATCCTTGTCAATGGCAAGCCGAGTGGCGAGCCGGTCAAGGAACCAGAGTTCTATTCTTCGCTGATGAAGATCTGGCTTGGGCAATTCCCTGCCGACGCATCACTCAAAGAAGCTTTGCTCGGCAGGGGCAAAGCGGCCGGCGGGGGCGGCTACAACTGATCCAGCCGGTCGACGACACCATCTGCGTCGACATCGGAAACGGGTTCGCCGTGGTTGTACCCGTAGCTAACCAGCACGACAAGGCAGCCCGCCGCACGCGCTGCGCGGGCGTCATTGCTTGAGTCACCGACCATGAGCGTGCGGGATGGGGAGGTCCCCAGGAATTCGCAGGTCTTGATCAGCGGCAACGGATCAGGCTTCTTGCGTTCGAATGTATCCCCCCCGAACACTTCGATGAAATAGTGATCGAGGCGTTTGATCCGCAACAACTCGCGCGCAAACGCGGTCGGCTTGTTGGTGAGGCACACGAGCTTGAGGCCCCGTGCCTTGAAATTGCGCAAGCCCGCTTCTACGCCTGGGTAGGTCTCTGAATGCTTGCCGTTGATCGCTTCGTAGTGCTGCTGGTATCGAGCCCAGGCTTGCCCGTACAGCGCTTCGTGACCCCCGACGTGTGCCAGGGTCGCACGAATCAAGTGCTCGGACCCCTTGCCTACGGTGAGCGCGATGAATTCTCGCGATACCGTCGGCAACGTCAGTTCCACAAGCACCGCGTTGAGGGCGGCGGCAAAGTCTCCGATTGTGTCGATCATCGTCCCGTCGAGGTCGAT
The DNA here is from genome assembly GCA_025350965.1 of Rhizobacter sp. Lineage (GTDB taxonomy): Bacteria > Pseudomonadota > Gammaproteobacteria > Burkholderiales > Burkholderiaceae_C > LMDS01. Next base: position 8,508 of record JANXWV010000115.1, read on the forward strand.
GATCGCGGCAAGAATCGAGTTAGATGTAGCCAGGTTGCCTGTCATGGCGGATCAATCCAGTCAGCGGGTTCCTTGGGGTGCAAGGCGGCCGCGCGCAGGTAAGAAAGTCGGGTGACGTGTGAGCATAGCTCGTGATCAGGGTTGCTTGCTGGAAAGCTTTATGCCGACTTTGCCGCAACGTACGAACATGCGCGTTGGAAGTGAAGTGCCAATACCCTGCTTTTCGGGATCGGCAGACTGGCTCAGCCGAACAAGCTTAGGATTCCCGAGATCGACACCAATCGGGTATTTTGAGCGTTTTCCTCGCCTCGGCGTCAATGGAATCAACAGGTTAGCACTGTAGTGGTGAATTTTCTGTAGTGGCACGTTTTGCGAGCAATGGTGTTGGCATGTTGAAGGGTGAGCGGCTACACTCGCGCCATGTACATCAAGCTCACCCGATCCGGCGAACGCACCTACGCGCAGCTCGTCGAGTCGTTCCGCGATGAACACGGCAAGCCTCGGCAGCGCACGGTGGCCACGCTGGGCCGCATCGACGAGCGCGGCGGCCAGGTCGACTCGCTTCTGGATGGCCTGCTGCGCGCCAAGGGGCGCCCCGTCGCCGTGGGTGGCGATCTGCAGGTGCGCTTCGAGTCGGCCCTTTGCCTGGGTGATGTCTGGGCCCTCGATGCACTGTGGCATGAGCTCGGCTTCAATGGCTTGGGCGCCGTGTTCCGGCGCGCCCGCTTCACCACCGCCGTCGAACAGGCGATCCGTGTGATGGTCTTCAACCGGCGTTGTGACCCCGAGTCCAAACTGGGAGTGCTGCGCTGGCTGCAGACGGTGAGCATGCCGCGCGTCGACGTGGACACCCGAGTTCGACACTTACGGCACGCAAGTCATTGATTTGCTTGTACCGAGGGTCAAAAGCGCAGACTACAAACCGGGCAGGGAGAGTTCGGCAGGCGTTGGTACAGGCAGTTGAAGAACGGTGAACAGCGACTTCTGCGCC
>JANXWV010000139.1 GCA_025350965.1 Rhizobacter sp.
TCGCCCGGGTTGACGATCTGCACGCGGCGCAGCATCTGGCGAACGATCACCTCGATGTGCTTGTCGTTGATCTTCACGCCCTGCAAGCGGTAAACGTCCTGGACTTCGTCGACGATGTAACGCGCCAGTTCCTCGATGCCCAGCAGGCGCAGGATGTCCTGCGGATCGGCCGGCCCGTCGACGATCGACTCGCCCTTATTGACCACCTGGCCCTCGTGGACCACGATGTTCTTTTCCTTGGGCACCAGCTCTTCGTAAACGCCGCCTTCCGGGTCGGTGATCTGCAGGCGAACCTTGCCTTTCGTCTCCTTGCCGAACGACACGGTTCCGGTCATTTCTGCCAGCGTGCCCTTGTCTTTCGGTGTGCGGGCTTCGAACAGCTCGGCCACGCGCGGCAAGCCGCCCGTGATGTCGCGCGTCTTCTGGCCTTCGACCGGAATGCGCGCAAGCACTTCACCCGGCATCAGATCTTGCCCGTCGCGGATTTGCACGAGCGAGCCGACCTGGAACGCGATGGTCACCGAGTGGTCGGTACCGGGGATCTTCACCTCGTTGCCGCCAGCGTCGAGCAACTTGACCTGCGGGCGCACGACCTTGGTGGCACCGCGACGCTTCGGGTCGATCACGACGAGCGTGGACAAACCCGTGACTTCGTCGAGCTGCTTTGCAACCGTCAGACCCTCTTCGACGTTCTCGAACTTCGCCTTGCCGGCGAATTCGGTGATCACCGGGCGGGTCAACGGGTCCCAGTTGGCCAGAACCGTACCAGCCTTGACTTGTTGGTCGATTTTGATGCTCAGCAGGGCGCCGTACGGCACCTTGTGGCGCTCGCGCTCGCGGCCATGCTGGTCGGAAACGATGATCTCGCCAGAGCGAGAAATCACCACCAACTCGCCCTTGCCGTTGGTCACGTAGCGCATGGTCGCGTTGAAGCCGACGCGACCGTCGCTCTTCGCATCAACACTCGATGCCACCGCTGCACGCGACGCCGCACCACCGATGTGGAAGGTGCGCATCGTCAGCTGCGTGCCCGGCTCCCCGATCGACTGCGCGGCGATCACGCCGATCGCTTCGCCCACGTTGATCAAGCCACCACGGCCCAGGTCGCGGCCATAGCACTTGGCGCAGATGCCGAAGCGCGTGGCGCACGTCAGCGCGGTGCGAACCTTGACTTCGTCGACGCCCGCCGCTTCGAGCTCGTCGAGCACGTCTTCATCCAGCATCGCCCCGGCGCCGAGCAACTGCTCTTGCGTCTCGGGGTGCAGCACCTCGATGGCCGTCACGCGGCCGAGGATGCGGTCGCGCAGTGAATCGATCACTTCGCCGCCTTCGACCAGTGCGCGCTGGTTCATGCCGTTCTGCGTGCCGCAGTCTTCTTCGATCACGACCAGGTCTTGCGTCACGTCGACCAGGCGGCGCGTCAGGTAGCCCGAGTTGGCCGTCTTCAGCGCCGTGTCGGCGAGGCCCTTGCGGGCGCCGTGGGTCGAGATGAAGTACTGAAGAACGTTCAGGCCTTCGCGGAAGTTCGCCGTGATCGGCGTCTCGATGATCGAACCGTCGGGCTTGGCCATCAGGCCGCGCATGCCGGCGAGCTGGCGAATCTGCGCCGCCGAACCGCGTGCACCGGAGTCGGCCATCATGTAGATGGAGTTGAAGGACTCTTGGTCCACGGTCTTGCCGTGGCGGTCGATGGTCTTCTGCTTCGACAGCTGGCTCATCATGACCTTGCCGACTTCGTCGCCGGTCTTGCCCCAGATGTCGACCACCTTGTTGTATCGCTCACCAGAAGTGACCAGACCCGAGACGTATTGCTGCTCGATCTCTTTCACTTCCTTCTCGGCGCGCTCGATCAGGCCCGGCTTCTCCTTCGGCACCAGCATGTCGTCGATACAGATCGAAATGCCGGCACGCGTTGCCAAGCGGAAGCCACTTTGCAGCAGCTTGTCGGCGAACACGACCGTTTCCTTCAAACCGCACTTGCGGAACGAGGTGTTGATCAGGCGCGAGATTTCCTTCTTCTTCAGCGCCTTGTTGATGTTCGAGAACGGCAGGCCCCTGGGCAGGATCTCGCTCAGCAGCGAACGGCCGACGGTCGTATCCACGAGCTTGGTCTCGGGCACGAACTCGCCCGTTTCCTTGTTCTTGGTGAACTCCGTCAGGCGCACGCTGATCTTGGTGGTGATCTCGACCACGTCGTTGTCGAGCGCACGCTGCACTTCACCGACGTCCGAGAAGATGATGCCTTCGCCCTTGGCGTTGATGCGGTCGCGGGTCGCGTAGTACAGGCCCAGCACCACGTCTTGCGACGGCACGATGCTCGGCTCGCCGTTGGCCGGGAAGAGGATGTTGTTCGAGGCCAGCATCAGCGTGCGGGCCTCCATCTGCGCTTCGATCGACAGCGGAATGTGCACCGCCATCTGGTCGCCGTCGAAGTCGGCGTTGAAGGCCGCGCAAACCAGCGGGTGCAGCTGGATCGCCTTGCCCTCGATCAACACCGGCTCGAACGCCTGAATGCCCAAGCGGTGCAGCGTCGGCGCACGGTTCAAGAGAACCGGGTGCTCCTTGATGACTTCTTCGAGAATGTCCCAGACCACCGGCGTACCGGATTCGACTTCCTTCTTCGCCGCCTTGATGGTCGTGGCAATGCCCATGGCCTCCAGACGCGAGAAGATGAACGGCTTGAACAGTTCGAGCGCCATCAGCTTCGGCAAGCCGCACTGGTGCAGCTTCAGCGTCGGGCCGACAACGATGACCGAACGGCCCGAGTAGTCGACACGCTTGCCCAACAAGTTCTGGCGGAAACGACCCGACTTGCCTTTGATCATGTCGGCCAGCGACTTGAGGGCGCGCTTGTTCGCACCCGTCATCGCCTTGCCGCGGCG
>JANXWV010000105.1 GCA_025350965.1 Rhizobacter sp.
TGAACGTGGTGCAGGAGGGCATTCCAGAGGTGATCCCGGTCGAGATGTGCTACCTCGGCTGGCAGGAATCGCTGGTGCAGCTCGCGCACCTGGTCGAGCCGGACATTCCCGCGTAACTTCGCGGGACCTGCCGTCTGTTGCAAAGACGCGCCACCATTCGCCACGACTTGCCGAGGTTGCCATGCTGATACCCATCTTGATCATCATTGCGGTGCTGGTCGTTGGCCTGCTCGGCTACGCCGCCACGCGACCGGGCACGCTCGTGGTGTCGCGCACGGCCAGCATCAACACGCCGCCCGAGAAGGTGTACGCCATCGTGGCCGACTTCCACCGCTGGGCCGAGTGGTCGCCCTATGAAGTGCGCGACCCGGCCATGAAGCGCACGCTCAGTGGTGCCGCGCAGGGCCTGGGTGCGGTGTACGAGTGGGACGGCAACCAGGCCGTAGGGGCCGGCCGCATGGAGATCATCGATGCGCCTGCGCCCAGCCGGCTCACGATGAAGCTCGACTTCCTGAGGCCGTTCGAAGGCCACAACCGCGCCGAGTACACCTTCACGCCGACCGCCGCCGGCGGCACGCAGGTCACCTGGACGATGACCGACCCGAGCCCCTTCGTTCAGAAGCTGATGGGCGTGTTCATCGACATGGACAACATGATCGGCCGCGACTTCGCCACCGGCCTGGCCAACCTGAAGGCGCTGGCTGAGAAGTAGCTTGGTGGCAGCGCAGTTGAAGGTCAGGCCTGCTGCCGCGCGCGGTGCACCCAGCGTGCGCGCAGCACGTCGTAGCACCAGTTGAAGACCAGCGTGTAGGGCACGAAGAACAGCAGCAGCCCGACATCGAGCAAGAGCGCCTGCCACAGGCTGATGCCGAGCCACACGGCGGCCAGAGGCACTGCCGCGAGCACCAGCCCGGCCTCGAAACCCAGCGTGTGGAGCAGGCGCACCTTGAACGATCGCCTGAAACCCAGGCGGCGTTCCAGGCGGTCGAAGCCGGCGTTGTAGACCACGTTCCACACGGCGGCAATGGCCGACACGGCGAGCGTCAGCGCACCCATGGCTGCCAGCGTGGTGCCCATCAGCCAGCTGAACAGCGGCGCGCAGATCAGCAGCGCGACCACTTCGAACGCCAGCGCATGCGCGATGCGTTCGGGAAGTCGCTTCGGTGAGTTCTGTGAGATTGGCGAGTCGGGTTGCACGCGGGCAGTCTTCGGCCTGCAGGGCAGCGCGGCCACGCTGCCATTCTCTACGCCATCAACTCGGCCTTGCGCTGCGCCATCTGCGCACCGAGTGCGGCCATGTCGAGCCGCGTTGCCTTGGCGCGCGGGAACATCTCGGTGTGCTCTTCCTTGACGTGGTGTTTCACGTACTCGGCCAGAACCTTGACACGGGCGTCGTACATCTCGCCGTCGGGCGCCACGCCTTCGATCTGGCTGATGAGCGCCTTCATGGTCGCCTGTTCCACCACGGCTTCGGGGATCAGGCTCTTGTCTTTGAGCGCCGCCTTCACGGCCGGGTAGAAAACCTCTTCCTCGACCTGCGCGTGCACCGAGAGTTCGGTGCAGATGGTGCTCACGAGCGCCATTTTTTTCGAGCTGCTGCGCGCTTTCTCGAACTCGGCGAACAGGCCGCTCACCTTGGCGTGGTCCGCTCGCAGCATGGCGATGGCGTCCTTGAATTTCGGTGGCGCCTTCTTGGCGGCGGTGGTCTTTGCGGCGGTCTTCTTGGCGGCGGTGGTCATGGGTGAGCTCCTTGTGGGTGGGTGACGGAACACCCAGACTACGCAGCGCTGCTGGCGTTTGCATCGGCCGGTTCGCGCTGCGCGTGTAGGACGGCGCCGAGCGCGCGTGTGAGTCGAGTGTGAGTCGCCTGTGATTCGCCTGTGAGTCGCCTGTGAGTCGGCATACGCCATCGGGCGTATTCCGCCGTGCCGAAGCCCCGCCTAACCTGCAGTTCGCGCAACGCTGCATTGGCATGCCACTTGCGAGCTGCTGACCAACCCCTGTCCGTTCAACCCATTTCGCACTGGAGCTCGTCCATGAATTCATCCCGCCGCCAAGCCGGCAAGTCGCTGACCGCACTGGCCCTGGGCCTCACGGCCATGGGCTTTGCCTCCCTCGCGCAGGCTGCCGACACCATCAAGGTCGGTGTGCTGCATTCGCTGTCGGGCACGATGGCCATCTCGGAAACCGTTCTCAAAGACACGGTGCTCATGGCCATCGACGAGATCAACGCCAAGGGCGGTCTGCTCGGCAAGAAGCTCGAGCCCGTGGTCGTCGACCCGGCCTCGAACTGGCCGCTGTTCGCCGAGAAGGCCAAGCAGCTGATCGGGCAGGACAAGGTCGTCGTGACCTTCGGCTGCTGGACCAGCGTGAGCCGCAAGTCGGTGCTGCCGGTCTACGACGACGGGTTCGAGCTTCTTGCCGAGCAGGCCGCCCTTGGCGTTGATCTCGTCGATGGCCATCAGCACGGTGTCTTTCAGCACGGTTTCAGAAATCGCCATCGTGCCGGACAGGCTGTGCAGGATGCCGACCTTGATGGTGTCATCAGCAGCGTAGGCCGATAGACCCGGGAAGGCGGAAAGGGTGGTCAGGGTGACGGCAGCGGTGAGCGCCTGCAGAGTGAATCGACGTTGCATGAGTGCTTCTCCAGTTGGGTGAAAGTTTTCATCTCGTTGCGCAGGGCTTGG
>JANXWV010000155.1 GCA_025350965.1 Rhizobacter sp.
CGACTGCATGCCGATCAACGAGCGCGGTGAACGGGCGAATGAGGCAAAGAAATCGGGCCATCGGAGCGTCTCCATCGGGTGATTCGATGGGGCTCAGTGTTGCGGCCGAGGTGCTGCGCGAACATCCCGCCGAGGGCGGGATGGCGGGGGGAAACGCGGGCGCCCCCAACCGGGCTACCTCTCGTTGGGGGATATACCCTGCCCATCCCCAATCGGCATGACGCCACCGCTCTGCCATCGCAGGACACTCGCGTTCCGATGCCACGGCACGCCTGCCAGCGCATGCCTGCCGGTGCATCGATGCGTGCTACTGCAAGTGAACTGGGAGAACGATCATGACGACCCGACCCTGCACCCCACAACCCTTCTCGCAGCGCTTGGTGGCGCTTGCCTGCGCAGCGGCTCTGACGGGCTGCGCGAGCCCGCTTCCGCGCTGGGCGGCGCCGGAACCGAAGGCCGCCGTTCCCCAGTCGCTCGACTATGCGCGTGCGTATGCGATGGCCGCGCGCGAGGCGTACCGCACGCAGATCGACACCCAGTTCAACAACGCCAACAACCTCGGTGCCGGGCTCATCGGGCTCGGCGCGGTGGTCGCAGCACTTGCAGCGGGCAGCGTGCACCGCGACGCCATCCTCGGCGCCACGCTGCTCGGTGGAAGCGGCTACGCCATCGGCCAGTGGTACCTGCGGCCGCAACGCCTGCTCGTCTACCAGGCCGGCGTGGAGGGCATGAACTGCGCGCTCGCGGCGGTCATTCCATTCGGCATGAGCGACGCCGACCTGCAGAGCCTGAAGGCGGCGTTGCCGAAAATCGAAGACCAGGTCGCTGCGACGAACGCGGCCATCAATGCAGCAACTGCGGCCCTCGCACCGCTGCGCGGTCGGCAGCTGGATACGGCCACCGCAGGCGACGATGCCGCCATCGCGGCAGCCACCGATGCCGTGGCGCAGGCGGCCAAACTGCTGCCTGCGGGCCGCCAGCTCGCGAGCCGTGCGGGCCGTGTAGGGCCGGAGCTGATCAGCGCGGTGGACCGCATCGCCGCAGCGGTCGACAAGGCATTGCAGAGCACCTTGCCCGACCTCACGTCGGTGCCGAAGATCGTGGCCGGCTTGGCGGGCAATGCCGGCGCGTTTGCGCCGGGTTCGGGCGTGGAGGCAGCGTTCAGCAAGAGTCTGGCGGGTAGCCCGACACCCAAGGGTGGCACGCCACCCGGGGCCGCAGCCCCATCCCGCGTCGACATCGAAGCCAAGCTCGCCGATCTCGACGCGAAGCGGCGCGACCTGCTCGCCACGTTGGCGGTCGTGCAGGGCCACCTCGCCGCAGCGGACAACGGTTCGAGCACCGAAGCGCTGAAGAGCTGCGGCGTCGCCGACCTGCCGATCAACCTGAAGCTCAGTACCGAGACCCTGTCGTTCCCCGGCGGCACGGATGCGACCCGGGCCTTCATCATCAGCGGCGGCAACAAGCCCTACGTGGTGGAGCTGCTCGACAGCCCGACCGACGGCTTCTCGGTCAAAGGGCCGGTGCCGGGCGAGAGCCGCGGCCAGGTCAGCGTCACCAGCGCACTGAAGAGCGGCACGTTCAGCTTGCTGGTGATGGACTCGTCGGCGCAGATGCAGAGCCGAACCGTCACCGTCTCGGTCGGCGCTGTGGCGGCCGGCGCTGCCCTGGTCAACGGCAATGCGCCGAAGGCGTTTGCAGCAGCGGCGACGTCGCTGGACGCCATCACCGCAGCCATCGAGAAGCAGGCCACGTTCACGGTCAAGGCGAGCCCGAAAGACGTGTCGCTCGCCGTCAAGCCAACGCCCGCACCGGCAGTCACGGCCGGCGGAAATCAGGTCGACGTGACCTTCACCTGCAAGCCACCGCCGGCCAAGCCGCTGTCTCAACAACAGGTGCGCGACGCGGTGATGAGCCAGCTGCCCTCACCGCTGCGCGAAACCATCGCGAACAGCCTGCCGCTGGGCAAAGACCACCGAAACCTGGTCGTGCACGGGGCCCCGAACTGCATCGCGAAATGAGCCCGCCCAAGCCCGAGCCTGGCGTGCGGATGGCCCGCGCCGCATGGTCGCGCGCGATGGAGTCTCGCGCGCTGCAGCCGCCTGCTGATGCGCTAGACCGGGCGGCCGCCCAGTGGCAGCACATCGCGCCGGCAAAGCAACTGGCACTGGCACGCGAAAGCGCGCAAGCGCGCGCACCGGAACTCGTGCGGGCGTATCGCAACGTCGTGCACGTGACCTCGGGCTACCGCAAACGGCGCGCTGCTTCGGGCGAAGAGCACCTGGTGCCCGAACCCTGCATCGTCTTTGTCGTGCGCCGCAAGTGGCCTTCAAGCCGAAGCATCAACCTCGACGACCCCCAGCGCCTGCCGAAGAGCCTGCTTGCATGGGACACCGTCGAGGGCCAGCGCGTGATGTGCGCCATTCCCACCGACGTACAGGTCGAGGCCGACTTGCGTGGCGTGCGGCCCCGTGGCGCCACCCTCGGCATAACCGAAGACCCGTCGCGCGAAGTGACAGGCACCTTGACTTGCCTGATCGACGTGCAAAGTGCCGGCGCGCGCACCCGCTACCTGGTGAGCGCGCTGCACGTGTTCAGCCCGTCGCCCCAGATCACGCCGCCGATGCTGACCCAGGGCAACAGCTTCGTCCCGATGCACTCGGACAGAACGACCCGGGTTCCGCCGCCGCTCGCCACCACGAGCGGCTTTGGCGGTGCGCTGCGCGATGCCGGCACCGGGTCGAGCAGCCTGGACGTGCAGCTCGCCAACATCGCCCCCAGCGCACAGGCCCGAGTGCGGGCGGCACTGGCAGACCTGCGCTTGTCTCCGACGCGCCCATTCGTCACCGACAAGGCGATGTTCGAGCGCTTGTCGACCCAGCGCCTGTTCGATCTTGCGGTGCCGGGCAACCACCCGGGTCGCCCGCCCGTCGAGCCGCGCCCGCGCATGGTGTGCGCCTTCTCGCGTTGGCTGGATCGGGCGTTCTCGATTCCGTATCCCGCACGAAGCGGTGCAACGAATGTGACATGTGATGCGGTGCACGACGAACTTGTCGAAATGGTCGTGAGGGGCTCAAACTGGCCGCTACCTGGCGACAGCGGTTGCGCGCTCGTCGTGTATTTCGACGATGGCAGCTGCGCGCTGGCCGGCATGTTTATCGCAAGCGACGAGAAGCTCGCCTTCGCCTACGCCATTCCCGCATGGAAGCTGCTCGACCCGACTGCCTACTTCAACCTGCCCCAAGGTGCACAGCTCAAGCTCGCCTCGCCGTGAACGCGCCGGGCACCTTGACAAACGTCATGGCCGCTTGGCGCGACGAATCGGTGATGAACGGCTTCGGTACAAGCTTTGCCGCAGCTCGCCGAGCAGGAGGGTCAGCCTAACCAAGGGGCCATACACCTCCGAGTATTCAAAGCCAGACACCAAGAACCCCAGCTTGAGTTTGGCGACGATGACCGCGTTGTTGTTCGCTGCGTGGCGAGAACGGATCGCCACATACCCGCGCGATCGCGCGTGTTCGATGACCATGCACACCAGCTCCGTGTACACGCCGTGGCGGCGCTCATCGGGCGCGACCCCCGAGTTGATCATGTCGAAGTGGCTCGACCCTTCAGCACGAGCAATGGCCCAGCCGATCAAAGACTCGCCTCGGAACGCACCGATCCGCAAAGACTCTGCTTCAGGCGCCTTGGCAGACCTTGGTATCGCGGCTGCTTCGGCATTCGCCACATCGGTGAGCAACTCCGAAACCTCATAGTCTGTGAACACCAACTCTGCGAGGGTAGAAAACGCCGGCTCGGGGAACTTGTCGACGATGCGAAAGGTGATGCTGCTCATAACGCCTGCTGCCGATTGGGTAGCCACGCCTCAGCCCGGCATCACACTCACCGACACACTCATCCGCTGCTCGCCGCCGCCCAATATCACGCCGCGCAGTGGCACCACGTCGGCGAAGTCAGCGCCCCAGGCGAGCGTGATGTAGCGGGTGTCGGCGAGCTGGTTGTTGGTGGGGTCGAACTCGACCCAGCCGTGCTGCGGCGAATACGCAGCCACCCACGCATGCGAGGCATCCACGCCCATCAGGCGCGGCATGCCAGGC
>JANXWV010000033.1 GCA_025350965.1 Rhizobacter sp.
CGCTTCAATCCGCGCGGAGTCAAACGCAAGATGAGCAACTTCAACGTTCGCCATCGCGGTGAGCCGCTCCACCAGCGCCATCAGCCGACACCGGCATTGCGTATCTGAACAGTATTGCGGCTAGGTGTTGTCGCACCTTGCCGGCCCGTCTTACCTCAGGGCCGCTGAGGCGCCGGTTCAAACCGCCAGCTCTTCGTGCTTGACGGGCTTGATCTTGCTCAGCGCGGGCTTCGCGCTCTTCTGGGTCTGCCACAGGTCATACCCCGCTTGCATGCCCATCCAGACACTGGCCCGGCCGCCATGCTCGATGCCGAGCCAGCGCTCCAGACGCAAGGCCATCTCGGGAGAGATTCCGGCCCGTGCGTTGAGGACGCGCGAAAACGCAGCACGCGTCACGCCCAGCTGCGCGGCCGCATCGGTCACGCTCAAGTTGAGCGCAGGCAACACATCCTCGCGGAGAGTCTCGCCGGGATGAGGCGGGTTGTGCATCTGGCTCATGTCTGGTCCTCGGTTCAGTGGTAGTCCTGGTAATCGACAACGCAAGCGTCCACGCCGTCGAACTTGAATGTCATGCGCCAGTTGCCGTTCACCCAGACCGCCCAATGTCCGACAAGCTGGCCCTTGAGAGGGTGAAGCTTCCATCCAGGGACGTTCATATCGCGGGGCAATGCGGCCTGGTCGAGTTGCGCAAGCTGGCGTTTCAGTCGGGCCGCATGTGCCGGCTGAATGCCCGCCTTGCTTCCATCAGCGAAGAAGGCTTCTAGGCCCTTGTGCATGAAGCTCTTTATCACGATCAAACTGTATAGCGAAACTGCTCAGGCCGCAACACAAGTTGCGAAAAAGATCAACGTCTTCGATGGTTCTCCTGCGCGGCCGAGCGATCAAGCTCGCTTGCTTTGCATCGGGATCACTCTTGCATCGCTCTGCGGCTTCGCCAAGAACGATGCCCACTTGCTCATCATCGAGCGGCGCTTCTCGAACAGCTCGCCACGCCGGTAGGCCGCTTCGACCTTGTCGCCGATCGCGTGGGCCAGGGCCATTTCGGCGACGTCGCGAGGAAAGCTCGTGCGTTCCGAAGTCCAGTCTCGGAAGGTCGACCGGAACCCATGCGCGACGGCGCTGCGCCCATCCTTCGGATCGACCCAACGGTTGTCGTCGGCCTCGTTCATTCGCTTGATCACCGCGTTCAGAGTGCCGTCAGAAAGCTCGCCGCCGCGCGGTGCTGGGAACACGAGGTCTGTGCCGACCTCGCGCGGCAGCGCCTTGAGAAGGTCGACCACGGCTGCCGACAGTGGCACACGGTGTTCGCGCTCCATCTTCATGCGTGCCGGTGGGATCGTCCAGACGCCTTCGCCGAGGTCCAGCTCGCTCCAGATCGCACCGCGGGCCTCGCCGGACCGCGCGGCCGTGAGGATCACGAATTCAAGCGCCCGCGCGCCGTTGCCGCCGTGAGTTCGGAGCACCTGCATGAATGCGCCGACGCTTTCGACGGGCAGCGCGGGGTGGTGCTTTTCCTTCGCGATCTTGCCGGGGGGAGGTAGCAAGTTGTCCAGGTGATCTTTCCACCGAGCCGGATTTGGCCCGTCGCGATAGCCCTTCGTCGTTGCCCAACCGAGGATGGACTCCATTCGGCTCCGCACGCGCGTGGCGGTCTCTGTCTTGGTACGCCAGATCGGCTCGAGCACGGCAAGTACGTGCCGCAAGCCGACTTCGCGCACAAGCATCGCGCCGATGATCGGACCGGCGTGCGTCGCGAGGCTGTTGCGCCATTGCTGGGCGTGCTTCATGTTGCGCCAGCCGGCCTCGTGCGCCTCGATGTAGGTCTTCGCGCACTCGTCGAAAGTCTTCGCGTTTTCGCGCATGACCTGGAGCTTCGCGCGGTTTTCCTTGCGGTCTTCGATGGGATCGATGCCGCTATCGGCCTTCGCGCGGGCCACGCGCGCTGCTTCGCGCGCACCGGCCAATGTCACATCGGGGAAGCCACCCAGGCCCATGTCCCTGCGCTTGCCCGCCACGGTTGCCCGCAACACCCATGTGCGGCCACCGCTGGGCAGAACCTGCAAAGCGAGGCCAGCAACACCGCCCACGAAGTGCAGGCCCGGGTCACGCATCCTCTCGACCGCAAGTGCTCCGAGCTCAACTGCCTTCTTAGGCACGTCGAACCCTCCGCCGAAACTCTACATCCATTTTCCCACCCATCAACAGGTTTGAGATTGGATGATAGTAGGTGAGACAGACTGACGCAACGTTTCATAGGCGGGAACGTCGTCTCAAGAGGACCATGATTCGGTTTGATACGGCCTGAAGTTCGATTCCGGCCCCCTCCGACTCCGCCAGAAATAAAGTAGAAGCTGACAAACCAGAAACGGGCCCCTGTGGCCCGTTTCTTTTTTTGTTCCTGACATCAACAGTTAGAGCTGACTGTCCGGCACAAACAGCGACAGCAGCATCACCCGCAGGCGCTGCCACAGGCTCGTGTCGGGGTCGACCTCGAGTTCTTCGCTGGCATCGCCGTCGGCGGTGGTCCAGAGTACGCTGGAGCCGTCGGGCTTCAGTTGCACGCGGTACACGCCGGCGAGCTCCGCCACCTTGAAGCCACCGAAGACCAAGGCAGCCAGTTCGGGGCTCTCCACGCGCACGCCGATCTCGGTGTTGAGGTTCGCGGAGCGCGGGTCCAGGTTCATCGAGCCGACAAGCACGGTCTTGCGGTCGATGAAGCCCAGCTTCGCGTGCAGCCGGCCGATGGATGAGCCGAGCAGATTGCGCATGGCGCTGTCGAGCTTCAGACGCGTGGAGCTCAGTTCGTACATCTCCACGCCCATGCGCAGCAACTCGATCTGATGGCGCGCAAGGCCCACCGCGACCAACGGTTCGTCACTGACGGCAAGCGAGTTGGTCACCACGCGCACACCAACCCCGGCCGCGCGCAGGGCGCGCAGCCGCGCCAGCGCATCGGTGCCGGGAATGAAGTAGGGCGAAAAGAGGAACACTTCTTCGTGCGCTTCGTCCAGCACGCCCAGGAAGCGGTGGCTCAACGTGTCCTGCGTGGCGAAGCTGTGATTCGCGGGATCGATCTTGTCAGGCGAGTCGGCGAAGGCCACCGCATCGGCGCTGATGAAGCGGAAGCGGCGCTCGGCCAACGCGGTGCTGAAGCGCGCCGCACCGAAGGCGTCGGTTGCAGCGGCAGGCGTGTTCGAAGTGCTCGGCACTTCGTCGGCTCGTGTGGCGCCCTCGAACGCGGCCCGCAACGCGGCCTCGGGCTGCAGCGGCTCCGCTGACGAGGCCTGCGCAATCGCCCGCGCCGGAAAGACGACGGTGCTGTTCCAGTAGAGGTCGAACCAGCGGTTGAGGTCGCCGACCACCGCGCCGATGCACAGCAGGTCGAAGTCGATGAAGTTGCCCCGCACGCCGCGCAGGAAGTATTCGTCGGCCAGGTTGCGCCCGCCCACCACGGCCACCGCGCCGTCGGTGATGAACAGCTTGTTGTGCATGCGGTGGTTCAGCCGCTTGAAGTCGCCCAGTGTGGCCAGCACGCGGCGGCCCGTCGATTCACGCGCGGTGATCACCGGGTTGAACAGTCTGACCTCGGCGTTCTTGGTCGCTGCCAGGCCGAGCAGCAGGCGGTCCATGTCGTTCGTATAGAGGTCATCCACCAGCAGGCGAACGCGCACGCCGCGCAGCGCGGCGTCGCGCAGCGCACGCAGGATCGGGCGGCCGATGGAGTCGTCGGCAATCAGGTAGTACTGAAGGTCGATCGACGTGGTGGCGGCACGGATCGCGGCCAGCCGCGCGTCGAGTGCGAACTCGGCCTGCAACAGCGGCCACACGCCGGAGCGGCCGGGTGCGATGGCGGCGTCGCCGGCAATGCGCGCCAGTGCACTCGCGGGCGGCGCTACCAAGGCGTGCGACGGGGTTCGCTCGACCGCGGGCAGCGGGCTGGCGCAGCCCGTGAGCCCGAAGACGATCAGCACCGGGAGCAACACCGAAACCAGTGCCGACCCCGGCGCCGTGAACAGCGCCGACCACCGCGCCGACCATCGTGCAAACCATCGCCCAAAGAAGCGGCGCGGCATCACGGGCAACGGGCCGGGTGCCAGCAGCGGCTCAGCGCAGTTGCAGGTCATCGACCCCGAATTTCAGGTTCACGGGCTCGATCAGCAGTTCCTTCGGCCCGGCCTCGACTTCGCCTGCGAGCCAGGCGGGGATGCCTTGCGCCTGCGCCACCTCGACCGTGCGCTGCGCGTCGGCGGCCTTCACGAAGAGGGCGAAGCCGGCGCCCATGTTCAGCGTGCTGTAGGCCTCGCGGTCGTCGTGGTGGGCGTGCCGCTGGATGAAGCGCAGCACCGTCGGCACATCGGGCACGGTGTGGATGCGGTAGCGGTGCGCGGCCGGGTGGCGCAACAGCTTGCGCCAGCCGTGGCCGGTGATGTTGGCGCAGTAGTGCGGCGTGATGCCGGCGCGGAACAGTGCTTCGGTGACGGGCGAATAGAGCGTGGTCGGGGCGAGCAGCGCATCGCCATAGGTCAACCCGGGCTCGACCTCGGTGAGGTAGCCCTGTGGCAGGCGCTCGACGAGCTTGCGCGCCAGGCTCAGGCCGTTTGCGTGGATGCCGCTGGAGCCGAGCAGCACGATGGCATCGCCAGGTGCCAGCTTGTCGCCGACCGAGAGCCGCTCTTTCGGGTTGATGAGGCCGGTGCACGAGGCCGCGAGATCGATGCGCCCTTCGGCCACGATGCCCGCAAGCGCCGGCGTCTCGCCGCCGCCCCAGGCCACCTGGCACACATCACAGGCGCGCTTCCAGCCTTCCACCAGTGAGCGCGAGCGCTGCGCATCGGCAAACCACTCCGACCCGCCAGCGGCCCAATAGGCCTGCACCACCAGCGGCGTGGCGCCCACGGTGATCAGGTCGTTGATGGCCATCGCGATGGTGTCTTGCGCGATGCCGGCGTAGTAGCTGCGGCCGGTCAAGGCGTGCATCTCGTCGGCGACCAGCGCCTTCGAGCCCAGGCACTCGACGATGCTGGCGATGTAGAACGGCCCCACGTCCACCACATAGGCCGACTCGCCCCGCGAGGCCTTCACTTCGCTGAAACCGTGTGCAGCCAGGTTCCCGGCCGTGCCCGCAGCGGCGCGCTGGGCCGTGACCTTCAACGGGTCGATCAGGTCGTAGTTGACGCCCGCCTGTTCGTAGCTGAGCGTGTCAGCGTGGGGCAGTGAAGTCGGTGTGGGGTTCATCGCGGCGCGTGGTTCTGAGGGAGGGCGGATTATCGGCCACCAGCGCCATACCTGCGCCATACCAGCGCCATACCTGGCGCTATGCTGGCGGGGGCACGGGCGTGCGTACAACCCCCCAGGGCACACGGGCGGGTGCGGCGGCGCCGAGGGCCTCGCCCGTAGAATCATTGGCATGTCTTATGTCGTGCTTGCCCGCAAATACCGCCCTCCGAATTTCGAGGCGCTCGTGGGTCAAGAGCACGTGGTCCAGGCGCTCTCGAATGCGCTCACCCAACAACGCTTGCACCATGCCTACCTGTTCACCGGAACGCGTGGCGTTGGCAAGACCACCATCTCGCGCATTCTGGCGAAATCGCTCAACTGCACCGGGGCCGACGGCCAGGGTGGCATCACCGCCCGACCGTGCGGTGTGTGCGACGCCTGCCGCGACATCGACACCGGCCGCTTCATCGACTATGTCGAGCTCGACGCCGCCTCGAACCGCGGTGTCGACGAGATCTCGCAGCTGCTCGACCAGGCCGTGTACAAGCCGGTACTCGGCCGCTTCAAGGTCTACATGATCGACGAAGTGCACATGCTCTCGACCACTGCGTTCAACGCGATGCTGAAGACGCTCGAAGAGCCGCCCGAGTACCTGAAGTTCGTGCTTGCCACGACCGACCCGCAGAAGGTGCCGCCGACGATGCTGTCGCGCTGCCTGCAGTTCAACCTGCGGCCGATGGCGCCGCAGACGGTGCAGGAACACCTGGTCGAGGTGCTCGCCAAGGAACACATCGCCGCCGAGCCCGGCGCGCTGCGTCTGATCGCGCGCGCTGCGCGCGGCTCGATGCGCGACGCGCTGTCGCTCACCGACCAGGCGATTGCGTTCGGCGCCGGCGCACTCGCCGAGGCCGGTGTGCGCCTGATGCTGGGTGCAGTGGACCGCGGCCACGCGGTGCGCATCATCGACGCGCTCGCGACGGCCGATGGCGCGACCCTGGTGGGCGCCTCAGATGCGTTGCGCGCACTCGGCCTGTCGGCGGCGGGCACGCTCGAAGAGTTGGCTGCGCTGCTGCAACAAATGGCCGTGCTGCAAGCCGTGCCCGATGCTGCCGACCCAGCCGACCCGGACACGCCCGAGGCGCAGCGCCTGGCCGGTGTTCTGGCCGCCGACGAGACGCAGCTGATGTACAGCATGGCCTTGCATGGCCGTGCCGAGTTGGCGCTGGCACCCGACGAGTACAGCGGCCTGGTGATGGTGCTGCTGCGCATGCTGGCCTTCGCGCCCCAAGGCCGCGGCGCTGCAGAACGTGTAGCGCGTGGCAAGGCCCTGGCCCAAGACCCAGCCGCTGCGCGCGCGGCCACGCCAATCGGAGCGGAAGCGGTTCGTGGATCTGCCGCACGTGCCCCGCTCACCGCGGCCGCAATTCAAGTGCCCCAGGCGGCCATGCGCGCGCCCACAGCGCAGCCCGCAACGGTGGCTGCTGCGCCCAGCATCAAGCGCGTGTTGCCTGCGCCAACCGGCGAGCCGCCGCCCTGGCTCGACGCGCCATTCGAATACGAGGCCGCCGCCGCGCCCCGAAGCCCGTTGGTCGAAGAGCCGACGGCGATGATGGTCGCGCCGACCCGTGCCTCTGCTGCGCAACCGCTGCTGCCGCGTGGCTTGCCTGCAGAACCCGCCCTCATGCCCACCGCGCTGGGCGACCGCTGGGCGCTGCTGGTGCGCCAGATGGCCGATGCCGGCACCATCAGCGCCATGGCGCGTGAGCTGGCGATGCAGGCGCAGTGCCTGGTCTTGCAGGAGCAGGCCGACCCGGTGCTGTGCCGCTTGCGTGTCGAGCGCGAAAGCCTGCGCGTTGCCGCCCACTGCGACAAGCTCCAGGCCGCGCTGGCCGACACGCTGCAACGCAAGGTCCAACTCGACACCGAAGGCGGCATCGCCGATGACTCACCGGCCCGGCGCGACGCTGCAGAGGCCGCGCGCCGCCAGGCCGCTGCCGAAGACACGATCCACAACGACCCGCTCGTGCAGGCCCTGATGGCGCAGTACAAGACCGCGCGCATCGTGCCCGGGTCGGTCAAGCCCCACTGAACAGACACCGAACACGAAGGAGCCCAAGCCATGATGAAGAACCAACTCGCCGGCCTGATGAAACAGGCGCAGGCCATGCAGGACAACATGAAGCGCGCGCAAGACGAACTTGCGCTGATCGAGGTCGAAGGTCAGTCCGGCGCCGGGCTGGTCAAGGTGACCATGACGTGCAAGCACGACGTGAAGCGCATCACCATCGACCCGAGCCTGCTCGCTGACGACAAGGACATGCTCGAAGACCTGGTCGCCGCCGCCTTCAACGACGGAGTGCGCCGCGCCGAAGAAGTCAGCGCCGACAAGATGGGCAAGCTCACTGCCGGTATGCCCATGCCACCGGGCATGAAGTTCCCGTTCTGAACGTGACTGCTTCCAGCCTTGCGGCGCTGAAGTGACGACCATCGAGCCCGCACTCGAAGGGCTGATCGATGCACTGCGCCGGCTTCCCGGCGTGGGCGTCAAGTCGGCGCAGCGCATGGCGTTCCACCTGCTGCAGCACGACCGCGAAGGCGCGCAGCGCATGTCGCGCGCGCTGCAGTCGGCGGTCGAGAACGTGCGCCACTGCGCGCGTTGCCATACCTTCACCGAGGCGGCCGTGTGCCGCATCTGCCTCGACGGCACGCGTGACGCGCGCCAGTTGTGCGTGGTCGAGACGCCCGCCGACCAGGCGGCCCTGGAACGCACCGGCAGCTACCGCGGCTTGTACTTCGTGCTGATGGGGCGGTTGAGCCCGCTCGACGGCATCGGCAGCAACGACATCGGCGCGCACGAGTTGCTGGAGCGCGCCGCTGACGGCACCACCGACGAAGTGATCATCGCCACCAACTTCACCGCCGAAGGCGAAGCCACCGCGCACGTTCTCGCCGAGGCGCTGAAAGCGCGTGGCCTGCGCGTGACGCGCCTTGCACGCGGTGTGCCGATCGGCAGTGAGCTGGAATACGTCGACCTGGGCACCATCGCCCACGCGCTCAGCGACCGGCGCTGAGGGCGTGGGCCGGCGCGCGCAGCGCCAAATGCGATCAGCTCTTTCTGCCGCCCAAGGTCAGGAGCAAACCGCCCGCCACGATGGCGACGATGCCGGCCCACAACGGCACATTGACGGTCTGCTTCTCTTTGGCGGTGACCTTGATCGGCCCCAGCTTGACCACCGTGGTGTCTTTCGTGTAACTGAAGCCGCCGTAGACGAGGCCAAGCACCCCGGCCA
Source organism: Rhizobacter sp. (assembly GCA_025350965.1). Classification (GTDB taxonomy): domain Bacteria; phylum Pseudomonadota; class Gammaproteobacteria; order Burkholderiales; family Burkholderiaceae_C; genus LMDS01. The sequence continues at coordinate 8,508 of JANXWV010000033.1, forward strand.
CCAGCAGGGCGATGCCAACGAGCTTGATGGAGTTCATGGCGAGTGCTTTCGGCGAGCGGCACGCAACCCCCTGACACCGGCGGCGCTGAGGCATGTGCCACACAGCCGATCGAAGCACGCCGCACGCGTGCCCTGCTTGATTCGGCGCAAACGCTCGGCAGGCGGCGGTGCAACCCAATGTCAGCTGCGGTCAGGTGCGGTCAGGTGCGTGCCACCCGAACGCTTTTGCCGGCGCGCGCCGTGTGCGCGGACTTGCCCGCCACCTTCCGGTGCGGCGCTGCCGCTGTGCGCGGTGCAGCGTTGTGTGCGTTGGCCTTGCCACGTGCGGTCTTGGTGGCCTTGGCCTTGTTGGCCACGAACACGACCACCGTCTGGCCGGGCTTGAAGTGGAAGGCCGGGTTGACGCTGTTCCACTGTGCCACCTGAACTGCGCTCACGCGGTACCGCGCGGCCACGCTGGCCACGGTGTCCTTGCGGCCGGCCTTCAGCGACATCTTGCGCAGCGGCGGCACATCGGGGGCCAGCGCCATCACGGCGTTGTCGGCGATGGCGACCGGCACGTCGGCCTGGCGGTGCTCGCTGCGCGGCACCAGCAAGGTCGAGCCGGCCTTCACGAGCATGCGCGCCGGAATGCGGTTGACCTCACGCAGCTGCGCCTCGCTCATGCCGACCTCGTGCGCCGCTTCGCTCGGGCGCAGGGTCTTGGGTGCGACCCACGCGGTCCAGCTCGCGAGCGGGCCGCGATGCTGCGGCAGGCTGCGCACGAAGCGGTTGGCATTGTCGTACGGCAGCAGCACCTGGGGCGTGCCGGCCGCCAGGATCACCGGCTTGTTCATCTGCGGGTTCAGTGTCTGGAATTCGTCCATCGATATGCCGGCCAGGCGCACTGCGACCGCCACGTCCATGTCGCGCTCGATCGGCACGCTCAGAAAGTAGGGGTGGTTGCGCAGCGCCGGCAGGGTCAGGCCGAAGTCGGCTGGCCGCGCCACGATGTTCTTTACGGCTTGCAGCTTGGGCACGTAGTAGGCCGTCTCGTTCGGCATCTTCAGGCTGGCATAGTCGGTCGGAAGGCCGAGCTTCTGGTTGCGTGCGATGGCGCGCGAGACGCTGCCTTCGCCCCAGTTGTAGGCGGCCAGTGCGAGGTGCCAGTCACCGAACATGCCGTTGAGTTTTTGCAGGTAGTCGAGCGCGGCGCGGGTCGAGGCGAGCACGTCACGCCGGTCGTCGCGGAACACGTTCTGCTTGAGCGAGAAGTCCTTGCCCGTGGACGGGATGAATTGCCACATGCCGGAGGCCTTCGCGCTCGACATGGCTTGCGGGTTGAACGCGCTCTCGATGAAGGGCAGCAGCGCCAGTTCGGTGGGCATGCCGCGCCGTTCCAGCTCTTCGACGATGTGAAACAGGTAGCGGCCGCCGCGCTCGGTCATGCGCAGCACGTAGTCGGGCCTTGTGGCGTACCACTGCTCGCGGTTGCGGACCAGGTCGCCGTCGAGGTCGGGCATCGCGAAGCCTCGGCGCACGCGCGCCCACAGATCGGTTTGAGCGCTGCGGTCGTTCAGGTCCAGGCGCACCTCGGGCCGCAGCGGGTCGACAGGAACGGGCGCCGAAGCCACTTCGGATGGCCCTGCCTGCACGGTGGCGGGGGTGCCGTCAGGCGTGGCGGCGGCCGGTGCATCGGCGCGTGGCAGCGCCAGGGTGCCGACCGAAGCCGCTGTCGTGGCTGGCGCCGTGGCGGTGCCGGGTGCCTGGGTGGCGCAGGCGGCCAGCAAGGCCAGCGGCAGCAAGGCAGCGCAGGCCCACTGGCGCGCGGGGTTGCCGGGGTGGCGGGTAGGGGGGGTCGTCATCGGGTGTCGTGCTTCCAGTGTCGGGGTGCCGCGTCGACCCAGGGACTGCGGCCTCCTAGAATCGCCGCGAGTTCGGGCCGGTGCGTGTCGAGCGTGGTGAACGTGGCGTGGCGTTGCTTGGCGTTGCGTAGGCCCGCATGGTCAAGATTCGGTGAACGCACGAAGGGCGAACAGGCGGCATGGCGGAACGCGCGATTATAGGTTTGAGCGAATGGCTGAAGACCCCGGCAGGGCAGTACGTCTTGCAGTGGGAACAGAGCCATCTCGACGGTGCCGTGGCCGACCTGTTCGGCTTCCACGCGCTGCAACTCGGCCTGCCTGAACTCGATGCGCTGCGGGCCAACCGCATGCCGCACCGGTGGGTGGCCAGCGAATCGCCAGCATGGGCCGATGCGCTCGAAACCCACGGCGTTCTCGGCGGTGACGCGCAAGCCGGTGCGGTACCCGCTCCAGCGCGCATGGCCGTCGCACTGCACTGCGACTTCGACGCCTTGCCCTTCGACAGCAGCAGCCTCGACCTCGTCGTGCTGCCGCACGCGCTTGAACTGGCACGCGACCCGCATCTGGCGCTGCGCGAGGTCGAGCGCGTGCTGGTGCCCGAAGGCCGCGTCGTCATCGTCGGCTTCAACCCGGCGAGCCTGTGGGGCCTGCGGCAATGGCTGGGCCGTTGGCGGCGTCGGCTCGGCCGCCAGGTGGGGCGCGAACTGTTCCTGCCCGGCAACGGTGAGTTCATGCACTACCGGCGCCTGCGCGACTGGCTTCGCCTGCTCAGCTTCGAGGTCGAGGACGGGCGTTTCGGCTGCTACCGTTGGCCGGTCGCGTCGCAAAAGTGGTTGACGCGCGTGGGCTGGATGGAGCGCGCCGGCGACCGCTGGTGGCCGGTCTTCGGCGCGGTGTATTTCGTCGTTGCGGTCAAGCGCGTGCGCGGCATGCGGCTCGTCGGCCTGGTGCGCGACCAGCGCCGTGCGCCGCTGGCAGCGCCCGCGCCGGTGGCGGCGGCACATCAACATCAACAACAACAGAAGGAAGCAGAGCCTCAGGCCTGCGACATGACCCCATGAGCACCGAAGCAAGCCCTTCGATCAAGCGCCCGAGCGTCGTCGTCTACACCGACGGCGCGTGCAAGGGCAACCCCGGCCGCGGCGGCTGGGGTGCGTGGCTGCGCAGCGGCGAGCACGAGACAGACCTGTTCGGCGGCGAGCCGCTGACGACCAACAACCGCATGGAACTGACTGCGGTGATCGAGGCCCTGACCTCGCTCAAACGCACCTGCGACGTGGTGATCTACACCGACAGCGAGTACGTGCGCAAAGGCATCACCGAGTGGATCCACGGCTGGAAGCTGCGGGGTTGGAAGACGGCCGACAAGAAGCCCGTGAAGAACGCCGACCTGTGGCAACGGCTCGACACCCTGCGCAGCGTTCACCATGTCGACTGGCGCTGGGTCAAGGGCCACTCGGGCGACCCCGGCAACGAGCGCGCCGACGCGCTGGCGAACCGTGGCGCGGCGCAGGCTGCGTAGCCACACGGCGTGTTCACAAGGCGGGCGTTGCGGAGTACCTTCGGCCCGTGCAACGAAATCAATCACCGATGAATGCATTTCGACTGGCTTTCGACGCGCCGCCCTGGCGCTTGTCGGGCGTCGTTTACGGCACGCTGTTGAACGACCCCGATGCGCTCGCCGCACTCGGTGATGCGGTGCACCGCGCGCCATACAAGGCGCCGCCGGTGGCGCCGGTGCTCTACATCAAGCCGCGCAACACGCTCGCCGCCAGCGGCGCGCTCGTGGTGGTTCCGGCGGAATCGGGGTGCTTCGAGATCGGCGCCGCGCTGGGCCTCGTGATCGGCCGCACCGCCTGCCGCGTGGCGCCGGCTGACGCGCTGGCGCATGTCGCCGGCTACACGTTGGTGGCCGACCTGAGCGTGCCGCACACAAGCTTCTACCGGCCGTCGGTGCGCCACAAGGCGCGCGATGGCTCGTGTTTGATCGGCCCGCAGGTGGTCGCGCGCGCAGCCTTGCCGCAGGCCGGCGATCTGACGCTGACGGTGTCGATCAATGGCGACGTGGTGCACACCGCAAGCACCGCGCACATGCAGCGGCCACTGGCGCAACTGCTGGCCGATGTCACCGAGTTCATGACGCTGCACCCGGGCGATGTGCTGATGCTCGGTGTGGCCGCAGGCGCGCCGCAAGCGCGCGCCGGGCAGCGCTTCGCGGTGGAGTGCGCCGGCATCGGCGTGCTTGAAGGTTTGCTCGTGAATGAAGCCGGTGCCGAGGCCGAAGGCCGCGCCGAAAGAAACACCCACGCGCGCAGCGGGGCCGCCCCATGAAGACCGCACGCGTGGCCTATGCCGGCGCATTGCACGACGCCCACCCGCACGCGCAAGGCCTGGAACTCGCCGACGGCCGCGTGCTGCGCGAGCACGACGTGGTGTGGCTGCCGCCGTTCGACGTGGGCACCGTCATCGCCCTCGGCCTGAACTACGCCGACCATGCGAAGGAGCTCGCCAAGGAACTCACGGTCACTTCGCAGGACGAGCCGTTGGTGTTCCTCAAGGGCCCCGGCACGCTGATCGGCCACCGCGGTTTCACGCGCCGCCCGGCCGGCGCTGTGTTCATGCACTACGAGTGCGAACTGGCCGTGGTGATCGGCGCCACCGCGCGGCACGTGCGCCGTGCTGATGCAATGAACCATGTCGCCGGCTACACCGTGTGCAACGACTACGCGGTGCGCGATTACCTCGAGAACTGGTACCGACCGAACCTTCGCGTGAAGAACCGCGACGGCGCCACCGTGCTCGGCCCGTGGTTCGTCGACGCGGCCGACGTCCCCGACCCGCACGCGCTGCTGCTGCGCACACTCGTCAACGGCCAGGTCACCCAGCAAGGCAGCACGGCGGATTTCGTCAACGACATCCCGGCCCTGATTGAGTACCTGAGCAGCTTCATGACCTTGCAGGCGGGCGACGTGATACTGACGGGCACGCCCGACGGCGTGGTCAACGTGAACGCCGGCGACGAAGTGGTGTGCGAGATCGACGGCATTGGCCGGCTCGTCAACACGCTCGTCGGAGATACCGCTTTCGGACGTTAGGAAACCACGCATGCGAATTCATCACCTGATCGGCGGCAAGCCGGTCGAGAGCAACGACTACTTCGAGACCGTGAACCCGGCCACGCAAGCCGTGCTGGCCGAGGTGGCGCGCGGCGGCCGAGTCGAGGTCGACGCGGCCGTGGCCTCCGCCAAGGCCGCGTTCCCGGCCTGGGCCGGCATGGCCGCCACCGAGCGCGCGAAGCTGATGCGCCGGCTCGGCGACCTGATCACGGCGCACGTGCCCGAGATCGCCCGCATCGAGACGATGGACTGCGGGCAGGCGATCGCGCAAACGGCCAGGCAGCTCGTGCCGCGCGCGGCCGACAACTTCCACTACTTCGCCGAGATGTGCACCCGCGTCGACGGCCACACCTACCCCACGCCCACGCACCTGAACTACACGCTGTTCCACCCGGTGGGTGTGTGCGCGCTCGTCAGCCCGTGGAACGTGCCGTTCATGACCGCCACGTGGAAGGTCGCGCCCGCGCTCGCCTTCGGCAACACCGCCGTGCTGAAGATGAGCGAGCTCTCGCCGATGAGCGCGGCTCGCCTGGGTGAACTGGCGCTCGAAGCCGGCATTCCGCCCGGCGTGCTGAACGTGGTGCACGGCCACGGCCAAGAAGCCGGCGAGCCGCTGTGCAGCCACCCTGATGTGCGCGCCATCTCGTTCACCGGCTCCACGGCCACCGGCCACCGAATCGTGCAGGCGGCGGGCCTGAAGAAGTTCAGCATGGAACTCGGCGGCAAGAGCCCGTTCGTCGTGTTCGACGACGCCGACTTCGAGCGTGCGCTCGACGCCGCCGCGTTCATGATCTTCAGCAACAACGGCGAGCGCTGCACGGCGGGCAGCCGCATCCTGGTGCAGCAAGGCATCTACGCCGAGTTCTGCGCGCGCTTCGCCGAGCGGGCGCGCCGCATCACGGTCGGCGACCCGCTCGATGAGTCCACCCTCGTCGGCCCGATGATCAGCCCCGGCCACCTGGCCAAGGTGCGCAGCTACATCGCGCTCGGCACCGAGGAAGGTGCCACGCTGCTGTGCGGCGGGCTCGGAGTACCGAGCCTTCCCGCCCACGTCAGCAAGGGCAATTTCGTGCAACCGACCGTGTTCGCCGATGTCGACAATCGCATGCGCATCGCGCAGGAAGAGATCTTCGGCCCGGTCGCCTGCCTGCTCCCGTTCCGTGACGAGGCCGACGCCATCGCGAAAGCCAACGACACCGTCTACGGCTTGAGCAGCTACGTGTGGACCGAGAACCTGGGCCGCGCACACCGCGTGGCGGCGGCCATCGAGGCCGGCATGTGCTTCGTCAACAGCCAGAATGTGCGTGACCTGCGCCAGCCCTTCGGCGGCACCAAGGCCAGCGGCACAGGGCGCGAGGGTGGCACCTGGAGCTACGAGGTGTTCCTGGAGCCGAAGAACGTGGCGGTGTCGATGGGTTCGCACCATATTCCACGGTGGGGTGTGTAGCGATGAGCCTCTACGGCCTGCAGAAGTTTCTCTACCACCTGAACCGCGAAGCGCGGGTACAGGCGCAGTTCAAGTGCGAACCTTCTGTGTTGCTGGCCGACTACCCGTTGAGCGATGACGAGCGCAGTGCGATCACGCGCGGCGACATCGGCCTGATGTACGTGCTGGGTGCGAACGGCCAGTTGTTGATGCACTTCGCGGCCTGTCTCGGCATGCCCTGGGCCGACTACATCCAGGCCATGCGCGACGGTGTGGCGCGGCATGGCCCGGTGCGGGCCGGCGTGTATGCGATGACGACTGCGATGAACGAGAAGGTCGCCGGCGTATGACCATGGTCTTCGGCGGCGTGTGCAGCCACGCCCCTGGCATCACCGGCCGCGCGCACTTGGCGGACCCCGCCCTGCGCGACCCCTTCCACGCCGCGTTCTTCGCCATGGGAGACGAGCTGCGTGCCACCGAGCCCGACGCGCTGGTGCTGGTCGGCGCCGAGCACTTCGGCAACTTCTTCATGAACAACATGCCGGCGTATGCGATGGGCATGGCCGACGCGTATGAAGGCCCGATCGAAGACCCGGGCTGGCTGGGCATCGCGAAGACGCGCATCCCCGGCGACCCGGCCCTGAGCCTGCGCCTGATCAGCGAGGTGATGCAGACGGTGGACGTGGCCTACGCCGAAGAGTGGAGGTGCGATCACGGCCTGATGGTGCCGCTGCACTTCCTCACGCCGAAGTTCGACCTGCCCATCGTGCCGGTCAACATCAACTGCCAGGGCCCGCCGCTCACGCCACTGCACCGCGCCTGGGCCTTCGGCGAGGCCTTGCGGCGCGCGGCTGATGCGGTGCCCGAGCGCATTGCCATCGTCGCCACCGGCGGCATCAGCCACTGGCCGGCCACGCCCGACTCGGGCAAGATCAACGAAGCCTGGGATCGCGATTTCCTGGCGCGCTGGGCGCGCAACGACAAGGCCGCCTTGCTCGACTACACCGACGCCGCCGTCTACCGCGACGCCGGGCAGGGCGGCTTCGAGGTGCGCACCTTCATCAGCCTCGCCGCGGCCGCGCGCGGGCAGGGCACGATCCACCACTTCCAGCCGATCCCGATCTTCTCGGTGACATGCACCGTGGCCACGATGGAGATCGCCTGACATGCCGCATCTCGTGATTCTCTACACCCCGAACCTCGATGCGGAAACCGACATGACGCGGCTCTGCCGCGCCCTCGCCGACACGATGCTCGCGGTGCGCGACGACGCCGGCGCGCAAGTCTTCCCGACCGGCGGCGTGCGCGTGCTCGCCTACCCTGCGGCGCACTCGGCCGTGGCCGATGGTGGCGCCGCCGTGGCCGATGGTGGCGCAGCCGGCGTGGCGGCCGGCGGCACCGGCGAGTACGCCTTCGTCTACTTGAACCTGCGCATGGGGCGCGGCCGCAGCGCGGTGGTCAAGCAACGGGCGGGCGATGCACTCACCGCCACCGCGAAGGCGCACCTTGCGCCGCTGTTTGCGAAGCTTCACATGGGCCTGACGCTGCAGATCGACGAAGGCGCAGAGGTCTTCGACGCAAAGCACAGCAGCCTGCACCCGCTCTTCAACAAGGCCTGAACTCCATGCTCACGCAAGACACCATCACCGCGCTCGCGCGCGAGCTTTACCAAGCCCGCAAGTCGCGCACGGCAGTGCGCCATTTCTCGGCGCGTTACCCAGAGATGACCATCGACGACGGCTACGCCGTCCAGCGCGCTTGGGTGGCGCTGGAGCAGGCCGATGGCCGCGTTGCCAGAGGCCGCAAGATCGGCCTGACCTCGCGCGCCATGCAGCTCGCCAGCCAGATCACGGAGCCCGACCATGCGCCGCTGATGGACGACATGTTCTTCGAGCAGGGTGGTGACCTGCCCATCGCGCGCTTCATCGCACCGCGTGTGGAAGTGGAACTCGCGTTCATCCTCGGCAAGCCGCTCAAAGGCCCTGGCATCACGCTGTTCGACGTGCTCGCTGCCACCGAGTACGTGTCGCCCGCGCTCGAGATCATCGACGCCCGCATCGAGCAGTTCGACCGCGACACGCGGGTGATGCGCAAAGTCACCGACACGATTTCGGACTTCGCGGCGAATGCCGGCATCGTGCTCGGTGGCCGGCCGGTGCGGCCGGACGCGGTCGACCTGCGCTGGGTCGGCGCCATGCTGTTCAAGAACGGCGTGATCGAAGAGACCGGCCTGGCCGCCGGCGTGCTCAACCACCCCGCAACCGGCGTGGCGTGGCTTGTCAACAAGCTCGCAGCCTACGACGAGCAGTTGAGCACGGGCGACGTGGTGCTGGCCGGCTCGTTCACGCGCCCCACGCCCGCCGTGGCAGGCGACAACATCCACGCCGACTACGGGCCACTCGGCACGGTATCGTTCCGCTTCACGTGAGCAGCAGGAGCAGAAGCAGCATGAACCGCATGGAACCGAGGGCACCATCACGATGACCGCCGCCGACCCGCTTGAACGCCCATCCCACATCGCTGCCGATGAGTGGGCAGCGCGCGTCCAGCTCGCAGCCGCCTATCGCATCTTCGACCGCCTGGGCTGGGCCGAGTTGATCTACAACCACCTGTCGCTGCGCGTGCCGGGCGACTCCGGGCACATCCTGCTGAACCCGTTCGGGCTGCACTACCGCGAGGTCTGCGCCAGCAACCTCGTCAAGGTCGATGCGCACGGCAACACGGTGGGTCATAGCGACTGGCCGATCAACCCTGCCGGCTTCAGCTTCCACGGCGCCATTCACCGCACGCTGCCCGAGGCACATTGCGTGATGCACATGCACACCACGCCGACGATGGCGGTGTGCTGCCTGGAGTCGGGCCTGGCCTACACCAACTTCTACGCGGCGCAGTTGCACGGCAGCGTGGCGTATCACGCCTTCGAAGGCATCACCGTGCATGCCGACGAAGGCGCACGCATTCTCGCAAGCGCGGGCGGCAAGCCGGTGTTGATGCTGCGCAACCACGGGCCGGTGGTGGTCGGCCGCACGCTGGCGCACGCGTTCTCGCTGATGTGGCTGGTGCAGCGCGCCTGCGAGGTGCAGCTGGCCACGCAGTCGATGGGTGCGGCGCGCCCCATCGCCACGCCGGTGCTCGAGGCTTGCGTGCGCGACTCCCTCAACTTCAACCCCGGCTTCGGCGCCGGGCAAGACGTGTTCGACGCGATGCAGCGGCTGCAGGACGCAGTCGATCCGTCGTACCGCCGTTGATTCGTCTACCCGACCCTGACCATGCGACTGCCCATCAACACCTTCCGTGATGCCCTGCGCGCCGGCCGTCCGCAGATCGGCCTGTGGGTCGGCTTGGCCGACGCGAACGCGGCCGAAGCGCTGGCCGGCGCCGGCTTCGACTGGCTGCTGCTCGACGGCGAGCATGCGCCGAACGACCCGCGCAGCGTGCTCGACCAGTTGCGCGCGGTAGCACCGTACCCGGTGCACCCGGTGGTGCGCGTGGTCGAAGGGCAGGTCGCGCTCGTCAAGCAGTACCTCGACGTCGGCGCGCAAACGCTGCTCGTGCCGATGGTCGACACGCCCGAGCATGCCGCACTGATGGTGCGCGCCATGCGCTATGCGCCCGACGGCATTCGCGGCATGGGCGCGGCGCTGGCCCGCGCGTCGCGCTGGAACCAGATCGACGACTACGTGAACCAGGCCAACGGCCAGATGTGCCTGCTGGTGCAGGCTGAAACCACGCTCGCGATGCGCAACCTCGACGCCATTGCTGCGGTCGAAGGTGTGGACGGCGTGTTCTTCGGGCCGGCCGATCTATCGGCGTCGATGGGCTTTCGCGGCCAGCCCACCCACCCCGAGGTGCAGCGTGTGATCTTCGACGGCATTGCCACGGTGCGCGCCGCCGGCAAGGCGCCGGGCATCCTGACGAGCGACCGGGCGCTGGCGCAGCAGTACCTCGACGCCGGCGCGCTGTTCGTGGCCGTGGGCGTGGACACCAGCCTGCTGGTGCGCGCGGCGCGCGATCTGGCCGTGTCGTACAAGCGTGGCGCCTCCGCTGCCTCACTGCCGGTGACACCGCATGGCAACCCCTACTGAAACGAGAACCGCATGAACCAACCCAAAGTCTTTGCCAGCCAGGCCGACCTCGAAGAGAAGACGGTCTCGTTCACGCGCCTGTCCGAGAACGCCTATGCCTACACGGCAGAGGGTGACCCGAACACCGGCGTCTTCATCGGCGACGAAGCCGTGATGGTGGTGGACACGCAGGCCACACCCGGCATGGCGCAAGACGTGATCCGCCGCATCCGCGAGGTGACCCAACTGCCGATCAAGTACGTGCTGTTGAGCCACTACCACGCGGTGCGCGTGCTCGGCGCGTCGGCCTACTTCAAGCACGGCGCCGAGCAGATCGTTGCCAGCCGCGATACGTATGACCTGATCGTGGAGCGCGGCGAGCAAGACAAGGCGAGCGAGATCGGCCGCTTCCCGCGCCTCTTCCGCAACGTCGAGACGGTGCCGCCTGGCCTGACGTGGCCAAGCATGACCTTCAGCGGCAGCATGAGCATCTGGCTCGGCAAGCTGGAAGTGAAGATCGCGCAGGTCGGCCGTGGCCACACCAAGGGCGACACCATCGCCTACCTCGAAGACCAGAAGATCTGCTTCGCCGGTGACCTGGTCGAGTACCAGAGCACGGCGTATGCGGGCGACTGCTACTTCCGCGACTGGCCGACCACGCTCGACCGGCTCGCCGAGTTCGGTTTCGAGAAGCTCGTTCCGGGCCGTGGCGCTGCGCTCGAGAACGCGGGCGACGTGAAGCGCGCCATTGCGTCGACCCGCGCCTTCATCAGCGACGTGTACACGCTCGTCAACAACGGTGTGGCGCAGGGCAAGACCCTGAACACCATCTACAAGGACACGGTGGCTGCGCTGCGCCCGACCTACGGCCACTGGGTGATCTTCGACCACTGCATGCCCTTCGATGTGACCCGTGCCTACGACGAAGCCACCGGCCATGTGCACCCGCGCATCTGGACGGCCGAGCGCGACATCGAGATGTGGAACGCGCTCGAAGCCTGATGCGCCGGGCGCCCCGAGGCGCCTGATCGAAAGGGGCTCGAACCGCCAGGGTTCGCCCCCCACTTGCAAGCTGGCTGAAACTGTATATATTTACAGTATGCAGGTCGCCCACCCCCCAGCGCATGAAGCCGCACCTGTGAAGGGCAGGGGCACCGTGTGGCGCATCGAGCACCGTTTCGCACGCCAGACCACCGAAGCCCATGACGACGGCTGGGGCACGCTCGATCAACTCGCCACCGAAGAACGCCTGGCGCCGCGCACACAGGTCATCGAAGAGCGGGTCAAGTCCATCCTGTCGAGCAACGACTCGCCCGACATCTCGTTCGACCTCTCGATCAACCCGTACCGGGGCTGCGAACACGGCTGTGTGTATTGCTTCGCGCGGCCCACGCACAGCTACCTGAACATGTCCCCCGGGCTCGACTTCGAGACCCGCATCATCGCCAAGGTGAACGCAGCCGAGCGCTTGCGCGAGGCCTTTGCGAGCCGCAGCTACGAGCCGCTGTTGCTCAACATCGGTTCGGCGACCGACGCTTACCAGCCGGTCGAACGCCAACTTGGCATCACCCGCTCGGTGCTCGAAGTGATGGCCGAGTGCGGGCACCCGTTCTCGCTGGTCACAAAGTCGTCAGGCATCGAACGCGATCTCGACCTGATCGCGCCGATGGCGCAGCGTGGCCTTGCGGCCGTGTATGTGTCGGTCACCTCGCTCGATGCCGGCCTGTCGCGCATCCTCGAGCCGCGCGCGGCTTCCCCCGAGCGGCGGCTGCGCACCATCGCAGCCTTGGCCCGGGCCGGTGTGCCGGTGGGAGTCAGCGTGTCGCCAGTGATCCCGTTCATCAACGAGCCGGAGCTCGAACGCATTCTCGAAGCGGCCGCGAATGCGGGGGCCACTTCGGCCTTCAGCGTGGTGCTGCGCTTGCCGTGGGAAGTGAACCCGCTGTTCCAGCAGTGGCTGGACCAGCACTTCCCCGAGCGCGCCGCGCGCGTGATGGCCCGCGTGCGCGAGATGCGTGGTGGCCGCGACTACGACGCCCGCTTCGGCGCCCGCATGCGCGGTGAAGGCGTGTGGGCGCAATTGCTGCAGCAGCGCTTCCAGAAGGCGGCCACGCGGCTGGGCCTGAACCGCAAGCGCGATGAACTCGACCTGACGCAGTTCGTGCCGCCGGTGCTGGCGCGCGCGGACGGGCAGCAGGACATGTTCGCCTGAGGGCGTGCGCTCAGCGTTGGCGGCACGCCGCGAACGCGTCCAGGGCAGGCTTGTACTCCGACGCTTGCACGCCGAGAGCGCCCAGCACGGTGTGGAACAGGTTGTCGTGGGTCAGCGCCTGCCCCGCGCTGGCCTTCAGGCAAGCGGTGGCCGGGCGCGTCGCCGTGGCAGCGGTTCCTGGCTGCCACCACAGCATCGGCACGTGTTTCTGCTCACGCGGCGCCACCGCGTAGGGCAGGCCGTGGAGGTAGATGTTGTTCTCGCCCAGCGACTCGCCGTGGTCTGACACATAGAGCAGGGCCGGGTCGTGGCTTGCGCGTTGCCTGTTCAGCCATTGCACCGACTGCGCCAGCACCGCGTCGGTGTAGGCCAAGGAGTTGTCGTAGGCGTTGACCAGGGCCTGTCGGTCGCATTGCTGGAGTGCGTTGGTGCGGCACTCGGGAACGAACGGCTTGCGCTCGGGCGGGCTGCGCTTGTAGTAGGCCGGGCCATGGCTGCCCATCTGGTGCAACACCAGCAGCACGCCGCGCTCGCGGCGCTCCGCAGGCAGCGCGGCGAGGCGCTCGTCGAGCCCGGAAAGCAAGGCCTCGTCCAGGCATTCGTCGTCGGCGCACAGCGTGGCCGGCAGCGGCTGCGCCCCTGCGGCAGGCGTGTGCGCATAGGCATTCGGCACGCGCTCGCACAGGCTCTTGCAGCCGGCCTGGTTGTCGAGCCACAGCACGGCCATGCCGCTGCGTTGCACCAGGTCGAGCAGGTTCTCGTGGTCGTGGTCGCGGCTCTCGAAGCCGGCCTTGCCCAGAGCCGAGAACATGCACGGCAGCGACGTGGCCGTGCTCGTGCCGCACGAACTGACGTTGCTGAAACTGGTGAAGTGCAGCAGTTCGACCTGCGGTGTGGTCGGTCGGCCGTAGCCGTTGATCGAAAAGTGGTCGGCGCGCGCGGTTTCGCCGACGACCAGCATCAGCAGCGGCGCGCGGGTGCCGGGCGCGCGGGGTGCGATGCGCGCGTCCAGCCCGATGGCCTGCGGTGGCCCGCTGTGGCGTGCGCGTGACTGCACGGCCAGGTCGGCCAGCGCGTAGAACGAGTTGAGCGGGTTGATGAGGTAGCGCATCGACGTGTGCTCGCGCATCGTTGCCGAGAGGTCGGCGAATAGCGCATAGACCAGCGCCACCAGCACCAGCAACGCCGCCACGGCACCGAGCAGGTTGCGCCCCAGTTGTGCCCCCAAGCGCAGGCGCTGCACGGGGCTGCGCCACAGCAAGGCGAGCGGCAGCAATCCGAGTATTCCCACGGTGGTGGCGAGGCGCAGGTTGAGCAGGTCACGCACCTCGCGAGGGTCGGTCTGCATGACGTTGGTCATCATGGTCGCATCGATGACCACGCCGTAGCTGCCCATGAAATGCGCGCCGAATGCGGCCGCCAGCACGACCAGCGTGATGGCCGGTTTGATGCTCCAGCGCCAGGCCACGACCGCGAGCAATGCCGTCGTGAGGGAAGCGATCATGGCGCCGAACGCGACGCAGAACAGCACGCCGCGCGGCGTGCCAATCTCCGGCAGCGCGGCCATCGCCTGCCAGAGCGGCCAGTTGGGCAGCACCGCGATCCAAAGGCCAGCCCACAAGGCCAGCGTCAGTGGGTTGCGGCCGGCGCCGCGAAGTTCGTGGTGCGGCGGCCGCAGGCGATTCGTCATGCGCCGAATTGTCGTGCAGTGTTTGCCAGTGCGGCGCGGGGCCCGCCGGCAGGCAACTCCCCGACGTGTCAGGTGCGGATCAGGTGCGGATCAGATGCGGATCAGGCGCGGATCAGATGCGGATCAGGCGCGGATCAGTCGCGGATACTCAGCGCGCCAGCGGCCCGCCCGGCCACGCCCCCGAGTGCCAGCGGGTTCCGCTTGATGCCCTGGCTCACGCCGTGAGCCACCTCGCCGGTGGCGCTGCGGTGGGTGAAGCTGGCGTGCACCAGACCGGCATAGGGTTCGCGGGACTGCAAGGCGTGCGCGAGGAGTTCCGTCGATGTGCTGCACACGCCGAAGCGCCGCGCCACCGCGTCGACCCATGCAGGTATCTCGGTGATGGGAACACGGGCGGTCTCCAGCCGGATCAGCAGCGCCAGCAGGTTGGCGGCGGCCTCGAAGTCGACGTCGTCATCGACCGCCGCCTTGCCTGACAACGCCTCGACCCGCAACGCGCAGGCGCTTCGGGTGCGCTCGTTCAGCGTGTGCAGCATGTCGACGACCTCGACGAAGCGCTTGACACGGGCATCGTCGGGCACGCGCATGGCCTTCTGGCGCAGGTTCTCGGCGGTGCGCGTGAGGGCGCGGATATCGAGCTTGTCGAACTGCAGCATGGCCAGCAGCACCAGTGCCTGTGCGTCGAACGTCCGCGAGCCCAGGCCGATGCGCACGACACGCTCCAGCGCATCCAGTGCCTCGGCGCGGTCGCCGATGTAGAACGCCAGCGTGCTGAAGCGCTGCAGGCGCGCCACGCTTTGCGGGGTCAGACGAAGGGCGCTTCTGTACGCTTCCAGTGCGGGGTTGAGCAGCCCTTGCTCGAAGCGAACGCGGCCCAGCAGGTCCCACGCGTCGGCATGGTCGGGGCGTTGCTGCAGCAACGCTTCGAGCGTAGCCTGGGCCTGATCGTGCTGCCCGCATTCGAGCTGTGTGCGTGCCAACCCGATGCGCGCCCAGGGCAGAGCCTGGGTCTGCAATGCCGCGCTGTAGATGCCAGAAGCGCCGGCATGGTCACCAAGGCGGATGAAGAGTTCTGCGGCGATGCGCGCGGCGGTCAAGGCATAGTCGCCACGGGCTTGGAAGCGCGCCGTGCCGATGGCGGCCGCCCGCGCCAGGTCACCCGCCTCGATGGCATCGAAAATCGTCTTGAGCACCTGCTTGCGGTGGCGTGCCTGCAGCATGCGCTGCTCCAGCGCGGCGGTGGTGTGCGGCTTGAGCAGGTAGCCATCGAGTGCCGACTCTGCGGCCTCGGCCACCATGGCGTACGACGCTTCGCCGGTCACCATGATGAAGACGGTCGCGTAGGCCAGGGCATGGCTGTCGCGCAGTTCGTCGAGCAGGTCCTGGCCGGTCATCGGGGACTGGTCGAAGTGGTAGTCGCACAGCACGATGTCGAACGCCGCACCTTCGATCAGGCGCCGCACGTCTTCGATGCGGCTGGCCTGCACCACCTGGCCGACGCCCATGTCGCGCAGGGTGCTGGCCTGCAGGCCACGCTGGGTCGGGTTGCCGCTGGCCACGAGTGCCCGGCACGCGGCCAAGTCGGCCTGACGCGGCTTCATAGCGCGGGCCCAACGTGGCCGGCCACAGCGGGCCGGCGCAGCGCGTTGGCGAGGTGGTGGGCTCTGGCGTGGGCAGTGGCAAGGCGCATGGGGCAGGGCGGGGCGGGGCGGCGGGTCTTGTGGGTGTATCGGCGCCGCCGCCAGGGGCTTGAGCCCCCTTTGTTGCCCGCCGGCTTTCCGCCCGTTCCCGCAAGGGCTGACCGATTACTTGAACAGGTCTTTCACCCGGTCGGCCCAGCCCTTGGTGTTCGGCGAGTGCTTGTCGCCGGACTTGCGGAACGCATCGTCGAGTTCCTTCAGCAGCTTGCGCTGGTGCTCGGTGAGCTTGATCGGTGTTTCCACGCTGACGTGGCAGTACAGGTCGCCCGGGTAGCTGGAGCGAACGCCCTTGATGCCCTTGCCACGCAGGCGGAATGTCTTGCCGTGCTGGGTGCCTTCGGGCAGATCGATCTCGGCCTTGCCACCGAGCGTGGGCACCTCCATGGCGCCGCCGAGCGCGGCGGTGGTCAGGCCCACGGGCACGGTGCAGTGCAGGTCGTCGCCGTCGCGCTCGAAGATCTCGTGCTGCTTGATGCGGATCTCGATGTACAGGTCGCCCGACGGGCCGCCGTTGGTGCCCGGCTCGCCGTTGCCACTGGAGCGGATGCGCATGCCTTCGTTGATGCCGGCGGGGATCTTCACCTCCAGCGTCTTGTTCTTCTTGATGCGGCCCTGCCCGCTGCAGGTGGTGCAGGGCTCGGGGATGATCTTGCCCGTGCCGTGGCAGTGCGGGCAGGTCTGCTGGATGCTGAAGAAGCCCTGGCGCATGTGTACCGTGCCACCGCCGTTGCAGGTGCTGCACACCTTCGGGCTGGTGCCGGGCTTCGCCCCCGAGCCTTTGCAGGTTTCGCAGGTCTCGTAGGCGGGGATGCGGATCTGTGTTTCCTTGCCGTGCGCGGCCTCTTCGAGGCTGATCTCCATGGCGTAGCTGAGGTCACCGCCACGGAACACCTGCTGCCCGGCGCTGCCCCGCCGCTGGCCGCCGCCCGCGCCACCGAAGATGTCACCGAAGATGTCGCCGAAGGCTTCGGCGAAGCCGCCCATGCCTTCACCGCCCGCACCGCCCCGGCCCATGTTCGGGTCGACCCCGGCGTGACCGTACTGGTCGTAGGCAGCGCGCTTCTGGGGGTCGGTGAGCATCTCGTAGGCCTCCTTGGCCTCCTTGAACTTCTCTTCCGACTTCTTGGCGGTGTCACCCTGGTTGCGGTCGGGGTGGTGCTTCATCGCAAGCTTGCGATAGGCTTTCTTGATGTCGTCTTCGCTCGCGTTCTTGGGGACGCCGAGAACCTCATAAAAGTCGCGCTTGCTCATTCTGGAATGCTCACTCTGAAAGTGCTTTTTCGATCCGTCGATCGGGAAGGAACCACATCAACGCCACCATCACAAGCAACCCGCCGGCCAGCAGCGAGTTGACGAACGCCAGCGGGATGGCCACCACGTACGCCGCGAGACTGACCTTGCCCTTGATATCGCTGCCCATCGCCTTGGCCACAGCCGAATCCGGCCCGTTCACCGCGATCAGCCGGTAGGCCAGGATGGTGTACGCGACGGCGCACATCGCCAGGTCGAAGGCGTAGACCGCCACCGTCATCGGCGCAAAGTGGTTCTCGCCCATCCAGCCGGTGGCGAAAGGCATCAACGACAGCCAGAACATCAGGTGCAGGTTGGCAAGCAAGACCCCGCCACTGACGCTTTTGATGGCGTGGAACATGTGGTGGTGGTTGTTCCAGTAGATGCCCACATTCGCGAAGCTCAGCACGTAGCTCAAGAACACCGGCCAGAGCTTGCCGAGGTCGGCGAGTTCGGGGCCGTGCGGCACCTTGAGCTCGAGCACCATGATCGTGATGATGATTGCGATCACGCCGTCGCTGAACGCCTCGATCCGGCTCTTGCCCATCGCCATGCTGTTCGGTACCTGTGCGGTTTGAACGAAAGAAGCCGGCGCACGCCAAGACCGAGGTCTCGTGATGCGCCGGCGGCGTGTGTCGCTTCGAAGGTCAGGCCTTCTTCACTTCCTTGAACTCGGCGTCGACCACGTTGTCGTCGGCCGGCTTCGCGGCTTGCGGTGCCTCGCCGCCAGGTGCTTGTGCACCACCGGCAGCCGCTGCCGCCTGGGCTGCCTGCGTTTCGGCATAGACCTTCTCGCCGAGCTTCTGGCTCGCGGCCATCAGCGCTTCGGTCTTGGCTTCGATCTCGGCCTTGTCCTCGCCTTTCAACGCTTCTTCGGCATCCTTGAGTGCGGCTTCGATCTTCTCTTTCTCGCCGGCGTCGAGCTTGTCGCCATGTTCGGCCACGCTCTTCTTCACGCTGTGCACCATCGCGTCGGCCGAGTTGCGGGCCTGGATGAGTTCGAGCTTCTTCTGGTCTTCGGCGGCGTTGAGTTCGGCGTCTTTCACCATCGCCTGGATCTCGGCTTCGCTCAAGCCCGAGTTGGCCTTGATGGTGATCTTGTTCTCCTTGCCGGTGCCCTTGTCTTTGGCGCCGACGTGCAGGATGCCGTTGGCGTCGATGTCGAAGCTGACCTCGATCTGCGGCGTGCCGCGCGCCGAAGGCGGAATACCTTCCAGGTTGAACTCGCCCAGGCTCTTGTTGCCCGAGGCCATCTCGCGCTCGCCTTGATAGACCTTGATGGTCACGGCCGGCTGATTGTCATCAGCCGTGCTGAACACCTGCGCGAACTTGGTCGGGATGGTGGTGTTCTTCTTGATCATCTTCGTCATCACGCCGCCGAGGGTTTCGATGCCCAGGCTGAGCGGGGTCACGTCGAGCAGCAGCACGTCTTTCCGGTCGCCGGCGAGCACCTGGCCCTGGATGGCCGCGCCCACGGCCACGGCTTCGTCAGGGTTCACGTCCTTGCGCGGCTCCTTGCCGAAGAACTCTTTCACTTTCTCCTGCACCTTCGGCATGCGCGACATGCCGCCGACCAGGATCACGTCGTCGATGGCACTCACGGCCACGCCGGCGTCCTTGATGGCGGTGCGGCACGGCGCGATGGTGCGCTCGATCAGGTCTTCGACCAGGGCTTCAAGCTTGGCGCGCGAGAGCTTGATGTTCAGGTGCTTCGGGCCGGACGCGTCGGCCGTGACGTACGGCAGGTTGATGTCGGTCTGGGCGCTGTTGCTCAGCTCGATCTTCGCCTTCTCGGCGGCCTCTTTCAGGCGCTGGAGCGCGAGCACGTCCTTGCCGAGGTCAACGCCTTGCTCCTTCTTGAACTCGCTGATGATGTATTCGATGATGCGCTGGTCGAAGTCTTCGCCGCCGAGGAACGTGTCACCGTTGGTGGCCAGCACCTCAAACTGCTTCTCGCCGTCGACGTCGGCGATCTCGATGATCGACACGTCGAACGTGCCGCCACCGAGGTCGTACACGGCGATCTTGCGGTCGCCCTTGTCGGTCTTGTCGAGGCCGAATGCGAGCGCTGCGGCGGTCGGCTCGTTGATGATGCGCTTCACATCGAGGCCGGCAATGCGGCCGGCGTCCTTCGTGGCCTGGCGCTGCGCGTCGTTGAAGTACGCCGGCACGGTGATCACGGCGTCGGTGACAGTTTCACCAAGGTAGTCCTCGGCGGTTTTCTTCATCTTGCGCAGAATCTCGGCGCTGACCTGCTGCGGCGCAAGCTTGTTGCCGCGCACCTCGACCCAGGCATCGCCGTTGTCGGCAGCGACGATCTTGTACGGCATCAGGTCGATGTCTTTCTGCACCTCCTTCTCGGTGAACTTGCGGCCGATCAGCCGCTTCACCGCGTACAACGTGTTGCGCGGGTTGGTAACGGCCTGCCGCTTGGCCGAGGCACCGACAAGGATCTCGCCGTCTTCCTGGTACGCCACGATCGACGGCGTGGTGCGCGCACCTTCGCTGTTCTCGATCACGCGGGTGGTGTTGCCTTCCATGATCGAGACGCACGAGTTCGTGGTGCCCAGATCGATGCCGATGATTCTTGCCATGATGATCACTCCTCAGAAACGAATAAAGTTGTTCTTAACGTGTGGATAAGCTGTGCGGTTTCAAGCGAATGCTGTGCACAAACTACGGCACACCCTTCAAGCGGCGCCAGTCACCGTCACGAGCGCGGGTCGCAGTACGCGGTCCGAAATCAGGTAGCCCTTCTGCAGCACTGCGACCACGGTGTTGGGCTCTTGCGACGAGTCGGCGGGCGGGGGTACGACGCTGATCGCCTGATGCTGGTGCGGGTCGAACCTGGCGCCGGCAGCCGGGTTGATTTCGAGCACCTTGTTGCGCTCCAGCGCGCTCACCAGCTGGCGCAGCGTGGCATGCACGCCTTCGAGCATTTGCGCGGGGGTGGCGTCGGGCAATGCGATGGCGGCTTCCAGGCTGTCCTTGACGGGCAGCAAGCTGTCAGCGAAGCCCTCGAGCGCGTACTTGCGCGCCTTGCTCACCTCGTCGTCGGCGCGGCGGCGCGCGTTCTCGGCCTCGGCCTTGGCGCGCAGGTAGGCGTCTGCCACTTCCGCGTGCCGCGCCTCCAGTTCGGTGAGCTTTTGCTGCAAGTCAACCGCTTCCGTGGGAGAGGCAGCGTCTGCCGGATTGGTGGCTGCATTGGGGGCCGCTTGCGGATCAGGACTCATGGGGTCTTTGTCGGTGTGGGACATGGTCGTCAGGGCGTTCTAGGCAACGCATATGGGGTGATGGCCTTTCGGTTCAAGAGGGAATTCGCGTGCTCGTTGCTTGAACTGTGCAGGTGGGTGGCGTGAATGGACAATCGGTTTCGATCAGCGCTGGGCTCGCCAATGAACCGTTGACGTTTCCTGGCCTTGATGGCCGCTGCCATGGCATCCGGCTTCGCCAGCCCAGCCCGATAGCGCGGCCGCGTGGCTTGACGACACATGGCTCGACACCCGCCGCCAGCGCGCGTTGCCGGTGCGCGTGCGTTGGCCGATCGGTGTTGGCCCCTGCGGCTTGGTCTTTCATTCACACGCCCTGGGCGGGAGCGACGCTGTGACCGACACCACAGCCCACCCCCGCTTCGGCACCATCGAGCGGCCGTTCCTGTGCATCACCGGCACACGTGACGATGCAATGATCGTTGGCGACGCCACGAATGCCACGAATGCCACGCGGCGAGGCGGGGGCCGGGGCGCGTCAACCCGCACACCATGCGCTGGTGGCGCGTGTCACCACCGACTGGTGGCTGGCTGAATTGACCGACGCTGCGACAGCGCGTGCCCGCTTGGCCGCGCCAGTGGGTTTGGCAAGTGGCGATGTGTGGGAGCAGGGCTGAAAGCCCAACGGCGTTGAGCGGCGGCAGGTGTTGGTGCCCGCCGACCGAGGTCATTTGACCTCGTCGACCGAAGCGCTCCAGCGGTTCCAGTCAGCCAGCTCGCGGCGGTTGCGCTTGGTCGGTCGGCCTTGCTCGAAGCTCAAGGCTGGGTCGGCGTTGACACGGCGCTCCAGCGCCTGCTGGGTCCGCAGTGCGACGCTCTCGGCAGTCTCGTCGTATAGCGTCTGCGCTGCTTCTGCGCCGCCACGCTGGCCGCTCACGACGAGCACGACAATGGTTCGCGACACATGCCCTTGGCGCAGCCCGATCCGGTCGGCCATGCGCACTTCGCGCGAGGCCTTGGCCACTTGGCCGTTCACGCTGACGCGGCCCTTGGCGATCTCTTCGGCAGACAAACTGCGGGTCTTGAAGAAGCGGGCTGCCCACAGCCACTTGTCGAGTCGCACTCGGTCGGCGGTGGTGGTCGTGCTGTTCATGGAAAGTGGGGGCGCGCTCAGGTCACCGCGCCGCGCTCCTTTGCGCGGCTGCGTTGAAGGTCGAGCGCGTGTGCGTCCGGGCCGGGAGCGGTCGGCCAGCCCTGCAAGTGCTTGATGGCCAAGGCTGCCAGCCCGGCCATCCATTCGTGCTGGTCGTTCAGACACGGGATGAAATGGAACGCTTCGCCGCCGTTGTGCAGGAAGGCCTCGCGCGCTTCCTGGTCGATCTCTTCCAGTGTTTCGAGGTTGTCCGAGGTGAAGCCCGGGCACATCACATCGACGCGTTTGACGCCCGTGCGTGCCATCTCGATCAGTGTGGGCTCGGTGTAGGGCTGCAGCCACTCGGCGCGGCCGAGGCGGCTCTGGAATGTGACGACAACCTGCTCGGGCTTGATGCGCAACTGCTCGGTCAGGAGCCGCGCTGTTTTCAGGCACTCGCAGTGGTACGGGTCGCCGAGCGTGAGGGTGCGCTTGGGCACGCCGTGGAAGCTGAGCACCAGCTTGTCGGGGCGGCCGCTGGTCATCCAGTGGTCGCTCACGCGCTTGGCGAGGGCGGCGATGTAGGCTGGATCGTCGTGGTAGTGGTTCACAAACCGCAACTCGGGGAGAAGGCGCACCTGCTGGCCCCAGGCGTACACGGCGTCGCAGATGCTGGCCGTGGTAGTGGCCGAGTACTGCGGGTACAGCGGCAGGATCAGGATGCGTGTGCAACGCTGAGCCTTCATCTCGCTCAGCACCGAGGAAATGGACGGGCTGCCGTAGCGCATGGCCCAGCGCACCACCACCGGGTGCCCGCGCTCGCCGAGGTAACCCGCCAACAGCTTGGCCTGTTTGTCGGTCCACACGGTGAGCGGCGAACCCTCGGGTGTCCAGATGCTGGCGTACTTGGCTGCCGATTGTTTGGGCCTCACGCGAAGCACCAGGCCGTGCAGGATCAGCATCCAGAGCAGGCGGGGCACCTCTACCACGCGGCGGTCGCTGAGGAATTCCTTGAGGAAGCGCCGCACAGCCGGCGTGGTCGGTGCGTCGGGCGTGCCCAGGTTGCACAGCAGGATGCCAGTGCGCTCGGGAGTGCCGTGGGTGAACGGAGGCTCGTTGGCGAAGGTCATCGAGGGCCCGGGGCGTCGAACTCGGGCGGAACGTCGCGGTGCGTGTCCACGAACTTCATGATCTCGAACCGCACGCTCGGGTTGGCAGTGTTCATGGGCGAGGCGTCATTCGGGGCCGCGCCGAGACCGATCATGCCGCTGCCGTGCAGTGTGCAGGTCCCGCGCCGCAGCGTGATGACTTCGGGGTCGTGGTCGAAGCGCACGTAGGTACCGTTGTAGCTGAGGTCGCTCAACTCGAAGGTGCCGCCGTGCCAGGCGATGCGCGCATGCGAACGAGAGACACGGGTGTCGTCGATGATGTAGGTCGCTTGCGGGCTGCGGCCGAGGATCACCGGCAAGCTGGTACCGGCATAGATGCGGTTCAGGTCCTGCCAGATCAGGCGGATGCCTTCAGGCTCGACGGCCACCGGAGCGATGTCGCCGAACGCAGTGGCTGCGGTATCGCCAAAGCGCCTGGGCGCTTCGAGCAGGAACACATGCACTGGCTCGACACGGCCGCGCAACTGCAGTTTGTCGAGGCTGCGGAAGTTTCGCTGCTGCTCGGGTTCCAGCCGCGTCAGCACCTCGGCGGTGGCGAGCGTTTCGTTGTCGCCCGCATGGTCGAGCAGACGAGCGGCCACGTTGACGGCGTCCCCGAAGACGTCGGCCTGCATCTGCACCACCTCACCGTGCGCCAGGCCGACCTGCAGCTTGAGCGGCACGCTGCGCCCGCGCGTGCCGGGTCCACCATCGGCCGGCGTACCGATGCGCTCCATCGACTCGTGCATATCGTCGGACGCGTCGACTGCGTACATCGGTGAATGGAAGGTCGCCATCAGCCCGTCGCCGAGTGTTTTGACAACATGCCCGTGGTGGTTGGCAACGACGCGAGCGAGAAGTGCGACGCTGCGTGACACCACGGCTGTCGCGTCACTGTTACCCAGCGTTTCGTACATCGCCGTGCTGCCGCGAAGGTCGGCAAACAGCACCGTGCGTTCGACGAGCTGGGTCATGCGGGCGTACTGCGGCGAGGCATGCGAACGAGTTTATCTGCTGCCTGCGGCCGCCTTCGCGTCAGAGTGTGTCGAGGTAGGTACGCAGCTTGTCGGAGCGGCTCGGGTGCTTGAGCTTGCGGATCGCCTTCGCCTCGATCTGGCGGATGCGCTCGCGGGTCACGTCGAACTGCTTGCCGACTTCTTCGAGCGTGTGGTCGGTGCTCATCTCGATGCCGAAGCGCATGCGCAGCACCTTGGCTTCGCGCGGCGTCAGGCTGTCGAGGATGTCCTTCACCACATCGCGCAGGCCGGCCTGCATGGCGGCCTCGATCGGCGCGGTGTTGTTGGTGTCTTCGATGAAGTCGCCGAGGTGCGAATCGTCGTCGTCGCCGATCGGCGTTTCCATCGAGATCGGCTCTTTCGCGATCTTCATGATCTTGCGGATCTTGTCTTCCGGGATCTCCATCTTCTCGGCCAGCGTGGGCGCATCGGGCTCGAAGCCGAACTCCTGCAGGTGCTGGCGGGAGAGGCGGTTCATCTTGTTGATCGTCTCGATCATGTGAACCGGGATGCGGATGGTGCGCGCCTGGTCGGCGATGGAGCGCGTGATCGCCTGGCGGATCCACCACGTTGCGTAGGTCGAGAACTTGTAGCCACGGCGGTACTCGAACTTGTCGACCGCCTTCATCAGGCCGATGTTGCCCTCCTGGATCAGATCGAGGAATTGCAGGCCGCGGTTGGTGTACTTCTTCGCGATCGAGATCACGAGGCGCAGGTTGGCCTCGATCATTTCCTTCTTGGCGTCGCGCGAGGCTTTCTCGCCCTCGTTCATGCGCTTGTTGATGCGCTTCAGGTCTTCCAGCGGCACGACAGCACGGGCCTGCTGGTCGGTCAGCTTCTTCTGCAACTCCTGCACCGGTGGCAGGTTGCGCGCCAGGATCACGCTGTAGCTCTTGCCCGCCGCCGCTTCCTTCTCGGCCCACTTCAGGTTCAGAATGTTCGGCGGGAAATGCTTGATGAAGTATTCCTGCGGCATGCCGCATTTGTCGACGAGGATCTTGCGCAACTCGCGCTCGTAGCGGCGCACGTCATCGACCTGTGAGCGCAGCAGCCCGCAGAGCTTTTCGATGGTCTTGACGGTGAAGCGGATCGTCGTCAGCTCGGCGCTGATGGCTTGCTGCGCCTTGTTGTACGAAGGCGACTGGTAGCCGTCTTTCTCGAACGCCTTGCGCATCTTGTCGAAGTTGATGCGCAGGTTCGCAAACTTTGCCAAGGCCGACACCTTCAGCTCTTCGAGCTTCTTCGTCAGCGCCTTGCTCCCGCCCTGGCCATCGTCGTCGTCTTCTTCGTCGAAGAAGTCGACGTCTTCCTCAGCCACGTAGTCGTCTGCCTCGTCAACCGACACGAAGCCATCGACGGCCTCGGAGATCTTCATGTCGCCGGTGCCGATCTTGTCGGCATAGACCAGGATTTCGGCAATGGTGGTGGGCGACGCGCTGATGGCGTACATCATCGCCTGCAGGCCGCCTTCGATGCGCTTGGCGATCTCGATTTCGCCTTCGCGCGTGAGCAACTCGACCGTGCCCATTTCGCGCATGTACATGCGCACCGGGTCGGTCGTGCGGCCGAACTCGGAGTCGACGGTCGACAGCGCCGCTTCGGCGGCTTCCTCGGCTTCTTCTTCGGTCGCGGTGGTAGCGCCACCGCCGGCGATCAGCAGCGTCGCGGCATCGGGTGCCTGCTCGTACACGGCGATGCCCATGTCGTTGAGCATCGAGACGATGGCCTCGAGAATTTCATCGTTCACCAACTTCTCGGGCAGGTGATCGTTGATTTCCTGGTGCGTCAGGAAGCCGCGCGTCTTGCCCATCTTGATGAGCGTCTTCAGCTCCTGGCGGCGCTTCGCGGCTTCTTCTTCGGTGAGGGCGGTTTCTTCCAGGCCGAACTCGCGCATCAGCGCGCGCTCTTTGGCGCGCGATACCTTCATGCGCAGCGGCTTGGCCTTGACCTTGGTTTCATCGGACGCCGTTTCGACTTCGGGCTCGCCTTCGAGGTCGGCTTCCAGGTCGGACAAGTCCACATCCGAGTCTTCCGACTTGGCGGGCTTCTCGTCGGCCTTGCCCTTCTTCACGGGCTTGCCTTTGGCGGCCACCGGTGCCACGGCCTTGGCTGCGGCCTTGACCGGCTTCTTCAACTCCTCGGCCTTGGGCGCCTTGACGGCAGGTGCGGCTTTGGCTGCGGAATGGGGGGCCTTGGCGGCCGGTGCGCTCGTCTTCGCGGTCATGCAAATCCTCGGGTGGTAGAGGCCAGACAGGCTCTTGACCCACTGGCGGAACCTGCTGCAATGGGCAGATGGGTGCTCAATGGGCTTGAGGCAAGGCAAGCCGGTATGCAAATCGGCTCGGTGCCGATGTCAGGCGTGCCAGCTCGGGTGAACATTTGGGGTGCAGCCCTTGCGGGAAATGTTGGCCTTTGAACCACGTCGAAGGTACCCTGGGTCAGAGGGTGGCCGGGGCCCGGAGGTGCTGCTGTCACGCTTGGCACACGTTGTCAACTGAGGATTATACATCGCGACGTGCCGGTTTGCCAGCTCGTCGCCTCACCCGGGCTCGCCGGTTTGGCTCTTTGCGCCGGTGTGGCGTGCAGCGAACCGCTTCGCGCCGCTGTGCGGTGCCGCCCACCGCTCAGGGCTTCAGGCGTTTGCGCAAATCCATCAGTTCGCGGCTGCGGCGCTGGGTATCGGGGGAGTGCACGCCCGACTCGAACAGCAGCTTCAGCTCGTCATCGACCGCCTGCAAACGCAGCTTGCCGACGACCAGCGCCAATTCCTGCGCGAGGTCGGTTTGCGCTTCGGGGTCGTGGAAGGTGGCGATGCGCGCCAGCACCGCGCCGCCTTCGCCGGATTCGTTCGCGCGCGCGCGCAAGTCGTCGAGCAATGCGGCCGGCGCCATCGCGCCATGCTCGTGAACGGCGCGTTCGATGCTGCCGAAAAACGTGTCGTAGGGCGCTGCATGCGAGGCCAGGATGTCATGAGACTCGCCGTCCAGTGCGGCCCACATCTCGCAGCGGTGCAGAAGCAACCACACCGCGCGGTCGAGCAGGTTGGCGCTGCTGTGGTTGACACGGCTGCGCCGAGCGCTGGGGCGCGGCGTGGATCCGGCACCAGCGCCGGTACCAGCGCCGGCACTGCGCTCGCCGCGGGCATTGCTGCGCCCCGCGCCGCCCCACAGCCCGCGCAGTTCGCCGGCGTCCATGCGCCCCAGCACAGCCAGATCGCCGAGCATCTGGCTCTTCAGCGTGCCGTCGGGCAGGGCGGCCCACAGCGGCTTCGCATTCGCCAGCATGTGGGCCCGGCCCTCGGCGGTGTCCAGGTCGAGCCCGGCGCTGGCGGCTTCACCGATTTGGCGCGACAAGGGCACGGCCTGGGCGACGCACTGCTCGAACGCTGCGGCGCCGAGTTCGCGCACGTAGGAGTCGGGGTCGTGTTCGGCGGGCAGGAACAGGAAGCGCACCGTGCGCGTGTCCGTGGCCAGTGGCAGGCAGGCTTCCAGCGCCTTGCCCGCTGCGCGGCGGCCGGCGGCGTCGCCGTCGAAGCTGAACACCACCGAGTCGGTGAAGCGAAACAGCTTCTGAACGTGTTCGGCCGTGCACGCGGTGCCCAGCGTAGCCACCGCGTTGCCGAAGCCCGCCTGAGTGAGTGCGACGACGTCCATGTAGCCCTCGACCACGAGCGCATAGCCGCGCTGGCGAATCGCAACGCGCCCTTCAAACAGGCCATACAGCTCGCGCCCCTTGCTGAACACCGGCGTTTCCGGCGAGTTCAGGTACTTCGGCTCGCCACGGTCAAGCACCCGGCCACCGAAGCCGATCACGTCGCCCTGCACCGAGCGGATCGGGAACATGATGCGGTCGCGGAAACGGTCGTAGCGTTTGCCGTCCGTCTCGGCGCCTGATTCCGCCGGCTGGTGGATGACCATGCCGCTGTCTTCGAGCAGGGGGTCGTCGTAGCTCGGGAACACGCTGGCCAGGCTGCGCCAACCTTCGGGCGCATAGCCCAGGCCGAACGCTTGTGCCACCTCGCCGCTCAGGCCGCGGCCTTTCAGGTAGTCGACCGCGCGCGGGCTGGCCTTGAGTTGCTTGCGGTAGTTGTCGGCGCACTTCAGCAGCACATCGCTCAACGTGATCCGGCGCTGCTTCTGAGCGACGGCCTGTTCGCGCTCGGCCGGCGAGAGGTCTTCGTCCGGCACGCTGAGGCCGACCTGCTGCGCGAGGTCTTTCACCGCGTCGATGAAGGTCATGCCGCTGTACTCCGTGAGGAAGCGGATGGCGTCGCCATTCGCACCACAACCGAAGCAGTGATAGAACTGCTTGCTCGGGCTCACGGTGAAGCTCGGCGACTTCTCGGCGTGGAACGGGCACAGGCCGCTGAGGTTGGCGCCGCCCTTCTTGAGCTGCACGTGGCGGCCAACCACTTCGACGATATCGACACGCGACAACAGGTCGTGCAGGAAGCTGGGCGGGATCACCGCACGAGTCTAACTACAGCGCGACCAACTCGTCCGTTCTGGGGGTGCCCATGCCCTTGTAGTCGCGCACCCACGGCAGCAGCAACTCGGGCGGCATGGCAGCGGCAATGCCGTTGCCTTGGCCCACGTCGCAGCCGATCTCGATCAGGCGCTGCGCCTGCTGCGGCGTTTCCACGCCTTCGGCCACCACGCTGCAGCCGAAGGTCTGGGACAAGCCGATCACGCCTTCGACGATGGCCAGGTCCTGCCGGTCGCTGAGCATGTTGGTGACGAACGAACGGTCGATCTTGAGCATGTCGATCGGCAAGCGCTTCAGGTAGGTGAAGGTCGAGTAGCCGGTGCCGAAGTCGTCGAGCGCGAAGCGCACCCCGAGGGCGCGGCACTCTTCGATCAGCTCGCAGGTGTAGTCGATGTCGGCGAGCGCGGCGGTCTCGAGCACCTCGATGATGAGCCGGTGTGCCACCGCAGCCTGGTGGCGCGAGAGCAAACCCGCGAGGTGCTGCGCGAACAGCGGCTCCTGCAGGTGGCGCGCCGAGATGTTGATGCTGACCGTGATGTCGAGCCCCAGGCGCAGCCAGTGCGCGAGCTGCTCGATGCCTTGCCGGAGCACCCAGTTGCCCACGCTGATGGCCAGCCCCGTGTTCTCTATCAGCGGCAGGAATTGCGCGGGTGAGATCACGCCCTGCTCTGGGTGCTTCCAGCGCAGCAGGGCCTCAGCGCCCAGCACCCGGGATGTGCGCATGTCCACCTTCGGCTGGAAGTACAGGCGGAACTCATGCGCGTCGAGTGCTTCCTGCACCCGCCCCAGCGCCACGAAGCGTGCTTCGGCACGGCGGTCGTGTTCGGCGTCGAAGAACAGGTAGCCGTTGCGGCCGGCCTGCTTGGCACCGTACATCGCATGGTCGGCGTGGCGCAGCAGCGTTTCGGCGTCGGCGCCATCGAGCGGGAACACGGTGGCTCCGATGCTGGCCGTCACCATCACCGGCCCGGCGCCCACTCCCAGGCCGTAAGGTTGGCAGACCTGGGCCAGAACGCGCTCGACCGCATGCCGGCTTTCCTCGAGCGTGGCGGTGCGCAGCAGCAGCACGAACTCGTCGCCACCGATGCGGGCGACGACATCGTCACCGCCCGCCCATGAGCGCAACGAGCGCCGCATGCGGTCTGCCAGTTCCACCAGCAGGCGGTCGCCGGCTTCATGACCGAAGCGGTCGTTGACCGGCTTGAAGTGGTCGAGGTCGAGGTAGCACACGGTGAGCAGCGAGCCTTCGCGGCGGCTTGCTTGCATGCCGGTTCGCAGCATTTGCGCCAGCCGCGCGCGGTTCGGCAGCCGCGTGAGCTCGTCGAAGTGCGCTTGGCGCTGCAGTTGTTCGAGCTGTTGGCTGGCCTTCGTGATGTCGGCGATGGCCAGCACGTGGTTACGCACACTGCCGTTGGTGTTGCGAACCGCCGAGACGGTCACTTGCAGCAGGCATGGCTCACCATCCCGGCGCTGGCTGCGCATTTCGCCTCGCCAACTTCCGTGGGCTTCCAGGCCGGCGTGCATCAGCGTTTGCTGGGTGGCGGCTTCCGAGCCGGGCGCGGCGGGTTCAAGCAGGCTGGGCACATTGCCGATCAGGGTCTCGCGCGGGTAGCCGGTGATGGCGGAGAACGTCGGGTTCGCCTCGAGCACGCGCTGCTGCGAATCGGTGATGAGCAGCCCTTCGTGCAGGTGCTGGAAGAGGCTTTCCGACAAGTCCTGGCGCTCACGTGCTTCGTGCACTTGGCTGATGTCGCGTGCCGTCGTGATCAGCCGCAGCGGCGCACCGGCGCTGTCGCGTTCGGCCACCAGGGCGTGCAGCTCGAAGGCACGCCAGGTGCCGTCGCGACATTGCATGCGGCACTCGGTGCGCGTGTTCTCGGCTTGTGATGCGCGCAGCGGTTCCAGGGCCCGCTGCAGCGTGAGCAGATCGTCGGTGTGCACCAGCGCCCAGAAACTTTGCAGACTGTGGCCGAAGCTTTGCGACTGGTAGCCGAGCAGTGCCAGCCAGCGTGCCGACAGATCGACCTGTGCGCGCGCCAGGTCCCATTCGCCCACGCCGATTTGCGAGGTGTCCAGTGCCAGCTGCCAGCGCCGCTCGTTCGCTGCAATTTCGCCGGTGAGCGCAGTCGTCAGCAGCGGCATGGCGAGCAGGCTGCAGACATAGCCAATCAGGAAAGCCACGCCCGCGTCGGTCGGGTGCAAGGGGAAGGGGCCGATGCCGTAGTGCGCTGCCAGCATGCTGCCCACCGCCAGCAGCAACGAAGTGCTCGAGGCCAGGAACAAGCCGCTGCGTGCGCCGATCCAGCACAGCAGCACGTGCGGCACGAAGAACAGCGGCGACGGCGCGGCGGCCCCGGTGCCCGTCAACAGGAACGCCAGCGCCGCACTGGCGAGCGTGACGAGCACCAGCAGCGATGACCAGACCCAGCGCCATTGTCCGAATGCCTGGCGCAGCGCCGCCGCAGACACGGTCAACAGGGGGATGCCGACCACCAACAGGCCCATGGCATCGCCGAGCCAAAGGTAGGCGGCGGTTCGCAGGAGGTCGGGCCACGGCGTCGTGCCGCTTGCCGCGCGCCAGAAGGCCCCATTGCCCGCACTCAGCGTGGCCACCAGCGCGATGCCGAGCGCGGCATACAGGCCCAGGTCACGGCGCCGGTCGAGATCGGAATGCAGGCCTTCGCGGCGCAGGGCGAGCGCGCCGAGCAGCGGCGCCAGCGTGCCGCCCACAGCCAGCATGAAGGCCGACCAGACCGGTTCACCTGCCAGCAAGGTCGCCGTGAATGCGGCAAGCCAGACGCCGGGCCACAAAGCCACACCGAATCGAAGCAGAGCGGCGAGGGCAATGCCCGCGGGCGGCCAGATCGGCGAGACCGCTGGCCCCACCAGCGGCAACATCGAGGTGAGCCGGGCGCCGGCGGCGCACGCCAGGGCGAGGAGCAACATCTCCAAAAGCCACTCGCGTGAAAGGCGAGGCGTCCACGGGACGCCGTTTAAGCGGTGTAAATCGGCGGCGGGCACGGAAGAGGCGTCGGTTGAGTGGGCGTGAATGTAACGGAAAGAAACGTCACGCGCGAGTCAGCGCCATCGCACCGGCTCGCTCAGGGCGAGCACTTTTCCGATGCCGGGGCAGGCCCGAATCAGACCGTGAAGTCGGTCAGTTTGCGCCCTTGGACCAGTGCCGCCTTGAGCCATCTGGGTTGCAGCCCGCGCCCGCTCCAGGTGTCGCCGGTGGCTTTATCGACATATTTCGCTGCAACCTTCGACCCGACCACTTTCTTGGCGCGCTTGGTCGAAAGGTCGGAAACCGAGAGTCCATATTCCGTCATCAAGGCGCGCACTTTCTCAACTGCCGCCGAGCGGTCTTCGTTGCGAGTGAGTTCGATTTGCCGCTCCAGGGCTTCCTTCTGGGCAATCAGTTCTTTCAACGTGGCCATCTACATTCCTTCGGTTGCAGCAATCGGGGGATTGCCGGAACTACGATTGTATTCCTTGAAGTACCGAAAGAGATACCCGTTCGAACCCGGACTCTTCCCACCATCGCAACTGTCGGTGAAACTCAGTTCGCTGGTGGTACATACCCCATCGGTTCGTCTGCCCCGTCGCCGAAGAAGAAATTCTCCATCTGGCGCGCCAGATACTGGCGAGCGCGCTGATCAGCAAGATTCAACCGGTTCTCGTTGACGAGCATGGTCTGGTGTTTCATCCACAACTGCCAGGCTTCCTTGCTGACCGAGTTGTAGATTTTCTTGCCCAACTCACCGGGATAGGGCGCGTAGTCCATTCCTTCGGCTTCTTTTTTCAGGTGGATGCATTGAATGAGGCGTGCCATGTTTTCTTCCTTGTCAAATGTGGGGCAGCTGATGGTGCGACGGCCGATACCGGCGTCGTCAGCCGAGTTTCTTCACGAGTACCTGCGAGCGCCGGTCCCAGTTGTATTTGCGCTGGCGCGCTTCGGGCAGCCAGTCGGGGTCGACCTGGTTGAAGCCGCGCTTGATGAACCAATGCATGGTTCGTGTGGTGAGGACGAAGATGCTCTCCAGCCCCATGGCTCGCGCACGCTGTTCTACGCGTTTCAAGATGCGCTCGCCGTCGCCCTGGCTTTGCACGTCGGGCGAGACCGTCAGCGCAGCCATCTCGGCCGTTTTCGCTTCCGGGTAAGGGTAGAGCGCGGCGCAGCCGAAGATCACGCCGTCGTGCTCGATCACCGTGTAGTGGCCGATGTCGCGTTCGATCTCGGTGCGGCTGCGCTTGACAAGCGTGCCGTCGCGCTCGAAGGGCTCGATCAGGTGCAGCACACCACCGATGTCGTCGGCCGTGGCCTCGCGCAGGCTCTCCAGCTTTTCGTCGACGACCATCGTGCCGATGCCGTCGTGCGTGAACACCTCCATCAGCAGCGCGCCGTCGAGCGCGAACGGCAAGATGTGCGAGCGCTCCACTCCGCCCTGGCAGGC
Source organism: Rhizobacter sp. (assembly GCA_025350965.1). GTDB lineage: Bacteria > Pseudomonadota > Gammaproteobacteria > Burkholderiales > Burkholderiaceae_C > LMDS01. Next base: position 41,294 of record JANXWV010000033.1, read on the forward strand.
GCGCACGCAGTGGCGCAAGTAGAACGCGGGGTCGGTGGGCAGCAGCGGCGCCGGCAACAGCGTCAGCAGCTTGACGGCGTCGGCCAATGCGAGTTCGGTGTCGATGGGGCTGTCGGCATCAGCCAGGTCTTCGTGGATGCCCGGCACCTCGGTCACGAACAGCAGCTTGTCGGCCTGCAACGCGATGGCGGTGCTCGTGGCCACGTCTTCCATGGTCAGGTTGAAGGCTTCGCCAGTGGGCGAGAAGCCGAACGGTGACAGCAGCACCATCGCGCCGATGTCGATGGCGCGGCGGATCGCACCGGAGTCGACCTTGCGCACCACACCGCTGTGGATGAAGTCGACCCCGTCGACGATGCCGACCGGCCGCGCCGTCAGGAAGTTGCCCGACACCACGCGCACGATGGCGTTGGCCATCGGTGTGTTCGGCAGCCCTTGGGAGAACGCCGCCTCGATCTCGAAGCGCAACTGCCCCGCGGCTTCTTGCGCCGAGTCGAGCGCCACCGCGTCGGTGATGCGCAGGCCGTTGCTGTAGCGCGCTTCGTAGCCCTTGGAGCGCAGTTGTTCGTTGACCTGCGGGCGAAAGCCGTGCACCAGCACGAGCTTGATGCCCATGGCCTGAAGGATGGCCAGATCCTGCGCGAACGAGTTGAGCTTGCCGGCGGCGATCAGCTCGCCCGCAATCCCCACCACGAAGGTCTTGCCGCGGTACGCATGGATGTGCGGCGCCACGGTGCGAAACCAGGGCACGAAGGTGTGGGGGAAGACGAGGCTCAAGGTCGGTGCGCTCTGGGGTGGTGTGCGGGCGCGATTTTGTCATGCACGCTGCTGCGCGCAGCGGAACACCGTGCCCATGCGAGCAATGCGATCAATGCGCGGGCCAGGCGAGCGCGTGGCTGCCCGGAGGCATCGACGGCCGGGCCCAACCGGCTGGCGTGTGCGAGAACACGGCCGCGTGGCGCAACGCCGAGAGCACACCCCAGCCGGAGGCGCTGTTTTCCATCAGCCCGTTGACGTCGGCGGCAGGTGCGCGGAAGCCATCGGCCAAGCGGCCGAGTTGGCGCAGCCACTGGCCGGTGCGCGCGAGCGATACGCGCACATGCCAGCTGCCGCCTTCGCATTGCTGACGCAGCAGCGCGGCTTGCACGCCGAACGCCATCAATGCGCCGCTGGCCATGTCGAGCGCTTGCATCGGCAAGGCGCGCGGTTGATCGGTGCCGGCGGCCAGCCCTTCGGCATGGTTGAAGCCCGTGGCGCATTGCACGAGCGAGTCGAAGCCGCGCTTGCCAGCCCAGGGGCCGCGCTCGCCGTAGGCACTGATCGATGCGCAAACGACGCCCGGGCGCAGCGCGGCCACATCGGCCGGTGCGAAGCCGAGGGCTGCCAGCGCGCCGGGGCGGTAGCCCTGCATGAACACATGCGCGTCACGCACCACATGGCGCAGCGCCTCGCCGCCTGTCTCGGTACGCAAATCTGCCAAGGCCGAGAGCTTGCCTCGGCTCGTGTCGGCAATGGCCTCGATGTTGGGCAGGTGCGGTGCGTTGACCAGCAGCACGTCCGCGCCGTAGGCCGCGAGCATGCGGCCCGCCACAGGCCCTGCGAGGATGCGCGTCAGTTCGACCACGCGCAGGCCAGACAGCGGTCGGTCGGGCAGCGCAAGCGCAGCCAGTTCGAGAGGCAGCGCATCGCCGATGCGTTCGATGGCCACGAGCGGTTCGCCCGCAATGACCGCCGCCTGCGGGTGGGCATCCCATTCGTCGAATCTGCGCAAGGCGGCGACCACCATGCCGGCATCGGTGGCGGCTTGCTCGAATGCGTCGGCGCGCCATGAGGCAAGTGCTTGCGCGACGGCGTCGCGCGTCGTGGCGGCACCCTCGGGCAACCCCAGCAGGCGCAGCACGCCGTCGCGGTGGTGCGCGAAGTTGGTGTGGATGCGCACCCAGCCAGAGCGCCCGTGCGGGCCGCAGGCGTACAGGCCGGCGAGTTGGTCCCACGCGTCGGGCGCGCGGCCATCGACCAAAAAGCGGGCCGTGCATTCGAGCGCTGCGTGGTGCATGCCCACCTGCACCTGCTGGCGCAAGCCGTTGCGGGCGCGGCCGATGTCGGAAGCAGCCAATGCTGCCGCCGCGAACGAAACCTGCGCCGCTGTCCCGACGGCGAACGATGAGGGCAGCACCGGCTCGACGCCGGTCATCGTCAGCTGTGCGAGCGAGTCGTCGGGCAAGCCGGCCGCGGCCCAGATCGATGCGAGCGCCTGCAGCGAATCCATGGCCGGCGCGGACGGTGAAGAAGAGGTCGGTGCGGGGGTTTGTGGGCAGTGCAAACGTGCGCGGGTCAGTGCCCGCCGCCGCCCAGGTAAGCCGCCTTCACCGCTGGGTCGTCGCGCAACTTGGCGGCCGGGCCGTGCACCGAGATGCGGCCGTTCTCCAGCACGTAGCCGTAGTCGGCCACGGCCAGCGCGGCCGCCGCGAACTGCTCGACCAGAAGCATCGTCACGCCCTGGCTCTTCAGCCGCTCGATGATCTTGAACACCTCCGCCACGAGGATCGGCGCCAGGCCCATCGACGGTTCGTCGAGCAGCACGACGTCGGGGTTCAACATCGTGGCGCGCGCCATCGCGAGCATCTGCTGCTCGCCGCCCGACAGCGTGCCCGCCAGCTGGTTGCGCCGCTCCTTCAGGCGCGGGAACAGGTCGAGCGCGCGGTCCAGGTCGGCCGCAACGTCGCCCTTCGGCCGGCTGCCTGTCAGGCGCGGGAACGCGCCGAGGATGAGGTTGTCGGTCACGGTCATGGTCGCGAACACGCGCCGGCCTTCGGGCGAGTGCGCGAGGCCGAGCTTGGCGATGTCGTACGACTCCTTGCCCTCGATGCGTTTGCCGTTGAGGGTGATGTCGCCCCCCGTCGGCGCGATCATTCCGGAGATGGCGCGCATCGTGGTCGTCTTGCCCGCACCGTTCGAGCCGATGAGCGTCACGACCTTGCCCTTGGGCACGTCGATCGAGATGCCGTGCAGGACTTGAACTTTGCCGTAGCCGGCGACGAGGTTGTTGATGGTCAACATGGTGTTCAGTCCTCAGGCGGTGCCGCCGAGATAGGCTTCGATGACCTTCGGGTCGGCCTGCACCTGCGCGGGCATGCCTTCGGCGATCTTTTGCCCGAAGTCGAGCACCGAGACGGTATCGCACAGGTTCATCACCACGTCCATGTGGTGCTCGATCAGGATCACGGTCACGCCGTGCTCGCGGATCTTGCGGATGATGGCGATCAACTCCTTGATGTCGGGCGCGGTCAGGCCGGCGGCGGGCTCGTCGAGCAGCAGAAGTTGCGGGTCGAGCGCCAGCGCGCGAGCGATCTCGAGCAGCCGCTGCTTGCCATACGGGAGGTTCCGTGCCTCTTCGAATGCCAGGTCGGAGAGGCCCACGAACTGCAGCAGGCCGAGCGCGCGGCTGGCGGCGCCGGCGCTTTCGCGCATGTAGCGCGGGGTGTGCAGTGCCACGTCGAACAGGTTGCTCGCAAAGGTGTGGTGCAGGCCCACCTGCACGTTCTGCAAGGCCGTCATCTCGCCGAAGAGCTGCACGTTCTGGAATGTGCGCGCAATGCCCGACAACGCGATGTCGCTCGAAGTGCGCCCCACCACCGATTGCCCCGCAAATGCCACGCTGCCGGCGGTGGGTTGGTAGATGCCGGTCAGCACGTTCATCATCGTGCTCTTGCCCGAGCCGTTCGGCCCGATCAGGCCGTGGATGCTGCCGCGCTTGATCACGAGGTCGACGTTGTTCAGCGCCTTCAGCCCGCCGAACTGCATCAGCACGCCGCTCGCCTTCAGCAACTCGGGCGACGCATTCCCGCCAGCCGCCGTGCCCACGGCGTCGCCCCTGACCACACCGATGGCGGCTTGCTGGTCGGCGACCGAGGTCTGCTTCAGGTTCAGCGCATTGCGCACGAAGCCGACGATGCCGTCCTGCAGGTAGTACACGACGAACAGTGTGATCACGCCGAAGATCGACAAGCGCCAGTCCGTCATGCTCTGCAGCTTGAACGACAACCCCGCAAGTAGCAGCGTGCCGACCACGGGAATCGCCATCTGTTGCGCCGTGCTCTTGCCGCGCCGAACGCCCACCACGGCCGACACGGCCACCAGCACCGCCAGCGCGACCGACACATAGCGGAACATCTCGATGTCGTCGAGCAGCTTGGGCAAGAGCACGATGATCGTGGCGCCCACGAGCGAACCGATGCGGCTCTTGCGCCCGCCCATGATCACGGCCAGGAGGAACAGCACCGTCAGTTCGAAGTTGTAGGTGTTCGGTGAGATGTACTGCTCGGAATATGCGTACAGGTTTCCGGCCAGTCCCGCGAAGCCGGCGCTGATCACGAAGGCATACACCTTGTATCGGTAGACCGACACACCCATGCAATCGGATGCCACCGGGCTGCCGCGCAGCGCCTCGAATGCGCGGCCGAGGTGCGAGCGCAGCACGCGGTGCACGACCACCAGCGCCAGCACCATCAGCACCAGCACGACCCAGTAGAACTCGCGCTCGTCGAGCTTGTGTCCGAAGAGATCAGGCTTCTCCAGCTTGATGCCCAGCGGCCCTTCGGTCAGGAAGCTCATCTCGTTGATGAGGATCTGGATGATGGTGCCGAACGCCAGCGTCACCATCGCGAGGTACGGGCCCGATACACGCAGCGCCGGCAGCGCCAGCAGCGCGCCGAACCCGGCCGTGATGAGAATGGCTGCGGGCACCGTGAGCCAGATCGACGCGCCGAGCTTGAGCACCAGCACGCCGGCCGTGTAGGCGCCCACGCCGAACAGGCCGGCGTGGCCGAGCGACACCTGGCCGGTGTAGCCCACCACGATGTCAAGCCCGAACAGCACGATCGCGTAGATCATGATCGTCTCGACCAGGTGGATGTAGTACGGGTTGTGAACCCCGACCGGGAACAGGGCGAGTGCGGCAATGCCGATCACTGCCAACAACAGATGACTGCGTTTCATGGGTCAGACCTTCTTGATGGCAGTCTTGCCGAACAGACCCGCCGGCCGCACGGCCAGCACGATGAGCAGCAGCACGAGACCCGGCACGTCCTTGTAGCCGGTGCTCAGGTAGAAGCCGGTCGTGGTCTCGGCCACGCCGAGAATGATGCCGCCCACCACGATGCCCATGCCGCTCGTCAAGCCACCGATGATCGCCACGGCGAACGCCTTCAGGCCGAGCACCGCGCCCATCGTGGCGCCGGTCAGCGTGAGCGGGGCGATCAGCACGCCGGCGAAAGCCGCGGTCATCGAGCTCAGCGCGTATGAAAAGGTGATGACGAGGCCGGTGTTGATGCCCATCAGCTTGGCGGCGTCTCGGTCGTTGAAGGTGGCGACCACGGCCTTGCCATAGATCGATTTGCGGTTGAACACCTCGACCGCCAACATCATCAGCAGTGCACCGCCGACCACCAGCAACTCCATCGGCAGCACGTTCGCGCCCAGTAGGTGAAGCGGCGCTTCGGGCAGCGGCGAAGGGAACTTCAGGTCATCACGGCCCCACACGTTCTCGGCCACGTTCTTGAAGATGATGCCCAGCGCAATGGTGCTCATGATCCAGCCGAACTCCGACTTGATCTTGATCGCGGGCCGCACGCCGATGCGTTCGACCACCGCGCCCTGGAAGGCGCCGAACACGCAGACGATCGGGATCATCAGCCAGTAGTTCACGCCCAGGCCGACGAGCGTCAGGCCGACGAGCGCGCCCAGCATCAGCGCGTCGCCCTGGCCGAAGTTCAGCGTGTCGGAGGTCTGGAACGTCAGCTGGTAGCCGAACGCGATGACGGCGTAGATCATGCCCAGGGCAATGCCGCTGAACACGAGTTGGGTCAGGATTTGCATGGTGGCTTTCGGGAGGCTCTGGAAGGGAACGCAATTCATTCACCGCAGAGTCGCGGCGTTGACGGAGTGTGCGCCGAGTAAGAACTTCAAACGTTCTTGACTCTGCCAACCTCCGCCAACTCCCTTAACTCTGCGGTGAAGAGTTGGATTGCGTTGCAGCGGCACGCCGCCGCGCGCCTTACTTCTTCTGGCTCAGCGCGCCCTTGGCGTTCGCGTCTTTCACGCGCACTTCGGAGGCCTTCTTCTGGTCGTCGGGGTAGGCATACACCACGCGCTGGCCCTTGACTTCACCGAACACCGGAATGTTGGCAGTGATCGCTTCGTGGTCGGTCTTGGAGAACGGCTTGTTGTAAGTCGTGACCACGCCTTCGACCGGCGTCTTCAAGTCTTCCAGTGCGGCCTTGATGGCGGGGCCATCGGTGCTTTTGGCCTGCTTGATGGCGGCGGCGAGCAGGTACACCGAGTCGTAACCTTGCGCGGCCGAGACGGGCGAATCCATGCGCGCGTTCTTCGGGTTGAAGGTTTTCAGGTAGCTGATGATGAAGCTCTGGCGCTTCGGCGTGGTCGGCTCCTGGATGAAGGTTTGCGGCATGCGCGCGCCTTCACCACCGGGGCCGGCGTTGTCGATGTAGTTGGCCATCGACAGCGTCCATGAGCCGATGAGCGGCACCTTCCAGCCGAGCTTGGTCATGCCGTTGGCGATCTGCGCCAGTTCGGGGCCGATGCCGTACGTCAGCACCGCCTCGGCGCCGGCTTCCTTGGCCTTGAGCAACTGGGCCGTCATGTCCACATCCTTGATGTTGAACTTCTCGACGGCCACGGGCGTGACGTTCTTCAGCTTCAGCGCCGCTTCCAGGTCGGAGCGGCCGAGCTGGCCGTAGTTGGTCGAGTCGGCCAGGATCGCCACCTTCTTGTAGCCGCGACGGGTGATGGCTTCCTCGACGATCATCGGCGCCTGGATGCTGTCGTGCGCGGCGTTGCGGAAGATGTAGTTGTCTGGGTCCTTGTCGAACTGCTTCGTGATGACCGAGCCGGTCGCCACGTTGTTCATCACCGGGATCTTGGCTTCCTGAAAGAAGCGCTGCGAGGCCAGGGCGACGCCGGTGTTGATGTAGCCCACCGTGGCGGTGACCTTCTCTTTGTTGATCAGCTCCTGGGCGATCTGCACGCCGCGCTCGTTCTTGGCCTCGTCGTCGCGTTCCACGGCCACGAGCTGGCGGCCAAGCACGCCGCCCGATTTGTTGATCTCTTCGATGGCCAGGCGCACACCGTCGCGCATGCTCACGCCCATCGACGACGAGCCGCCGGTGAACGGGCCGGCGACGCCGATCTTGATCGGGTCGGCAGCGGTGGCCAAAGTGGTCAGGGTTGCGAGCGCAACAGCGCCGGCGAGGGTGGTCAAACGGTTCATCAAAAGTCTCCGGTCGTGGTTTTGTGAAGGGTGCTCACAATGCCTGAAACGGCCAAGCGGCACCACTTCCGAATTGTGAGCCGCGAAGCCGACCCTTGCATGCGCATGACTGCGTGGGCGCGGTGCGTAGTACTGCCTAAGGGAAACCACGAGCCCTGCGCCGCTGGCCGGGCACGCGGCCTGGCCGGAGCAGCGCCGCACAATCGCGGCATGAAGCTCAAGGCCAAGATACTGTCGCTCGCGGTGGCGCCGCTGCTGCTGGCGGTGGCGTTCATCGGCGCGCTGCTCGTGATCGAGACACGCCGGCTCGAAGAGCAGCAGGCACAACTGCTCGAACAAACGCTGCTCGGCACCAAGCGCGACGAGTTGCGCTCGTACGTGGAACTTGCGCTCACGTCGATCGCGAACCTCTACGAGGCCGGCCGCGACGATGAAGCCGCCAAGGAGCAGGCCAAGGCCGTGTTGTCGAGCATGCAGTTCGGCAACGACGGCTACTTCTTCGTCTATACCGCTGACGGCCTGAACCTGGTGCACCCGCGCCAGCCTGAGCTGATCGGCCAGAACCTGCGCAACATGCGCGACAAGGACGGGGTGTGGGTGATTCGCGAGCTGCTCGAACGTGCAGCCGAGGGCGGCGGTTTTACGCGCTACCAATGGCCCAAGCCCTCGACCGGGCGCGTCACGCCCAAGCTCGGCTACTCGGTGGCGCTGCCGCGCTGGGGCTGGATGCTGGGCACCGGCATCTACCTGGACGACGTGGAATCGGCCGCCGCGCTGATGCGTGGCAACCTGCTCGCCAGCGTTCGCGAAACCTTGATCGGCCTGGCTGCGGTGGCGGTGTTCGCGTCACTCGCGGTGTTTGCCGGTGGCATGGCGCTCAACATCAGCGAACAGCGCCAGGCCGACCGCAAGCTCAAGGCCCTGGCGCACCGCGTCGTCACGTCCCAGGAAGAAGAACGCTCGCGTGTTTCGCGCGAACTGCACGACCACATCTGCCAGCTGCTGGTGTCGATCAAGTACCAGTTCGAACTGGTCGGGCACCGGCTTGCGCACCCGGGCACGGCGCCGGTCGTCGCGATCGACAAGGAGATCGGCGCGCTGTCGAAGGCCATCGGCGAGGTGCGGCGCATTTCCCATGGCCTGCGCCCCGCGCTGCTCGACGACCTGGGCTTGCCGGCTGCGCTGGAGCACCTGGGCAACGAGCTCGCGCAGCGCAGCGGTTTGCAAGTCGAAGTTGCCGCGCGCGTTCACGAAGACCACCTGCCCGAGCTGCAAGCCGTGAGCCTGTTCCGCGTGGCCCAAGAGGCGCTGCGCAACGTCGAGCGCCACGCCGGTGCGCGCCAGGTGAGCATTCAGCTCAACGATGCCAATGAGCGCCTGATGCTGCGCATCGTCGACGACGGCTGCGGCTTCGACGTGAAGAACGTCGAGCTCAGCAAGGACCGTGGTATTGGCCTTTCGAACATGCGCGAGCGCGTCGAGCGCAACGGGGGCTGGTTCCAGCTGGTGTCGGAGCAGGGCCGCACGGTGCTGATGGCGAGCTTTCCGCTCGCGGGCATGGCATGACGGCGGCCGCCACCGGCGTGGTGCGCCTCGTCATCGTCGACGACCATGCGCTGGTGCGCGACGGCCTGCGCGCACGCCTGTCAGTCGTTGCCGGCCTGGAGGTGGTGGGCGAAGCGGCCAGCGGCCCCGATGCGCTGGCCCTGGCCGATGCCGACGCACCCGACCTGATGTTGGTGGACGTGGGCATGAAGGGCATGAACGGCATCGAACTCGCCACCGAGCTGCGGCGCCGCCACCCGCGGGTCAAGGTGCTGATGCTGAGCATGTACGACAACCGCGAGTACGTGCTCAGTGCCATCCGTGCCGGCGCTTGCGGCTATGTGCTGAAAGAGTCGCCGACGGCGGACATCATCTCCGCCATCAGTGCCGTGTGCGCGGGCGGCAACTATTTCAGCGCCCAGGTTGCGAGCCTGGTCGCGCAGGTCGGTCTCGGCGCGCCGCAGTTGACCGCACGCGAGCACGAGATCGCGGTGTTGCTCGCCCACGGCAGCAGCAACAAGGTGGTGGCGCGGCAGCTCGACATCAGCGTGCGCACCGTCGAGACCCACCGGCTGAGCCTGCGCCGCAAGCTCGGTGTCGACTCGGCCAGCGAGCTGCTGAAGATCGCGGTGACGAACGGCTGGACGACGCTCTGACGTGGGGCGTTGATGTGGGGCAGGGCTCGCGGGCACCGGCATCTTCGATAATCCGCGTCTGATGCCGAACCTTGATGCCCCGCCTGCGGCCGCGCGCGCCGGCGGGCCCCGCCCCGCGAACCCACTGCCGCCGATCACCTACCCCGAGTCGCTTCCCGTCTCGGCGCGGCGCGACGAGATCGCGGCTGCGCTGAGAGCGAACCAGGTCGTCATCGTCTGCGGCGAGACGGGCTCCGGCAAGACCACGCAGTTGCCGAAGATCGCGCTCGAACTCGGGCGCGGAAAGGCCAACACCGGCAAGCTCATCGGCCACACCCAGCCGCGCCGTATCGCGGCGTCGAGTGTCGCCAAGCGCATTGCGCAGGAACTGAACACGCCCATCGGCGACGTGGTGGGCTTCAAGGTGCGCTTCCAGGACCGGCTGTCGAGTGGTGCCAGCGTCAAGTTGATGACCGACGGCATCCTGCTCGCCGAGACGCAGACCGACCCGCTGCTGCGTGCCTATGACACCATCATCATCGACGAGGCGCATGAGCGCAGCCTGAACATCGACTTTCTGCTCGGCCACCTGCGGCAGATCTTGCCGCGCCGGCCCGACCTGAAGGTCATCGTGACCTCGGCGACCATCGACGCCGACCGCTTCGCGCGGCACTTCGAGAGCAAGGACGGCCCGGCGCCCGTGATCCAGGTCTCGGGCCGGCTGTTCCCGGTCGAGCAGCGCTGGCGGCCGTTCGAGGAGAACGGCGCCCCCAAGGCGACTGCGTCGCCAGCCCCCCAAGGGGGCGCGCCGGCCTTGGGGCGGCCGGGCGGCCGGCCCGCCGAGTTCGATCTGAACGACGCGATCAGCGCGGCCGTCGATGAACTCTGGCGCGAGGGATCGGGCGATGTGCTCGTCTTCCTGCCCGGCGAGCGCGAGATCCGCGAGGCGGCCGACCACCTGCGCAAGCACCACCCGCCGGGTGTGGAAGTGGTGCCGCTGTTTGCGCGCCTGAGCCAGCAGGAGCAAGACCACATCTTCGAGCCGCACAGCGCGCGCCGCATCGTGCTCGCCACCAACGTGGCAGAGACTTCGCTCACGGTGCCGGGCATTCAGTTCGTCATCGACGCGGGCACCGCGCGTGTCAAGCGCTACAGCTACCGCAACAAGGTCGAGCAGCTGCTCGTGGAGCCGGTGAGTCAGGCGGCGGCGAACCAGCGTGCCGGCCGCTGCGGGCGCGTGAGCAGTGGTATCTGCATCCGCCTGTACGACGAGAAAGACTTCGCCGAGCGGCCGAAATACAGTGACCCGGAAATCATGCGTTCGTCGCTGGCCGGCGTGATCCTGCGGATGAAGTCGTTGAACCTCGGCACGGTCGAAGACTTCCCGTTCATCGAGCCGCCGCCGAAGCGTGCCATTGCCGATGGCTACCAGCTGCTTGCCGAGCTGGGCGCAGTCGACGACGACAACCAGCTCACGAAGGTTGGCCATGAGCTCGCACGCCTGCCGCTCGACCCGCGCGTGGGCCGCATGATTCTCGAGGCGCGCAGCCGCGAGGCGCTGACCGAGGTGCTCATCATCGCCAGTGCCTTCAGCGTACAGAACGTTCGCGACCGGCCGCTCGAGAACCAGCAGGCCGCCGACGCCGCGCACAGGAAGTTCGACGACGAGCGCTCCGAGTTTCTCGGCGACCTGAAGCTGTGGGCCTGGCTCGAAGCGGTCAGGGGCGCGAACCTGAAGAAACAGGGCGAACACAAGGTGTCGCAGCGCAAGCAGGAGCAGCTGTTGCGCGACAACTTCATCTCGCCGCGCCGCGTGCGCGAGTGGCGCGACATCCATTCGCAGTTGCACACTGTTGTCGCCGAGCACCAGTGGCGCCTGAACACGCTGCCGGCCACCTACGAGCAGCTGCATCTGTCGATGCTGGCGGGGCTGCTTGGCAACATCGGCTGCAAGAGCGACGAAGACGACTGGTACCTGGGTGCGCGCGGCATCCGCTTCTACCGCCACCCGGGCGCCAACCTGTCGAAGAAGCCGGGCCGCTGGATTGTGGCGGCCGAGCTCGTCGAGACGACGCGCCTGTTCGGCCGCGGCATCGCCGCCATCGAGCCGCAGTGGCTGCCGGGCATCGCCGGGCACATCATCAAGACGCAGCTGCTCGAGCCGCACTGGGAGAAGAAGGCCGCCGAGGTGATTGCGCTCGAGCGCGCCACGCTCTACGGCATCGTGATCTACAGCAACCGGCGCGTGAACTTCGGCAACATCGATGCGGTGGCGGCGCGCGAGATCTTCATCCGCGAGGCGCTGGTTGCGGGTGAGTGGGAGACCAAGCTGCCGTTCGTGGCGGCCAACCGCAGGCTGATCGCGCAGGTCGAAGAGCTCGAGCACAAGTCGCGCCGGCAAGACGTGCTGGTGGACGACGAGTTGATCCACGCGTTCTACGACGCGCAACTGCCCGCCGACGTGTGCAGCGGCCATTCGATCGAGCGCTGGTACCGCGACGAGGTACGCCGCAACCCGCAGGCACTGCTGCTGACCCGTGATGAGCTGATGCGCCACGAGGCGGCCGGCATCACCACGGCCGCATTCCCGAAGACGCTGCGCCTGGGCGGTGTGGACTGCGCTGCGACCTACCTGCACGACCCCGGCGACGCGAAAGACGGCGTTACCGTGACGGTGCCGATCTACTCGTTGAACCAGGTGAACGACGAGCGCTGCGAATGGCTCGTGCCCGGCATGTTGAAAGACAAGGTGCTCGCACTCGTCAAGACACTGCACCAGCGCCCGCGCTCGCGGCTGGTGCCGCTGCCCGACTATGCCGATGCCTTCATCGCCGCCAGCGAGTTTGCGAACGGCGGGCTGCTCGACGTGTTGCTGAAGCACGCCCGCGGCAAGACGCAACTCGACATCAAGCGCGCCGACTTCAAGCTGGAGCAGGTTCCAGCGCATCTGTTGATGAACTTCCGCGTCGTCGACGAGCATGGGCGGCAGCTCGGCGCGGGCCGCAACCTGGCCACGCTGAAGGCCGAACTCGGTGGGCAGGCGCGCTCGGCGTTTCAGGCGTTGGCGGGGTTGAAGGTGGTGGGTGCGGCACCGCCCCCACCCCAACCCTCCCCCAGCGGGGGATGGGGCAATGCGTCGCCATCCCTTCCCCTGCTGGGGGAGGGCCGGGGAAGGGGCAACGAAGCCGCTCCGACCCCCCCCGCCCAACACACCACTTGGACCTTCGGCGAGCTCCCCGAACTGCTCGAAGTGCGCAAGGCCGGCCAGTCGTTGATCGGCTTCCCTGCCCTCATCGACAAGCTCACGCATGTTGAGATCGAGGTCTTCGACGAACCCGACGTGGTGCAGCGCAAGCACCGCGCCGGCTTGCGCCGGCTTGTCGCGCTGCAGATCCGCGACGCGCTGAAGTACCTGGAGAAAAACATCCCCGACTTGCAGCGCATGAGCGCGGCCTACATGCCGCTCGGCAGCGCCGAAGAACTGCGCGAGCAAATCATCGACGTGGCACTCGACCGCGCCTTCCTGGCCGAGCCTTTGCCGACCGATGCCGCGGCGTTCGCGCGCCGTGTCGACGAAGGGCGCGGCCGCCTGACGCTGATCGCCAGCGAAGTGGCGCGCAGCACCTTCGCCATCCTCATCGAGTACGCCGCCGCGCTGCGCAAGCTCAAGGACGCACGCGCCCCGAAAGAGGTGGCCGACGACATCACCGCGCAGCTCACCCGGCTCATCCCCAAGCGCTTTGTCGCCGTCACGCCCTGGGCGCAGCTCGGCCACCTGCCGCGCTACCTGAAGGCGATCACGATGCGGCTCGACAAGCTGCGCACCGACGCCCTGCGCGACGCGCAGCGCCTGGCCGAACTGCGGCCCATTGAGCAGCGCTTCTGGCGCTTCGTGGCCGACCGCAAAGGCGTGCACGACGCGCGGCTCGACGAGTTCCGCTGGCTGCTCGAAGAGTTGCGCGTCAGCCTCTTCGCGCAGGAGCTGCGCACGCCGCAGCCGGTCAGCGTGAAGCGACTCGACAAGGTGTGGTCACAGCTCAGCAGTTGAGC
>JANXWV010000064.1 GCA_025350965.1 Rhizobacter sp.
CTTCGGCATCGCCCCGAACAAGCTGATGGACTACATGATGGCGGGCCGCGCGGTGCTGCATTCGGTCGAGGCCGGCAACGACCCGGTGGCCGAGGCGCGCTGCGGCGTCACCGTCGTGCCCGAGTCGCCCGGCGCGGTCGCGCAAGGCCTGCGCCAGCTCGCGGCACGCACTGCCGATGAGCGCCGCGCGATGGGCGAGCGCGGGCGCGCGTTCGTGCTGGCCAACCACACCTACCCGGTGCTTGCGCAGCGCTTCATCGGGGCGCTGGAATGAGCCCACGCGGCCCACACGATGAGCCCGAAGCCGTGGCCGAGCGCTACGCGCGGCGCGCAGGCAACGTCGCCAGCGACCGCTACAGCCTGCTGCGCCCCGACGTATGGCACACGCTGCAGGAGCGCCAGCGCGCCATGCTGCGGCTGTTCACCACGCTGGGCTTCACCGACCTGGCCGCATTGCGGCTGCTGGAGGTCGGCTGCGGCGGTGGCGCCAACCTGCTGGAGCTGCTGCGCATGGGGTTCGTGCCCGAGCACCTGACGGGCGCCGAGTTGCTGCCCGAACGCTTCGCGCAGGCGCGCCATGTGCTGCCGGCGGCGCTGCAACTGCACGCGGGCGACGCGTTGCAGATGCGCGTGGCGCCGGCATCACAAGACGTGGTGTTCGTGTCCACGGTGTTTTCGTCACTGCTCGACGCAGCGTTCCAGCAGGTTCTTGCCGACGCGATGTGGGCCTGGGTCAAGCCCGGCGGCGGCGTGCTCTGGTACGACTTCACCGTCAACAACCCGCGCAACCCCGACGTGCGCGGCGTGCCGCTGGCGCGCGTGCGAACGCTGTTCCCGCACGGCCGCGTGCAGGCCCGGCGCGTGACGCTGGCGCCCCCGATCGCGCGCGCCGTGACCAGTGTTCACCCGAGCCTCTATCCGCTGTTCAATGCCTTGCCGCCGCTGCGCACGCATGTGTTGGCATGGGTCGAAAAGACTTGATTTGTCCTTGCATATTGATCGCGACGTATTCAAAATACAAGCATGATCGAACGTGATCTGACCGAACTCGTGACTCAGCGGTTGGCCCAGTACCCGGCCGTGGCACTGCTCGGGCCGCGCCAGGTCGGCAAGACCACGCTGGCGCGAACCGTGGCAGCCCGGTATGAAAACGCGCTGATGCTCGACCTGGAGCGTGCCTCCGACCGCGCCGCGCTCGATCAGCCCGAACTCTTTCTGGCGGCCCACCGTGACCGGCTGCTGGTGCTCGACGAAGTGCAGCTCTTGCCCGGGCTCTTCGCAGCGCTGCGGCCCGAGATCGACACCGACCGCCGGCCTGGTCGCTTCCTGCTGCTCGGCTCGGCGTCGGGCAACCTGCTGCGTCAGTCGGGTGAATCGCTGGCGGGCCGGGTGTCGTACCTCGAACTCACGCCATTGCGTGCCAGCGAGATGGGCACGACCGACCTGGCCGACCTGCAAGCGCTGTGGCTGCGCGGCGGCTACCCGCTCAGCGTGTTGGCGCGCACCGACGAGGCTTCTTTCGTCTGGCGCCAAGACTTCATCCACAGCTTCCTGCAGCGCGACCTGCCGGACATGGGCGTGCGCGTTCCGGCCGAGACCCTGCGGCGCTTCTGGCAGATGCTGGCGCACCTGCAGGGCCAGATGTTCAATGCTTCGCAACTCGGCCAGTCGCTGGGCGGTGCGTCGCACACCACGGCCACGCGCTATCTCGACGTGCTGGTCGACGCGATGATGGTGCGCCGCCTTCCACCGCACCTGCCGAACCTTGGCAAGCGGCTGGTCAAATCGCCCAAGGTGTACCTGCGCGACAGCGGCTTGCTGCACGCGCTGCTCGGCCTGGCAACCGTCAAGGACCTGCAAGGCCACCCGGTCGCCGGCGCGTCGTGGGAGGGCTTCGTGGTCGAGCAGGTGGCGGGCCAGCTGCCGCCCGACGCGCGACTGAGCTTCTACCGCACCGCC
Source organism: Rhizobacter sp. (assembly GCA_025350965.1). Taxonomy (GTDB): domain Bacteria; phylum Pseudomonadota; class Gammaproteobacteria; order Burkholderiales; family Burkholderiaceae_C; genus LMDS01. Next base: position 1,960 of record JANXWV010000064.1, read on the forward strand.
GCCGGCGCCGAGATCGACCTGGTAATCGAACACCGCGCGCGCCGGATCGGCGTGGAGATCAAGTTCGCCAGCGCGCCGAAGCCGACCAAGGGCTTCTGGCAAGCCTTGGACGACCTCTCTCTCGACCGCGCGTACGTCGTCGCCCCGGTGCCGCGCCGCTACCCGTTGGGCGGCGGGGTCGAGGTGTTGCCGGTGTCCGAGGTGGCCACGCTGCTTCGGTAAAATGTGGCTCGCTGCGTTGCAATGACGCAATGCGACAAGCGGGTAAGTTTGCTGCACGGCCCCGCGCCCCGTGCGCTGTGCCGAACGACAGAAACCATGAACCACGAGCTTCCGATCCCGCTGCCCTTCCTGCCCTTCGCCCTGCCCGAGATCGGCGAAGAAGAGATCGCCGAAGTCGTCGACACGCTGCGTTCCGGCTGGGTCACGACCGGGCCGAAAGCGAAGCGCTTCGAAGACGACTTCACGGCGTTCCTGGGCGACCCGGGCCTGCACTCGCTGGCCGTCAACTCCGCCACGGCCGGCCTGCACCTCGCGCTCGAAGCGCTGGGCATCGGCCCCGGCGACGAGGTCATCACCACCACCCACACCTTCACCGCCACCGCCGAGGTGGTGCGCTACCTCGGCGCCGACGTGGTGCTGGTCGACATCGACCCCGCCACCCTGTGCATCGACGTGGCCGCGGTGGCCCGCGCCATCACGCCGCGCACGAAGGCGGTGATCCCGGTGCACTACGGCGGGCTTGCGGCCGACATGCCTGCGCTGCTGGCGCTGGCCAAACAGCACGGCCTCAAGGTCGTGGAAGACGCGGCGCATGCCCTGCCCACCACCAGCGGCGGCCGACTCGTCGGCACACTGGGCAGCGACGCGACCGTGTTCAGCTTCTACGCCAACAAGACCATCACCACCGGCGAAGGTGGCATGGTCGTGACGCGTGACGCGGCGCTGGCCCAGCGCGTGAAGGTGATGCGCCTGCACGGCATCAACCGCGACGCGTTCGACCGCTTCACAGCCAAGGTGCCGAGCTGGTACTACGAGATCGTGGCACCGGGCTTCAAGTACAACCTGACCGACATCGCGGCAGCACTTGGCATTCACCAGTTGAAGCGCGCCCGCGCGTTCCAGGCGCAGCGCCAGTTGCTGGCCGAGGCGTACCACACCGCGCTCGCCGGGCTGCCTTTGCTGCGCCCGCCCGGCCCGTGCCCGGGCGACCAGCATGCGTGGCACCTCTACGTGGTGCGGCTCACCGACGCCGCACCGATCAGCCGCGACGTGTTCATCGAGCGGCTCTACGCCGCCGGCATCGGCTGCAGCGTGCACTACATCCCGCTGCATGTGCAGCCGTACTGGCGCGAGCGCTACGGTTTGCAAGCCGAGTCGTTCCCGCACAGCCAGCACGCGTTCGAGCGGCTGGTGAGCCTGCCGATCTACACCCGCATGACGGTGGCCGACGTGCAGCGCGTGGCGCAGGCCGCCGCCGCCGCGCTGCGCGCCTGACGCCGGCGCGCAACCCCGCCCGTTCGATGCCCAAGCGCCTGCTCGACGTGGCGGCCTCGCTGTTCGGGCTGCTGCTGCTGTCGCCCCTGTTCGTGCTGATCGCCGCCGCGATCAAGCTCGATTCGCCCGGCCCGGTGTTCTACCGGCAAGAGCGCGTCGGCCGGCACGGCCTGCTGTTTCGCATCTTCAAGTTCCGCACCATGGCGGTGGCGCCGCCCGCCAGCGGCGCGCAGCTCACCGTGGCGGGCGACAGCCGCATCACGCGGGTCGGCGCGCTGCTGCGCCGCACGAAGCTCGACGAGCTTGCGCAACTGCTCGACGTGCTGCGCGGCACGATGAGCCTGGTCGGCCCGCGCCCCGAGGTGCCGCGCTACGTGGCCCACTACCCGCCCGCATGGCGCGAACGGCTGCTCAGCGTGCGGCCCGGCATCACCGACTTCGCCTCGGTACGCTACCGCGACGAGAGCGACCTGCTGGCCCGCGCCGCCGACCCCGAGCGCGAGTACATCGACGTCATCCTGCCGATGAAGCTGCGCTACGCGCTGCGCTACGTGGACCAGCCGAGCATCGCCAACGACCTGCGCGTGATCGGCCTGACGCTGAACACCGTGTTCGCTCCGAACCTGCCCTCACCGAGGAGGCTGCTCCCCATGAACGACAGCAAACTGTGGCCCTGGCTCGACCAGGCGATGTCGGCCCTGCGGCCGCGCAACCGAAGCATCGCGATGGCGGCCGACGCGGCGACCGTGCTCGCGTGCTGGCACATCACCTACCTGTTCCGGCTCGGGTTCGAGCGCTGGCAGCCGGGCCGGCCCTGGTATGACGACTACGTGTCGTTCGGCGTGGTGTTGACCTACCTCGTGCTGCTGGCCTTGACCGGTGTGCCGCGGGGCCTGTGGCGCTTTTTCGGGTTCGACGACTTCAAGCGCATTGCCGCAGCCTGCGTGATTGCGGGGCTGATCAGTGCGGTGGCGGTGCTCGGTGCGCAACTCACCGGCGTGGCGCGCGCAGTGCTGCTGCTGCACCCGCTGTTCTGCCTGCTGGCGCTGTGCCTATCGCGCATGGCCTACCGCATGGTCTGGGAAGCCGCGCGCTCGCGCGTCAGCGACGTTGAAGGCGAGCCGCGCCGCGCCGTGGTGCTGGGCGCCGGCGAAGCGGCGCGCCGGCTCGTCGGCACCATTCACCGCCGGGACGGCTGGACCGTGCTGGCCCTGCTCGATGACGACCCCGCCAAGCAGGGCCTGCGGGTTGGCGGCGTGTCGGTGCAAGGCATGCTGGCCGACCTGGTGTTCCCGCACATCCTGGCCGGCGCCACGCACGTGATCGTGGCCATGCCCGGCGCGACGCAAGAGCAGCGCGACCGCGCCGTCGAGCTGGCGCGGCATTCAGGCTTGCAGGTGATGAACGTGCCGAGCCGGATGGAGCTGCAGAGCGAGGGTGCAGTGCCATGAGAACGTGATCCGGGCAAACTCCCTCTCCCTCTGGGAGAGGGTTGGGGTGAGGGCGAGCGAAGCGAGTGCAGGGGTGACGGAGGAAGAGACAGCGACTAACGGTTCGCCAGCGACGCCGACACTTCCGCGTTCACTTCATCGGCCGGCCGGTACTCGGGCACGAGGTTGCGGATCTGCCGCAGCATCGAGACCTCGTCGTTCGCGGCACACGCGGCGGCGAGCGACTGCAGCATTTTGTCGAGCAGCGCCGGGTCGATGTGGCGCTCGCGCGCGCACATGATTCGCGGGTGGCTGCTGGCCACCACGTCGTCGCCGATCAACAGCTCTTCGAACAGCTTCTCGCCCGGCCGCAGGCCCACGGCCTTGATCTCGATGTCGCCTTCGGGCACAGCCTCGGTCTTCTCGGTCAGGCCCGACAAGCGCACCATCGAGCGCGCCAGGTCTGCGATGCGAACCGGCTCGCCCATGTCGAGCACGAACACCTCGCCACCTTTGGACATGGCCCCCGCCTGAATGACCAGCTGCGCCGCTTCGGGGATCAGCATGAAGTAGCGAATGATGTCGGGGTGGGTGATGGTGATCGGCCCGCCGGCTTGAATTTGGCGGCGGAACAGCGGTACCACCGAGCCCGACGAGCCCAGCACGTTGCCGAAGCGCACCATCGAGAACGTGGTGCGCGCAGCGCCGCGAATGGCCGAAGCCTGGAACACCAGCTCGGCAATGCGCTTGGACGTGCCCATCACGTTGGTCGGCCGCACCGCCTTGTCGGTGGAGACGAGGATGCAGGTCTCGACTTCGGCTTCGAGCGCGGCGCGCGCTACGTTGAGCGTGCCGAACACATTGTTGCGCAGGCCTTGCTGCATGTTGGCCTCGACGATGGGCACGTGCTTGTAGGCGGCTGCGTGGTAGATCGTCTGCACCTGGTGCTGCTTGAGCAGCGCGCGCACCAGGCCTTCGTCGAGCACCGAGCCCACGCAGGCCAGCACATCGATGCCGATTGATGCCTGCTGCAACTCGTGGTCGATGGTGTAGAGCGCGAATTCGGAGTGGTCGAGCAGCACCAGCCGGCGCGGCCGCTGCGACAGGATCTGGCGGCACAGCTCGCTGCCGATCGAGCCGCCGGCCCCGGTAACGAGCACCACCTTGCCGGCGATGTTGCGCGCGAACAAGGCCGGGTCGGGCGGCACGGCGTCGCGGCCCAGCAGGTCGGCCACGTCGACCTCGCGGATGTCGGACACGCCCGCGCGGCCTTCGACCAGGTCACCCAGGCCGGGCAGGATGCGCACCGGCAGGCCAGCGCTTTCAACACGGTGGATCAGGCGCCGCTTCTCGGCCGTGGTGGCCGACGGAATGGCCAGCACGATCTGCCCCAGGTCGTGACGGAACACCGCTTCGCTGAGCGCCGAAGACGGGTAGACCTTCAGGCCGGCCACGGTCTTGTTGTGCAGGTCTTCGCGGTCGTCGAGAAAGCAGGTGGCCTTGTACTCGGGGCTGAACTCCATGGCCTGCGCCAATTGCACCCCGGCGTTGCCGGCGCCGTAGATGGCCGTGCGCAGGCGCGGCCGCCCGCCATGCTTGAGCCCGCGCCGCAACAGCGCCCGCGCCACGAAGCGCGACGTGACGACATAGGCGAACGCCACGAACCAGAAGATCAGCAGTGCAGAGCGCGGCAGCGTGCGCACCTGGAACACCATGGCCAGCGCGAACACCATCAGTACCACCACGGCCAGGGCACCGCTGGCGGCGGCCAGCACCCGCAGGTCGATGTAGCGCACTACCGTGCGGTACAGGCCGGCCGCGCCCAACACCGGCAAGGCCAGCCACGCCAGCAGCACTTGCAGGGTCAGTGCGGTGTCGAACGCTTCGGTGAACGAGCCGGTGCGAAACGCCATGGCGGCGAACATGCACAGCGGCAGGAAGACCGCGTCGCCGCCGATCATCACGCACACCTTGGTGCGGGGCGACAGTTGCGCAAGGCGCCGCGCGAACGCCATGGGGGAGAGAGGTTTCATCGAGGCGCGATTGTCTCAGACAGACCGTGACAAATTGCCCCCTAAGTCACCCATGTTGACGAGCGACCGTACCGGGTGTCTCGGCCGCGCAACCCTGCTGCCGGCGCCGTCACGGTCATGGCTCAAACGCCGCCATGCGCCGCCTGGGCCACCCGGTCACCGGCCTTGTATCGGAACGCCAGCCACACCAACGGGGCATAGGCCAGCCCTACACCCGCCACGCCATCGAGCCGGCCCAATGCCACCAACGCCGCAATGGGCAGCAGCCACAGCAAGTTGATGGCCCCACACGCCAGCGTGACCGGCAGGTGCCGGCCGGCCCGGCGCGACGCGTACTGGTAGGCGTGCGCGCGGTGCGCCTCGAAGAACTTCTCGCCCCGGCGCACACGCCGGACGAGCGTGGTGGTGGCGTCGACCATGAAACAGCCGACGAGGATGAACCAGCTCCAAAACAGCAGCGGCGTCGCCTGGCCACACCAGAGTGCCAGCAGCGCCACCATCAGGCCCAGAAAGCCGCTGCCCGCGTCGCCCATGAAGATCTTCGCGGGAGGCCAGTTCCAGGCCAGGAAGCCACCGACGCAGCCCGCGAACGCCACCGCTGCCACCCAACCGGTGCCGCTGCCGGCCAGCCACCACAACAGCGCCCCGCCGAGCGTGGTGGTGATGGCCTCGACACTGGCGATGCCGTCGATGCCGTCCATGAAGTTGAAGAGGTTGATCATCCACACGACGAACAGGCCGCACAGCGCCGGCCCGGCCCAACCCAGGTCGACACTGCGGCCGAAGATCGGCACGCTCGGGACGGCGTTCATCCACCCGATGCACCACGCTGCCGCGAGCGCATGGCCGGCGAACCGAACCCGCGCCGGCAGGCTGGCGCGGTCGTCGAGGAAGCCGAGCAGCGCCACCACGGCACCGGCGCCGAGTGCCGCGATCATCAGACGCTGCTCGATGAGCCCGAGCAGGCCCATGGCCAACAACAGCAGCATGAACGACGCCACGATCGCAACACCCCCGCCGCGCGGCGTGGGCACGGTGTGGGAGCTGCGGTCGTTGGGGTGGTCGAGAAGGTTGGTGTGCAGGGCGTAGCGGCGCACGAGGGCAGTCAGAGCCCACGACGTTGCCAGGCCGATGGCAACGAGAACCAGCACGGTGAACGGGTTCATCGCAGGCCCTGCGCCAGGAACTGCCGGGCCGCGTCGTTCAAGGCATCTGCAAGTGACACCGGCGGCGCCCAGCCGAGCAAGGCGCGTGTCTTCGAGATGTCAACTTGCAGCGAGCCGCACAGGCGCTGTGCAAAGTCGGCCTTGCCCAGCACGCCGGCGAGCGCGCGGATGGCCCCGCCGGGCACCGGGATGAGCCGCGCCCGACGGCCCAGCCCCTGGGCCACGCGGCGCAGCAGTTCGGTTGTGGAGATGTCTTCGCCGTCGCTGACCATGAGCGTCTGGTTCGCGGCCTGCGGGTGGTTCAGGCACACCTGCACCAGGCTCGTCAGGTTCCCGAGCGCAACGAAACTGCGCTGGTTGTGGACGGCTCCGAACGGCAGCGGCACGCCCCGGTACAGCGCCCGCATCAGCCGTTCGAAGTTGCCCGGCGCGCCCGGCCCGAAGACGAGCGGCGGGCGGATGATGGTCACCTCCAGCCCGGTGCGCTGCGCCAGTTCCCGCAACGCCACTTCGGCCTCGTGCTTCGACTGGGCGTAGGGCGAGTGCGGCGCCGGCGCGTCGTCTGCAGTGAACGGCCGCCCGGTGGTCTCGGCGCCGTTCACACCAATGGAGCTGATGAACACCAGGCGGCGCACCCCACCCGCCTGCGCCTGGCGGGCAAGCTGCAGCGTGCCCGCGACGTTGACATCACGAAACGCGGCCAGCGGGTCGGCAGCGGTTTCGTGCATCACGTGCACGCGAGCCGCGCAATGCACGACCACATCCACGCCGTCGAGTGCGCCGCGCCAATCGGTCGTGGCGTGGATGTCGCCGACCTGCGCCACGTCCACACCGGGCAAGGTTGCAGACGGCCCCTGTCGCAGCGCCGCCCGCACGGGGGTGGCGGCCTGGACCAACCGTGCCACCACGGCCCGACCCACGAAGCCCGAGGCGCCGGTGACAAGCACCCGACCCGACAAGCTCACGCCTCGCGCGACACGAACTGGCGGCTGCGCGACCAGAGCTTGCCCAGCACGAACGACGGCAGCGACGGCTTCAACCCGTGCGCCTTCATCGCCTGCCAGATCTCCTTGTTCTGCTTCCACACGTTCGACCAGCTGCGGTTCGTCATGCCCCCCAGGCGCATATGCACCAGCACCTCCGGCAGGTAGCGCGTCTTGATGCGCTTGACCTCGATCAGCCGCGCCAGCAGTTCCCAGTCGGCCGCTATGCGGTAGTTCAGGTCGAAGCCGCCGAACTGTTCGTAGACGTGCCTGCGCACAAAAACCGTCGGGTGCGCCGGCGCCCAGCCGCGCAGGAACATGCCCGGCCGATAGTCGGACGAACGCCAAAAGCGCACGATCTTGTCGGTCTCGAATTGCTTCACGTAGCACAAGTCGCCGTAGACGCACTCCAGCGCCGGGTCGGCCGCGAAGGCGGCGGCCACCTTCGAGATGGCGTCGGGTGCGGGGTAGAAGTCATCGGCGTTGATGAAGCCGATGATCTCGCCGGTGGCGCGCTTCAGCCCCTTGTTGTAGGCGTCGTAGTGGCTCTTGTCCTTTTCGGACACGCAAAGCGCAACCAGTGGGCCGAAGCTGCGCACGATGTCGAGCGTGTTGTCTTTCGACAGGCCGTCGAACACGATGTATTCGAGGTTCTTGTAGTCCTGCATCGCCACGGACTTGATCGTGTCTTCGATGGTGGCGGCGCTGTTGCGGCAAACCGTCACGATGGACACCTTGGTTTGATCAGAAGACATTTGAAAACTCTCGTTGGAAAGGGAGGCCGAGCGCACCTGGGCGCGCGGCCTAGAGGGACAGGAACTCTTGGTACGACTGGCGCAGCCCGGCTTCGAGCGGCGTCGTAGGGGCCCAACCCAGCGACTCGATCTTCGAGACCACCAGCAGCTTGCGCGGCGCGCCGTCCGACTTGCTGGTGTCGAAGCCGATGCGCCCGGCGTAGCCCGTCACCTTGCCGATCAGGTGGGCGAGCTCGCCAATGGTGATGTCTTGCCCGGTGCCGATGTTGATGTGCGACTGCATCGGCTTCGTGATGGCCGCGTAGGCGCTGCGCTCCATGGCCATCACGTGCACGCAGGCGGCGGCCATGTCGTCCACGTACAGGAACTCGCGGCGCGCGTTGCCGGTGCCCCAGATCACCACCTCGTCGGCACCGTTGACCCGCGCCTCGTGGAAGCGCCGGATCAGCGCCGGGATCACGTGGCCGTTCTCGGGGTGGAAGTTGTCGCCCAGGCCGTACAGGTTGGTCGGCATCACGGCGCGGTAGTCGACCCCGTATTGGCGGGCATAGCTTTCGGCCAGCTTGATGCCGGCGATCTTGGCCACCGCATACGGCTCGTTCGTCGGCTCGATGGCACCGGTGAGCAGGTACTCCTCGCGAATCGGCTGTTCGGCCAGCTTGGGGTAGATGCACGACGAGCCCATCACCAGCAACTGCTGCACCCCATGGCGCCACGCCTCGTGAACCACGTTGCACTCGATCATCAGGTTCTGGTGGATGAACACGGCCGGGAAGGTGTTGTTCGCATGGATACCGCCAACCTTCGCCGCAGCGAGGTACACGGTGTCGACATTCTCGGCCGCGAAGAAGGCCCGCACAGCGGCCTGATCGGTCAGGTCGAGTTCGGCGCGGGTGCGCGTGATGAGCTGGGCCTGCGGGGCGCGGGCCTTGAGCTGGCGCACCAGGGCAGCGCCGACCATGCCGCGGTGGCCGGCGACGAAGATGCGGGGGGTGTTGGTCGTCATTTGTTTGTCTCGTTGGCAATCGGGGTGTTCAGAGCCGCACTCAACGGTTGCGCATCTGCGGGCGCCGTGCGCACCAGAAGGCGTGCCAGACGCTGCGCTCCGGCCACACTGGGGTGGTTGTCGTCGAAGTACATCGCGTCGCCGTCCATCACCGCGAAGCACTGAACTCCGTCACAGAAGGCATCTTGCGAGACCACACGAACGGCATTGCCCGAGGCCGCAAGCTCAGCCAGCTTCGGCAGGATGCCGCGGTTGCGCTGCACGTAGTACGCAACGGGGTTGCCGACCTTCTGCACGGCCACGCCGCCGAACATGTCGCGCCGGTAGATCATGCGGTCGATCGCGGTGCCCAGCTCCGGGATCGGGTCGGCCACGTGCACCGCCTTGCCTGCTGCCTTGAGGCGCCGCACCAACTCGAAGAAGCTGCTCCAGTACGCGTTGCGCGCCGCATCGGCGGGCTGCTCGCGCAGGAACGCCGGCGCGCTGTCAGGCAGCACCGGGAAGCCACGAACCTGATCGCCGTAAAGATGAAAGCTGTGCCGGAACACCAGCACCACGTCGTGGATATCGGGGCTCTTTTCGAGCAAGGCGAGCGACTCGCGAACCCAGGCGCTGCAACCGGGCACATTCGACTCGAACGTGAGCGCCGGCTGGCAGCCGCTGGAGGTCAGATGAATCACACCCTGCCCACGCGGCTTGAGGTCCTCGGCGAGTGCGTAGGCCAGCTCGACGCCATGGCTGTCACCGAATACCGCCCAGGTCGAACGGTCGTTGAAGTATCGGCACGCCAAGCTCGGCTTGAGGTAGGCCACGCCTTCGGTATGGCATTTGGCGCGCAGCGGGCTCGCCGTGCTGGTCGCCGCGAGTTGATTGCTCGACGCATCGAAACGACCGGGGAATCCGTTGCGCCAATGCCCGCCCGCGCCAATGGCAAGGAACGCCATGGATGTGGCCACCGAGAACCAGAAGATGCGCGGGCGCGATACCCGCCCTGCCTGGCGGAACGGCCGCTCGACGAAGCGCCAGGACAACGTGGCCAGCACACCAGTCAGTGCGATCAACGCCGCGTAGAGCGCCGGCGTCGGGTGCGACGGCGCGACGGCACGGGCGAATGCGAAGAGCGGCTGGTGCCAAAGGTAGGCGCTGTACGAGACCAGCCCGATGGCGACCATCGGCCGCCAGGCGAGCACCCGGCCGAGCGTGGTTGAGGGCGAGCAGAACGCGAGGATCAGCGCCGTGCCCAGCACCGGCGGCACAGCAGCCCGGCCGGGAAACGGGGTGTCTTTCGAGTACAGGAAGATCGAGCCGCCGATCAGTGCGATGGCCAGGGCGCCGAAGACCTCGCGCCAGACCGTGCTCGCCAGGCGGCCTTCGAGCCAACGCGCGCGGTGCAAGGCCACCAGCGCCCCCGCCAGCAGTTCCCACGCACGCGTCGGCGCGAAGAAGAAGTTGAACGACGGGTCGCGCAACTCGAAGTAGATGCACGCCGCAAGCGACACCCCCGCGAGCCCGCAGATCAGCCATGAGCGCACGCGCGGAGCGAGCTTCCAGAGCACGAACAGCAGCAGCGGAAAGACGACGTAGAACTGCTCCTCGACCGCGAGGCTCCAGGTGTGGATCAGCGGAACCGTTTCAGTGTTCTGGCCGAAGTAGCCGCTCTTCAGCCAGAAGTACACGTTCGACAGGAACAGCGTGACGGCGACAACGCTCTGGAAAAACTCGCGCAGTTGGCCCGGCGTGAGCCACGCCCACGCGAACGGCAGGCAACACGCCATCACGAAGAACAGCGCCGGGAAGATGCGCCGCGCACGGCGCTCGTAAAACTTGCGGATGCTGAACCGACCCGACGCCAGGTCGTTGGCGAGGATCGACGTGATCAGGTAGCCGCTGATCACGAAGAAGATGTCCACGCCCACGTACCCGCCAGGGAAACCCGCGAAGCCGGCGTGGTACAGGATCACCGCGCCGACAGCAATGGCGCGCAGGCCATCGACTTCCGGGCGGTAGGCGTTTGCCATGACCGGGCTCGTCATGTCGCGCCCAGCGTGAGCACGGGCTCGGCGCGCGAGCGCGTGGCACGGAGCGGCCGCGCTGCGGCGAACGCCACCACCATCCAGAAGTGGGTAACCAGGCCATTCGAGAACCCGATGGGGGTGTTGATGAAGCTGAACACAACTCCCATCGTCACGAACGGTGCGAACACGAGCCAGCGCGAATCGCGAGCGCGCCGGATGTTCTGGTAAACCAACGCGGCCAACGCGCCCCAGACCGCACTGACGGCCAAGCCGAAATACCACAGGTCAACGTACAGCGAGCCCCACGCCGAGGGCAGGAAGCCATAGGTTCCGAGCTGCTGTAAGGCATCGAAGTAGCGCGCCACCAGAGGCCCGTCGATACGGCGCACCAGGGCGGAGACAAGGTCCACGCCGTACACCCCAAGTTGCGACGGGCCGTTGTAGTCGGAGAACAGGAAGTTCGCCATGACCAGGCCTTGAACCACATACCAGTTGAAGATGAACACGAGGTACGTCCACTCTTGCCCGATGAGCTGGAACAGCGCATCGGCTATGGGGCCGCGAAAGGCGATCCCCCAGACCTCTTCGGCCACTTTGAACATGCCCGGCGCACCGCCGACGATCTCGGCCCGCGCTGCGAATACGGCGACAAAGTAGTACATCGCGCCGGCGATGATCGCCATGATGGAGATGAGCTTGATCGGTCCCAGGCGCGTGCTGCGGGCCTTGTACCGCGCACCGTCCTGGCGACGCCGGTAGATCCGCCTCGCACTGACCGCCAGCAACGAGAGCACGATCACGTACAACAACGGCGAGCGCCCGCCCATCGCCATGGTGGCCATCAGGATCGGCAGGAAGCCGAATGCTGCGAGCCGCCACAACGCAGGCTTGCGCTCGAAAATGATCGCGCGCACCGCGTACACATAGCCTGCGGGATAGGTCAGGAACCCGATCTGGAATGCCAGCGTGCTGTTGGACGCTTCGCCGTCCAGAAGCGCTGCGGCTTGGTCTGAACGCAGCTCGTAGGCCAACGCAAGGTCGAGCACGCTCTTGTCGCGAAGATCGATGAGAAACGCAACGACCGTGACGGCGCCGGCCACGGCCAATGCCGCTTCGGATCGCGAGAAGTCGATGCGCTCAGGACTTGCGGTGCCACCTCGGCGCGCTGCCGGCGGGATCGTCAGCGTTCCGGCACAGAACGCGCCGATGAACAGGAACAGCACAACGAAACCTTGCAGCGTCAGTGACCTGTCCACCAACTGGAACGGCAGCACGGCGTACATCAAACCGAACACCGCCCAGACCCTGAGCATCAACAGTGCAGGGTGGCTCATGTGTTGGCGCTCCAACGCGGCGTGCGAGACACGGCCTTCACCCCATCACGCAAGTCAATACCAGGCGCTCGCCCTGGCGCACCATGCCGCCGCGGTGAAAGCCCTTCGTGTCAAACAGAACGATGTGGCCGCTCGTGGCCGTGATGCTCCACTCGGCGCCCAGCAGGCGCTGCGTGATCTCGGTGCCAGGCAGCAGGTCGTTGCCCATCGAACACTTGCGTTGCAACGCACGTGGCAGTGCCGCGAAGCGGGCGCGGTTCGCGGGCCCGGTGCCCGAACAGGCCGACTGGTCGTTGGTCTCCTCGACCCAATCGACCAGCATGCCCTGGCGCACCCGGTGCGAGCCAGCGGCGTAGGCGAACGCACCGTTCTCCGGACCGACGTCTGACAGGTACAGGATGGCCTTGATGTCGCCGCCAGACGCATCCCGGTGAAAGTACGACGCCGGCCGTTCAGCGGCAGGCAGGTCCGGGAAGATGCGCCGCCAGAAGTCGTCGCTCGGGTCGTTGATCTGCGGGTTCACGTCGACGAGCGAGGCCGGCCTGCCGATGTAGCCGGACACGCCGGCCAGGATCCCGCTGGTCTGCAGCATGTTCTCGACCGCTGCGAACAGATCGGCATTGGCGGTGCGGCGCGCTGAGCTGCGCGACTCGTCGAACTCTCGCCCACCGTCGGCCTTGCTTCCACGCGCGCGGCGCAGCTGGTCGAAGAGCGGCTGCGCGGCGGCGCTGACAGCGCTCAAGTGTTGAGGTGCTACCTGCACCACGCAGACGCCTTCGGCTTCCAGCGTGGCTGCCACAGCGCCGGGCGAACCCCGGCCGGCCGAGCGCGGTACTCCCTTGCGCAGCAGATTGCCCGCCGCCGCCGCCAGCAGCCGGAACATGCCGCCCAACGAACGGGGCTTGCGAAGGTCGCCGGGAATCAGTTCGTACGAGATCAGCCGCTTGCACAAGATCACGCCGAAGTACTTGACGAAGGTCAGCAGCGACGCGGCCCGCGCCTTGAGCGTGGCGGACTCTCGAAGGCCGCTGTAGGCGGGGTGCTGGCGATAGTCGACCCAACTGCCAGGCCCTTCGCCCGGCCTCGGGAAGAAGCGCTGGAGCGTGGCGGGAGAAGGGACGACGTGAACAGCATCGGGCGCAGGCGCGTGGCCGGCGCGCAGGCCGACAGAAGAGCTTGTAGTGGTCACAGTTGCCCCTCGAGAACAAGTTGATCGAGTCGCTGGCCGACCGATCGCGCCAGGCTCAGTGCGGCCGGGTTGGGTTGCGCCGGGTCGAAGCGCTGGAACGAGAAGAAGTCGGCCTCGAAGCTGCCACGCAGCAAGTGGGCGATTATCCGTTCCCGCCGCGTCTTGATCGGGTCAGTGAACCGGTACGCCTGTGCACGCTCGGCCAGCGCCGCCACCTCGTCGCGTTCGCGCAGCATCACGAAATCGGGCTCCCGGGCATAGTAGGACTCGGTGACGACCGACGTGAGCCCGGCCAGGGCCGCCTGCAAGCCGAGCGTGCCCGTGCAGGTGAAGCTCGTGCCCGACAGCGCCAGCAACTCGTTGCCACTCACGTCGTAGGGAACCATCACCACGTTGGGCAGTGCGAGAAGGCGGTCGAGGAAGCCGGTCTGGCGGAAGCCGAATTGCGAAGGATGGTCTTTCACCAACACGACGAAGCCCTGCTTCGAGAACGCCGCCGCCGCCTCGACCACCAGGTTCTCGTGGTCGATCAACTCGACATTGCGCAGCCAATAGTCGATGGACGCTTCGGGGAAGAGCTGCAAGCCGAACATCACGCGCTTGTCACGCGGGAACTTCTCCATCTTGGCGCGCCACTGCGCGTCGCAGAGGTCGACGATGCGGATGTCTTTCCAGCGGCACTTGTGCCCGAGGAAGGGCTGGGCGTCGAGGTAGTGCAGGTTCAGCGGGTCGCGCTTGGCCCACGAGATGGCCTTGAACGCAAGGCCGCGAACCCGGAAGTAGCCGAGTGTGCGAATGAACTTCGCCTTCGTGTACTTCGACTTCCGCTGCACATAAGTCGGCACGAAGCCGGGGTTGGCAATCTCCTGCACGGTGGCCTGCACCCGTTCTGGCGCAGGGGGTTCGGCCACCTGCACGAGCGCGCCGCGGTACAGCAGCATCGACATGCGCGGCACCACGCTGGCGGTGAGCTCCAGGTACTTGATGCCGCGCGCGTGGGAACGGCGCTCGAGCACGTCCGACACGTAGCGGTCGATCGGAAAGCTGAGCACCACGCGCGGGTTCACCTTCTCGAGCACGGCATCCATCGCGATGGCCATGGCATGGACCATTGCCTTCGCCAAGCGGGGCTCCAGCCAGCGCAGCAACCGGCAGCGCGCAATGATGTCGGTCACCTGCTCGGGCGTGAACAGGTCGGACGACGGGTCGGGCTCGCGGCGCAGGCGCTTCACTTCGGCATAGAAGTGGTCGACGACGCAGATGTCGCCCTTGCCACGCACGTCGGACACGACGACGCTTTCGCCCCAGCCTAGGTTCCGGCCCACGTAGCGCCACCACACGTCGGTGCGGTTCACGGGGTAGACCAGCACGCGCCGGTTCGTGAGCGCCGCAAAACCGGCGTTGTCGGGTATCGAGGTCATGGCGCGATAAGCCCGTTCAGCGACGGGTTCTTTCGAATGGAGAGGCTGGAGAAGATGAAGTACGCGGCGGCACCGAGCGCCAGCGTGGCCACGGTGCCGGCGATGCCGAACAGGTGCGTCAGCACGAGGTTCGTCACCACCGCGAGGGCCAGTGCGGCGAGCTGCGAGCTGAACACGTCCCGCTCGGCATACACGCCGTTGAGCAACAGTGCGTTGAAGTCGGCGAACGCGCGCACCAGGTAGCCCAGCGTCAGCACCGCCAGGAAGTTCGGGTTGATGGAGCGCGTGGCGGCCACACCGTCGAACAAGGGCGACGCCAGTCCGTAGAACGCGCCGGCGACGAGCACTGCGGCTGGCACCAGCCGCTTTACTTCGCGCCCGATAACCGCACGCGCCAAAGTCGGTTGGTGTGCATGGGTGTGTGCGTAGACCTGCGGCGCGATGCGGTTGTACGAAGCCACGTTGAACACCTGGTAGGCGAACGACGCGAGGAAGATGTGGCGGAAATACACCCCCGATTGCTCCAGCGTCACCAGCGCGCCAGCCACCAGCCGGTCGGCTTGCAGCGACGTGAGCGCCACCAGCCCGATGAGAAAGTGGGTGCGCGAAGCCAGGTACTGCGGGCGCTGCCGCAGCCCTGCCCCAGTAGCCTGCTTGAACGAGGCGAACGCCCAGGTGCGGGTAAAGACCACCGCGATCGCGCCGATACCCGCCAGCGAAAGCAACGCCCAAGTGGCCAGCAGCATGCCGAGCGAGAACAGCGCGGGCCGCTGCCACAGCACGGCCGCGACGATGGCAAGCAGGGCTGCGTTCTTGCCCAGCACGGCGAATAGCACCGGCCGGTGGCGTGGTGCGATCAGCGCGATGCGGTAGACCTCGTTCGACAGGTGCTCGCCCACGCCCACCACCACGCACATGAGCGCGAGCCAAGGCGGCAATTGCACCCACAGCAGCAGCAAGGCCAGCAGCACCGGCACGCACATCGTGTAGTTGACGGCATAGAAGCGCAGCGTCGAGATGATCAGCCGGTCGGTCTGCGCTTCGTCGGTCCCGACCATGCGGCGCTGCAGGTCGGCGTAGCGCTCAAAACCCGACGCGAACGTGAAAAAACCGAGCAGCGTGAGCGCCAGGCCGAATTGCCCGGTCGAGCGGATCGGCAGTGCGTACAGGCACAGCAGGACAAACAATGACCGCGCTCCGATGTCAGCGAGCTTGATGAGGGCGATCAGCATGCAGCCGTGGGGGCCGAAGCGCCCGTCACCACGCGGTCCAGCCGCCGTCGACCGCCAGCACCTGGCCTGTCACGTAGCTCGATGCATCGGAGGCAAGGTACAGCAGTGCCGGCACCATCTCGTCGGCCTGGGCCATTCGGCCCATCGGCACGCGCTCGGAGTAGCGCTCCGAGAACACGCCGTTCTGGCCGCTCGACACCCCGCCCGGCACCAGGCAGTTGACGCGGATGCCGCTCTTGGCCCAATGCGTGGCCAGCCACTTCGTCAGGCCCACCACCGCCGCCTTCGAGGCGGCATACACGGCCGGCGTGTTGATCGGGCCGCCGAGGTAGTCGGAGCCTTCGTAGATGCGGCTGTCGGGGCCTACCAGGCCGTAGATCGACGCCGTTTGAATGACGGCGCCGCCCTGGCCGCGCGCCACCATGTGCTTGCCCACGGCCTGCGCCATCAGGAACATGCCGTCGATGTTGACGGCCATGACTTCGCGCCAGGTGTCGAGCGAATAGTCTTCGAACGGCGTGAAGAAGGCGCGCACGTCGCGCGACTTGGTGGCCGCGTTGTTGTGCAGGATGTCGATGGCGCCGAAGCGCGCGATCACGGCCGCCACGCAGGCCTGCACCGAAGCCGGGTCGGCAATGTCACAGCCGAAGCCGACCGCGTTGTCGCCCAGGCGCGCGGCAGCCGCCTGCGCAGCGCTGGCGTCCAGGTCGACCACGGCGACCTTGGCGCCAGCTTCAGCGAGGCCGGCGCAGAACTTCTGCCCGAGGATGCCCGCGCCGCCGGTGACGAGCGCGACCTTGCCATCGAGCTGGAACTTGCTGAGTGCAGTCATGGCCCGGCGTCAGTTGTGGGTGCGGAACACCGGGCGGATGGCCGGGCCCTGAAGGAACTTCTCCACTCCACCGTCGAGCGCCTGTGCGTACACGCCGAGTGCGCCGTCGAGCGCGTCCATCGTCTGCGCCAGTTCGGCCGCGCCGTGCGACTGGCAGATCGCGATCCACGGCATCATCACGCCGCGTTTGAGCAACTCCTGCGCGAACAGCGTGCGCATCGCGAGCGACACATTGCCGTCGCGGTCGCGGGTGATGTAGTTCAGGCAGATCGCCGGGCCGTCGGTGTGGAAGTGCTTGCTCAGGCCGTGCCGCGCGGCCACTTCGGCCATGCCGTCGCGCAGCTGCTTGCCGTACTGCCACAGGTGGCCCACCACGTCTTCTTCGCGGTAGATGCGCACGGTCTCGATGAAGGCGCCCAGGCCGGGCATTTCAGCGCCGTGCGTGGTCGAGAGCAGGAAGGTGCGCTCCATGCCGGGCTGGTCGATCGAGCCGACCTCCATCACCTCGCGGCGGCCGGCCACAGCCGCCACCGAGAAGCCGTTGGCCATGCCCTTGCCGAAGGTGGTGATGTCGGGCTGCACGTCGAAGAAGGCCTGTGCGCCTTGCAGGTGCCAGCGAAAGCCGGTGATCATTTCGTCGAGCACGAACAGCGCGCCATGGGCGCGGCACAGGGCCTGCACCTGCTGCAGGAAGTTCGGCGCCGGGTTGCCGCAACCGGCGCAGGCCGGCGTGGGCCAGTTGGCGGGGCCGCTGCAGCCGGGCACGCAAGGCGTGAGCGTGGTCGCGGGCTCGAGCATCACAGCGGCGATCTCGCCGGGGTGGGCGGCGAACAGCGCTTGCAGCGAAGCGAAGTCGTTGTAGTCGAACACCAGCGTCGAGGCGGTCTGCTCGCCGGGGATGCCGCGCTTCAATGCGGTGGTGCCGATGAACCAGTCGTCGAACGAGAAGAAGGGTTGCTGGCGCGGCACGCACACGTAGCGCTTGCCGGTGTAGGCGCGCGCGATCTTCACGGCGGCGGTGGTCACGTTCGAGCCGTTCTTGGCGAACTTCACCATCTCGACCGACGGAACCAGGTCGATCAGCGCTTCGGCGGCCTGCAGTTCGGTGAGCGTGGCGCGCGTGAGGTTCACGCCCTTGTCCATCTCGGCAGCGGCGGCGGCATTGACGCGGGGGTCGGCATAGCCCAGCGTCACGGCGCGCAACGCCATGCCGTAGTCGAGGAAGCGGTTGCCCGCGCTGTCCCAGGCGTGCGCGCCCTTGCCGCGCACGAACAGCGGCGGTGCGATGGCGGGGAACTGGTCGTCGCCGCGCGAGTAGGTGTGGGCACCGCCCGGAATGGCGCGGTGCAGCCGTGCGCGCAGGCTCTCGAAGTCGTCGTTCGCTGGGGCGGGTGGGGTTGAAGAGGTCGTCATCATGTTCGCCAGATGGGTTGAACGTGGGGTTGCGGGCGCACGGTGTGGTCGCGCGGGTTGCCGATGTACACACTGTTCGGCGCGAGGTCGCGGTCGAGCAGCAGCGACTCGGCAGCGATGCTGCAGTTGTCGCCCACCGTCGCGTTGCCGAGCACCGCGCTGCCCGGGCGCAGCGTGACGTGCCGGCCGAGCGTGGGGTACACATCGTGGTTGCTGCCGATACCTACGCGCTGGTAGGCGATGAGGTAGTCGCTGTAGCGGCCGCGGCCGAGCACGGTGCCCAGTGGGTGCACGAGCAGGAAGATCGGTGGCAGCTCGACCTCGTAGAACACGTCGCAGCCGTGCAGTGCCTTGTTCAGCAGGAAGAGCTTCTTGCACGCCGCAGCGGGGCCGCCACGCTTGAACAGCTCGTTCGCCAACAGGTACAGCCACATCGCGTACTGGTCGCCATGCAGGTGGTCGAACACGGCCTGCGTGCCGTCGAAGAAGTACTTGTTGTCGATGCGCGTGAAGCAGTGTTCGAGCCGCCCGAGTGCAGCCGCCGCTGCCCCGGCGAGGTCGGCGGCGGCCACGTCGACGCCGTCCGGGAACAGGCCGTTGACCTGGCGCGCCGCCAGGCCGGCCAGCGCGTCCGCCGGCAAGCTGGACCGCACGTGCAGGCTCAACTGTGGCTCCCCTTTTGCGAGCGCACGCTGACACCGTTGGTGGCCAAGTAGGTGCGCACCTTGATCGGGCTGTGGTCGGAGAACAGGAACATGCTGCTGATGGTGATGGCCGATGCGCCCGCTTCGAGCGCGTCGCGGCAGTGCTGCAAGGTGCCGGCGCCGCTGGAGCCGATGAGCGGCACTTCGAGCTTCGCGGCAACGCGGCCGATCAGGTCCACGTCGTAACCTTCCATGGTGCCGT
Source organism: Rhizobacter sp. (assembly GCA_025350965.1). Lineage (GTDB taxonomy): Bacteria > Pseudomonadota > Gammaproteobacteria > Burkholderiales > Burkholderiaceae_C > LMDS01. The sequence goes on from JANXWV010000064.1 coordinate 21,172, forward strand.
CGCGGTCGATCGAGCACAGCATGATCTCGCCGGCATGGGCGTCCTGCATGCGCTGCGCCCACGCCAGCGGGTCGAGTTCGGTCGGGTGGCGGCCGCAGCGCGACACCACGCGCTGCGTGCCGTCGGGGCCGCGCTGGTAGTCGATGCCGACCACGATGCACTGGTCGCCGAAGCGCGACGCGGCCCGCGTCACGAAGCCAGGGTCTTCGACAGCCGAGGTGTTGATACACACCTTGTCTGCGCCGCTGGCCAGCAGCGCGGCGATCTGTTCCAGCGTGCGGATGCCGCCGCCCACGGTGAAGGGCATGAACACTTCTTCCGACACACGCTCGATGATGGAGCCGGTGGCGGGCCGGCCTTCGGGCGTGGCGTCGATGTCGACGAACAGAAGCTCGTCCACGCCGTAGGAGTCGTAGACCTTCGCCGTGGAGACCGGGTTGCCGGCCTCGCGGAAGTTCTCGTGAAAACGCACGCCCTTGACGAGCCGGCCGTTGCGGACCAAGAACTTCGGGATGATTCTTTTCTTCAGCATCGGGGGCCTGTCGTCAGAACGCGTGGTTCACCCAGTTGGCCAGCAGCTTCAGGCCGTTGTCCTGGCTCTTCTCGGGGTGGAACTGCGCCGCCACGAGGTTGCCCGAGCGCACCACGGCCGTGACCGGGCCGCCGTAGTCGGTGGTCGCGATCAGGTCGGCCGCGTGGTGGCAGGCCATGTGGAAGCTGTGCACGAAATAGAAGTTCGCCTCGCCCGGGCGAATGCCCTCGAACAGCCAGTCGTCGGCCGAGAAGTGCAACTCGTTCCAGCCCACGTGCGGCACCTTCAGCGGGTGCGCCACGTCGAAGCGGCGGATGTCGGCGTCGATCCAGCCCAGGCCCTGGTGCTCACCATGCTCGATGCTCGTCTTGGCAAAGAGCTGCATGCCCAGGCAGACGCCGAGCACGGGCTTCTTCACCTCGAGCGCCAAGCGGGTGAGCACGGCTTCGAGCTGGCGCTCGCGGATCGCGACCATCGCGTCGCCGAACGCGCCTACCCCGGGCAGCACGACGCGGTCGGCCGCTTCCAGCTCGCCGGGGTCGGCCGTGACGATCACGTCTTCACCCAGGTACTCGAAGGCGTTGCGCAACGAGCGCACGTTGCCCATGCCGTAGTCGACGATGGCGATCATTGGAGCCGGCTCACACGTACTTGACGTTGCGGCCTTGCTCGTCTTTCGGCGGGCCGACGGGCGAGTCGATCACGGTGTTGTTCCAGCGCGCGAAGTCGGGCATGACCGGGCCGGTCTCGACCTGGGTCACGTCGAACTTCCAGGGGTGAACCTGGTGCTTCTCGAGGATCTCGTACAGCTCGCTCTCGCTGATCTGCAGGATGCTCAGGAACCAGTCGATCGAGGCCGGGCGCTTGCCGTCGTACTTGGCTTCGAGCGCCAGCGCTTCTTCGCGGCCCAGCTCGCCGTTGCGGATGTCGATGGTGGCCAGGTGGTTGGTGCGGCCATAGCCGCGCTTCACGAACTTGGCGTAGTCACGCATGCCCTGGAAGGTGCACTCGATCTTCTCGTAGTCGTACTGCGGCGGCACGCCTTCGACCTCTTGCCCCTTCCAGCCGAGCTCGCGCTTGATCATCTCGACCTGCGGCTTGGTGTTCCACTCGATGTAGTTGCCCAGGCAGATCGACTCGACCTTGAGCTTGATCAGGTCCTTGCGCTTCGGGTAGTCGAACATCCACAGGTCGCGGCGCTCGACGCGGCCCTGCAGGAATTCGAACATGTCGTCGGCCGTCATGCCCTGGTTCATGAGGCGGTTGAAGCGCTTCTCGTCGACCTCTTCCATCTCTTCGAAGGTGTACCAGCTGTGGTACTCGGCGGTCGATTCACCCCAGAAGATCAGCGGCGTCTCGAAGCGCAGCGCCATGTGCATCACGCCGGCGTAGATGCCGGTGTGGCAATGCCAGCAGAAGTCGCCTCGGCGCTTCAGCGATTCGAGCATCAGCTCGCGCACCACATGGAAACTGGTGGTCATTTCGACCACGTCAACGCCGAGCTGCTTGAACACGCTGGTGTTGTTCTCGGCCACGAGCGGCCGGTAGCCCCAATGGTTGTAGCGCAGCACCAGCGGCTTCAGGCCCAGCTTCTTGACGATGTACCAGAGCTGAAACACGCTGTCCTTGCCGCCGCTGTAGGGCACGACGCAGTCGTAGTTGCCCTTGCCCTTGTGGCGGGCGATCATTTCCTGCAGCTGCACGCCGCGCGCTTCCCAGTCGATCTTCTCCTTCTTGAACTCGACCTGGCGGCACACGCTGCACACGCCGAATTCGTCGAAGGTGATGGTGTCGACGGTTTCCTTGGTGAGGCACTTGGTGCAGCGTTTCATCGTCATCGTCATGGGGTGGGCTCCGGCAGAGAGAGTGAGGTCAGGCTTCCGAGCGCAGGATCAGCGCGCGGTTCGCCAGAATGGCTTCGATGCAGATGAAGTCCACGAGGTCATCGACCTCGAACGACTTCCAGCGTGGCGTGATGAACGGCAACGTGCGCGCGTGGCAGAAGCCTCGCTCGCGGCGGAGCGCCTCGACGGTCGAGATGTAGAGGCTGCCGTCCAGGCTGTACAGCGGCTCGGTGTCCTGGCGGCGCGGCAGCAGGCCGAAGCTCGTTGCGGCATACGGCTGCATCAGGCCTTGCGCATCGAGCCGCACTGCGAACGCAGGGTGCGTGGAGACGAGCGCCGTGACACCGACGATGGACTCGGCCAGCGGCCGCGCGGCAACCAGCGCTTCGAGCGCGGCGTCGATGTCGGCGGCCTCGGTCAGCGGCGACGTGGGTTCGAGCAGCACGAGCAGGTCGCAGTGGTCGCCCGCTGCGGCGAGCGTGTCGAGCGCGTGCTCGATGAAGGCGATGCTCGGCGCGGTGTCGCTCGCGTGTTCGGCCGGCCGCAGGAACGGCACGTCGGCGCCCGCTGCCTGCGCGAGCGCGGCGAACTCGGCGCTGTCGGTCGAGATGACCACGCGGTCCACGTAGCGCGACGCCCGCGCAGCCTCGATCGGCCACGCCAGCAGCGGCTTGCCCAGCAGCGGCCGGATGTTCTTACCCGGCAGGCCTTTCGAGCCGGCCCGTGCCGGCACGAGCGCGAGGACGCGCAACCCGTCGATCATTGAAATACCTCGTCGAATTCGAGGTTCGCGCGTTCGTAATCGGGCAGGCGGCCGATGTCGAGCCAGTAGCCGTCGATGCGGTGGCAGCGGGCGCGCAGGCCTTGCGCCGCAGCGCTCTCGAACAAGGCCGGCATGTCGTAGAAGGTGCTTCGCGGCACCAGTTCGAGCACATGCGGCGAGATCACGTAGATGCCCGCACTCACGGTGAAGCGCTGGATCGGCTTCTCCTCGATGGCTTCGATGTGGCCGTCACGTTCGCGCACCACGCCGAACGGCACCTGCATCTCGTACTCGCGCACCGCCATCGTGGCGTCTGCGCCGGAGTCGGTGTGCTGGTCGAGCATGTAGCCGAAGTCTTCCTTCGTCAACAGGTCGGCATTTGTCACGACGATGGGCTGGGCGGGCGCTTCGGGCAGCAGGCTCAATGCGCCGGCCGTGCCGAGCCGCTGGTCTTCGCGCAGGTAGCGGATCTCGACGCCGAATTCCGAGCCGTCGCCGAAGTGGTGCTCGATCTGCTCGGCCTTGTAGTTGACGGCGAAGTAGAAACGCCGGAAACCCTGCGCCGAGTAGCCGCGCACGATGGTTTCGAGCAGCGGGCGTGAGCCCACGCGCAGCATCGGCTTGGGTGTGTCGCGGGTGAGCTGTTCGAGCCGCTTGCCCATGCCGCCAGCCATGATGACGACCCAGTTGTCGCGCGTGGGCGTGGCGAGGAAGTCGTCGACCACTTCCATGCCGACGACGATGCCGTCGGCCGTGACCACGGGCATCTGGTGCAGGCCGCGCCGGCGCATGGTGGAGAGGATGGAATGCCGGTCTTCGCCCGCCCTGGCAACGGTCGGGTTCAAGTGCATCGCGACACTGACCTTGTCGGTGAGGCTCAGGCCCTTCAGCAGGCCGCGGCGGGCGTCGCCGTCGCTGAGCGTGCCGAGGAGACGGCGGTCGGCATCGACGACCAGCGCCATCTGGCTGCCGGCGCTGTCGATGTTGACGAGCGCTTCACGCAGCGTCATGTCGGGCCCGACGAGGGCGCGTTCCCAGGTTTTCATGTGTGTTGCCTCCTTGCTTGCGCGGGCACGCCGACCAGCGTGGCGCCTCCGGCGAAGTTCTTGACCACCACCGCGCCGGCACCGACGACCGTGGCCTCGCCGAGCTGCACGCTCTGCCTGACGACCGCGCCTGCGCCCACGTGGCTGTGCGCGCCGACGCGCACGTTCCCGCACAGCACGGCGCCGCACGCCACATGCACGAATTCGCCGAGCACCGTGTCGTGCTCGACCACGGCGGCGGTGTTGACGATGCAGCCGTCGCCGACGCTGGCGCCCGTCTGCACGACACAGTTCGCGAACAGCTGTGCGCTGGCGCTCACCTGCGCGAAGTTCGAGACCACGGCGCGCGGGTGGCGCACGCCGGCAAAGTGCCAGCCCCGGGCTTCGAGGCCGCGCTGCACCTTGGCGCGCAAGCCCTGACCGCCGGCCGCACCGGCACCCCCGATGCCATTGGCGAGCAACACAGCGGCCGGCGTGTGCTGGTCGAGCACGCTGTCGTCGCCGAGCACCGACAGGCCGCACAGCGTTTGGCCGTGGCGCCGTGCGTCGGGGTCGGTGAAGCCGAGCACCTGCTCGCCCGCCGCAAGCAGCGCATCGGCGACAACAGCCGCATGCCCACCGGAGCCGATGACGAGGAATGCGATGCTCATGTCTCGATCAGCTCGTCGGTGTCGAAGTCGCGCAGCGCGCGGCGGCCGATCAGGGCCCAGAAATCGATCGGCGAGACGCCGGTGCCGGGGCGCTTGAACGTCAGGTCGGCGGCCGTGAGCACCACGCCTCGGCTGATCGGCCGCGCCGCGACGACGCTGCGCCGCGCAACCGGGCGGTTGGCCATTTCCTGCGCGGCGGGCGCCTTGATGGTCGAGCCGAGTGCCCGCTCGATGTTGCGGATGCCGGCCACGAGCTGGCGCAATTCGCCCGGTTCGAGCGAGGCAGCGTGGTCCGGGCCGGGCATGGATCGGTCGAGCGTGAAGTGCTTTTCGACGACGGTGGCGCCGCGCGCAACCGCTGCCAGCGACACCTCGATGCCCAGCGTGTGGTCGGAGTAGCCGACCGGCAGCCCGAAGGCGGCGGCCAGCGTGTCCATGGCGCGCAGGTTGATGGCCTCGGGCGGCGCCGGGTACTGCGTGACGCAGTGCAACAGAGTCACGTGCTGCGCCAGCGCGCGGCGGCCTTCGGCGCTGCAATATGCGGCCATGAAATCGGCCCGGCCCGTGGGCTCGCGGTCGGTCGTGAGGCCGAAGGCGATGACGCCGAGCGCGTCTTCGATCTCGGCCACCGTGCACATGCCGGTGGAGACGATCAGCGGCATGCGCAAGCGCGCCGCCTGCAGCAGCAACGGCCCACAGGTGATGTCGCCGGACGGCATCTTGAGCGCAGGCATGCCGAGCGTGGCAAGGAAGGCCAGCGCCTCGGCGTCGAAGCCAGTGGACATGAAGCGGATGCCGCGTTCCTGGCAGCGCTGCACGAGCACGTGGTGGTCGGCCAGCGAGAGTTCCAACTTTTGCAGCATGCCGAGCTGGTTGCCGGCCTCCTGCATGTTCTCGACCTGGTAGTCGGCCTTCACCGCCGCGGCGGTCGCGAGCTTCGAGGCCTTGAAGGTCTGGAACTTGACCGCGTCGGCGCGGGCTTCGGCCGCCACGTCGATGAGCTGCAGCGCCAAATCGAGTGACCCGTTGTGGTTGACGCCGGCTTCGGCGATCACGAAAGTTGAATCAGCCACGGGGTGCCTCGATCAGGTGAAAGTGCTTCTTCAGCAACTCGGCGCGCGGCGGCAGCGCAGCCAGCGCGCTGACGATGCGGGCCGACGATTCGCCGTCGCCGTAGGGGTTCACGACGGCGCTGCAATCAAGCGCCAGCGCACGCACCAGCGTGGCCTGGATGGCGGCGCGCTCGGGCGCACAGTCGAGCACCGAGCTCGTGGCGAGCCGGCCGCGCTGGCGGTCACCGATGTTCACGGTGGGAACGCGGAACGACGGCGCCTCGTAGAGCCCGCTCGACGAATTGCCGACGACCGCGTCGACCTGCGCCATCAGGCTCAGGTAGCGCAGTTGGCCTAGCGACGCGTGCACGTGCGCGCGGGCCGGGTGTTTCGCGGCCCAGCTGTCGAGCCGGGCCGAGAGCGCGCGGCCCCCGGTGTCGGCATTCGGGCGCGTGAACCACAGCGTGGTGTCGTCGCCCGTGGCCTCCAGGGCGGCCGCCAGCTCGCCGAACTGGCGCTCGCTTTCGCCCGGCTCCAGCGTGACAGGGTGGAAGGTGACGAGCAGGTTGCGCACACCGAGCGGCGCGCCGAGCGCATCGGCGAGTGCGGCGCGGTCGAGCAGCGGCAGGCGCTTCAGATGGTCGAGCCCGGGGTTGCCCACCACGTGCACGTGCTGCGGGTCTTCGCCGAGCTGGCGCACCCGGCGCGCCGAGAGTTCGTTCGTCACGAAGTGCACGTGCGCCATCTTGGTGATGGCGTGGCGAATGGACTCGTCGAACGCGCCTTCGGTGGTGTCACCGCCGGCGATGTGGGCGACGGGCGTGTTGTGCACCAGGCAGGCCTGCACTGCGGCGAGGATCTCGAAGCGGTCACCGAGCACCAGCACGACGTCGGGGCGCAGTTGCTCCAGCGCGTCCGACATGCCCATCACGCCCAGGCCCATCGACTTGGCCACGCCGCCGGGGGTGTCGCTCGACAACAGCATCTCGACGCGGCGCGCCACGGCGAAGCCGTCTTTCTCGATCACGTTCACCGTCATGCCGAACTCGGGCGACAGGTGCATGCCGGTGACGATGAGTTGCAGTTCGATGCCGGTGGCCGCGCGCAGATCGTGCAGCACCCAGTACAGCAGGCCGTATTCGGCCCGGCTGCCGGTGACCACAGCGACTTTGCGCGGAGCGTTCACGCGGCGGCTTTCACGAGTTGCGGGCTGCTGGGCAGGTTCACGATGCGGCGTGCCAGGTCGCGCGCGATCGGCGTGTCCATCCCCGGGCAGGCGGCGTACATCGGCAGCGTGCTGAGCAGCTCCCAGACCGGGCGCGTCATCTGGCCGGCGGCATTGGTGCTGGCGAGAATGGCGTCGCGCTGATCCGCCACATCAGCGTCGAGGATCAGCGTCTGCAGCCAGTAGTTGGCGCGCGTGCCGGCGCGCTCGGTGAACAGCTTCACGCCCGCGACGTCTTGCAGGGCATCGGCATAGCGCAGCGCGAGTTCGCGCTTGGCGGCCACGAAACCGGCAAGCTGTTCGAGCTGCGCGCAGCCCAGGGCCGCGTTCAGGTTCGGCAGGCGGAAGTTGTAGCCCACCTCATCGTGGAAGAAGGCCCACGGGTGCGGCTGCTTCGCGGTGGTGGTGAGGTGCTTGGCACGCTTGGCGAGGGTAACGTCGTTCGTGATGATCGCGCCGCCGCCGCCGGTGGTGACGATCTTGTTGCCGTTGAAACTGAGCATGGCGCACAGGCCGTGCGTGCCGGTGTGGCGGCCGTCAATCAGGCTGCCGAGCGATTCGGCGGCGTCTTCGACGACGGCGATGCCGTGGCGCTGCGCCAGGTCCATCAGGGCGGGCATGTCCACCGGGTGGCCGAAGGTGTGCATCGGCACGATGGCGCCGATGCGCTGCCCGGTGTGCCGGTTCACGCTCACACCGCTGCGCGTTTCGACGATGCTCGCCAGGTGGTCGGCGAGCGCCGGCACACCGAGGCCGAGCGACGCGTACTCGCTGTCGGCGAAGTGCGGCGTGGCACCGCAGTGCACCACCGCGTTCGCGGTGGCCACGAACGAGAGCGCGGGGATGATGACTTCATCACCTGCCCGCACGCAGGCGAGTTGCAGCGCCACCTGCAAACCCGAGGTGCCGTTCGAGACGACGACCGCGTGCGCGGCTCCAGTCACTTCGGCCAGGTCGCGCTCGAAGCGGTCGACATAGCTGCCCACCGACGAGACCCAGCCGGTGTCGAGACACTCCTTCACATAGACCCACTCGTTGCCCTTGAAGCTGGGCTCGTGCAGCGCCACGCGGGGCAGGCCGGTGACGCGCCGGATGCGCTCGGTGATCAGTTCCGCCAATGCCATTGCAGCGCCTTCAGATGTTGTACAGGCCGGCCTTGTAGCGGCGCAGGTTGTCGGGCTGGCCGAACCACTCGATGGTTTCACGCAGGCCGCGCGTCAGGCCTTCGACGCCGGGGTACTCGGGCGCCCAGCCCGTCAGCTCGCGGGCGAGCGTGTTGTCGGCCCACAGGCGTTCCACTTCGCTGCCCGGCGGGCGCATGCGCTGCTCGTCGCTGGTGAACTCGACCTCGCGGCCCATCAGCTCGGCGATCAGGCGGGCCGTGTCACCGACCGACACCTCGTAGTTGCTGCCCACGTTGACCACCTGGCCGACGGCGGCATCGCATTCGGCCACGGCCACGAAGCCGCGCACGGTGTCTTGCACGTAGTTGAAGTCGCGCGTCGGGTGCATGGCGCCGAGCTTGATCTGGCGCGCGCCCGAGGCCACCTGCGTGATGATGGTGGGGATGACGGCGCGGGCCGACTGGCGCGGCCCGTAGGTGTTGAACGGGCGAATGGTCGCGACCGGCGTGTTGAACGACGAAAAGAAGCTCTGCGCCATCTGGTCGGCGCCGATCTTGCTGGCCGAGTACGGCGACTGGCCCTGCAACGGGTGCGCCTCGGTGATGGGCACGAAGCGCGCGGTGCCGTAGACCTCGCTGGTCGAGGTGTGCACGACGCGCTCGGTGCCAAGCTCGCGCGCGGCCTGCACCACATTCAGCGTGCCTTTCACGTTGGTGTCCACGTACGTGTCGGGCGAGTGGTACGAGTACGGAATGGCGATCAGCGCAGCCAGGTGCATGACCACGTCGCAGCCCTTCATCGCGGTGCGCACGCCGTGCGGGTCGCGAATGTCGCCCGCAAACACGTCGAGAGAGTTCTTGATGCGGTCGTCGGCCTCGTCGAGCCAGCCCCAGGAGTTGAAGCTGTTGTAGTAGACGAAGGCGCGCACATCGGCTCCGGCGCGAACCAGGTGTTCTGTAAGGTGCGAGCCGATGAAACCGTCTGCGCCGGTGACGAGGATCTTCTTGCCTTGGAGCTTCATGTCGTCGGAGTCCGTGTGCGGGTCATTCGTGGTGGTCGTAGGCCTGGAATCCGGCTTCCTTGACCAGGCTGTCGCGGCGCGCGGCGGTGTAGTCGGCGTTCACCATTTCGGCCACGAGTTGCGCGAACGTCGTGGTCGGCGACCAGCCGAGCTTGCGCTTGGCCTTGCTCGGGTCGCCGAGCAGGGTTTCGACCTCGGTCGGGCGGTAGTAGCGGGGATCGACCTTGACGATCACGTCACCGACCTTGCACGAGGCGAGGTCGCCTTCGACACGGCTGACAGTGCCGATCTCGGTGTCGCCTGCGCCGCTGAAAGTGATGGTCACGCCCAGTTCGCGCGCCGCGAATTCGACGAACTGGCGCACGCTGTATTGCACGCCGGTCGCAATCACGAAGTCTTCGGGTTGGTCCTGTTGCAGCATCAACCACTGCATCTCGACGTAGTCTTTCGCGTGGCCCCAATCGCGCAGCGAACTCATGTTGCCGAGGTACAGGCAGTCTTGCAGGCCGAGCGCAATGCGGGCGATGGCGCGTGTGATCTTGCGCGTCACGAAGGTCTCGCCGCGCAGCGGGCTCTCGTGGTTGAAGAGCACGCCGTTGCAGGCGTACAAGCCGTAGGCCTCGCGGTAGTTCACGGTGATCCAGTAGGCGTAGAGCTTCGCCACCGCGTAGGGGCTGCGGGGGTAGAACGGCGTGGTCTCCTTCTGCGGGGTCTCCTGCACCAGGCCGTACAGCTCGGAGGTGCTGGCCTGGTAGAAGCGGGTCTTCTTTTCCATGCCGAGAATGCGCATGGCTTCCAAGATGCGCAGCGTGCCGATGCCATCGGCGTTCGCGGTGTATTCGGGCGTTTCAAAGCTCACGGCCACATGGCTCATGGCGGCAAGGTTGTAGATCTCGTCGGGTTGCACCTTCTGGATGATGCGGATCAGATTCGTGCTGTCGGTCAGGTCGCCGTAGTGCATCTTGAAGCGCTGGTGGTCGACGTGCGGGTCCTGATACAGGTGGTCGACGCGCTGGGTGTTGAACAACGACGAGCGGCGCTTGATGCCGTGAACCTCGTACCCCTTGCCGAGCAGCAACTCGGTGAGGTAAGCGCCGTCCTGGCCGGTCACGCCGGTGATCAGGGCCACTTTCGCGTTGTTGTCATTCATGTGGTGTGGTCGCTCGGTTGTTGGGCTTGCGTGGCCAGTTCGGCTCGAAGGGCTGCGATCTGCCCGTTCAGCATCTCGTACTCACGCTCCTTGCGGGCCAGGAAGGCGTGGGTCAACGCGAGCCTTTGGCCGACGCCCTGCGGCGTGAGCACGTACAGGTAACCGAGCTTGTTGTTGCTGCGCTGGAAGTTCTTGGCCTTGACCCAGCCCTTGTCGAGCAGGGCGCGCAGCACGTAGTTGGTCTTGCCCACACTGACGCCAAGTGCCACCGCCAATTGGCGCTGGGAGTACTCGGGGTGCAACTCAAGCAACCGCAGCAGTTCGAGGTGGGCCGGGTTGTCGTGGGGCAACGAATTCAAGAAGCAGACGCGGGTGCGTTCAAATGGTGAACGCTGGATTGTACAGGTCACCTGCGATGCGTCGGTGACCCTTGCAGACAGGCTATGGCAGTGTTCGCACGCAGCCTGCCTGCGCGGTGTTGCCGGTGTCGGAGGCCGGGGCGATGACCGAGTTGCCGTTCATGTTCTCCCAGCCCAGATCATGCATTCCTGCACTGCTGGAGGTGGACGACCAAATGTTCGTCCCGGCAAGAAACGCCTCGACGGCGTAGGTGCTCACCGGCCCCACCACGATCGTGGCCACACTGCCGGACACCGTCAAAGCCCGGCTCGTGGAGCGGAACAGCGTGACTGCGCCTGTGCTGTTGGTGATCGGTGGCGTCAGCATGAACGGGGGGGCGTTGTAGTTCTTGATGATGGCGGGCCAGTTGATCGTGGGCGCAACCTTGTTCACCAGCACCTGCGCGATCCGGCTGGCCGATGCGCAGTTGCCATCGGCGGCCTGGGTCGCGGTGATGGTTCCGGCGCCGGCGCCGACGATGGTGGCCGTCCTGCCCGAAACAGAAATGACCTCGGGATGGTCAGACACGTATGAGAACGCTCCCGCGATGTCGGAGGTGGGCGGGGTCAGCGTGAAGCTGGCCTGGCCGTAGTCCTTCGTGATGTCGGCAAAGGCGCCCAGTGTGGGCATCGTCAACTGGCGCGGCGGGTCAGCGCCGCCGTCCCCGCCGCCGCAGCCGGGAAGCGCGGCGATGACTGCCACGAAACGAGCGAGGTGAACGCGCCAAAAAACATGGCTGCCTCCCGTTAGTGCAGTGTCAGTGTCGCTGCCCGCTTTCGGCACCCCGCTCCGCGCCACTGCCCATTCGAAGGGTGCGCAACACGCGCGCAGTCAGCAAAGACGATAATCGAAGGATGAGTGAAAACATGATAGACGCCGACACCGGCCCGGCAGACACGTCGCAAGCCAGCACTGAACCTCTCCACAACCTCGAATTCGCCAGCGTCGGCCTCGCCGAAAGCCTGCAGCGCGCCGTGGCCGCGCAGGGCTACACCACCATGACGCCGATCCAGGCCAAGGCGATCCCTATCGTGCTCGCCGGGCGCGACGTGATGGGCGCAGCGCAAACCGGCACCGGCAAGACCGCCGCGTTCTCGCTGCCGTTGCTGCACAAGATGCTGCGCCACGAGAACGCCAGCATGTCGCCCGCCCGGCACCCGGTGCGCGCGCTCGTGATCGCCCCAACGCGTGAACTGGCCGACCAGGTGGCGGCCAACATCAAGGGCTACGCGGCGCAGACCAAGCTGCGCGTGGCAGTGGTGTTCGGCGGCATCGACATGAAGCCGCAGACTGCGGAGTTGAAAGCCGGCGTCGAGGTGCTTGTTGCCACGCCGGGCCGGCTGCTCGACCACATCGAGGCGAAGAACTGCGTGCTGAACCAGGTGGAGTACGTGGTGCTCGACGAGGCCGACCGCATGCTCGACATCGGCTTCCTGCCTGACCTGCAGCGCATCCTGAGCTACCTGCCGAAAACGCGCCAGACGCTGCTGTTCTCGGCCACGTTCTCGCCCGAGATCAAGCGCCTGGCCGAGAGCTACCTGCAAGACCCGCTGCTCGTGGAAGTGGCGCGCCCGAATGCCACCGCCACGAACGTGGAGCAGCGCTTTTTCAGCGTCGCGACAGACGACAAGCGCGCGGCGGTGCTCAAGATATTGCGCGAACGCGGCATCACGCAGGCGCTGATCTTCGTCAACTCCAAGCTCGGCTGCGCGCGGCTCGCACGCTCGTTCGAGGCCGCTGGCCTGCGCACGACGGCGCTGCACGGCGACAAGTCGCAAGACGAACGCCTGAAGGCGCTGGATTCGTTCAAGGCCGGCACCGTCGATGTGATGGTGGCCACCGATGTGGCGGCACGCGGGCTCGACATCGCCGACCTGCCGGCGGTCTTCAACTTCGACGTGCCGTTCAACGCCGAAGACTACGTGCACCGCATCGGCCGCACCGGCCGCGCGGGTGCTTCCGGGCTGGCCGTGACGCTGGTGTCGCCGTCGGATGCTCGCCTGGTGGCCGACATCGAGAAGTTGATCAAGAAGACGATCGAGCTGGAGCCGATGGAGTTCGACGACGGCACGCCGCCGCCGCGCCGCGAGTTCCGCGAGCGGGTGCGCCACGATAGTGACGAAGGCCGGTCGGAGGCGCGCGCGCCGTTGGTGCCGTCAGCCTCGTCAATGCCGGCGGTACCGCGCAGCGCGCCGGTCTATGCCGCTCCGCGCGCCAGCAGCGACCCGTTCTTCGACAAGCCCTACGAGGCCAGCGCCACCGAGGCCGAGCCGGCCTGGGAGCGCAAGGTGCCGGCGGCCCCGCGCGGCATGTCGCCGAACATCAAACCGAAGAAGCGCGTGGCCGCGTTGTTCGGGGCCAAGCTGCCGGAGACGGTCGAGCCTTGACGGCTGGGGGGCGCCGCTCTTCAGCAGCTCATCCCGCCAGCAGCGAAAACACCACGGGCACATCGGCTGGAAGAGCCACCGGACGGGCCTTCCAGCCGGCCACGGTGTCGCTTCGCGTGAACCCTTCAGCAAGCGTCAGGCCGCAGCTGACCGAGAGCTTCGTTGCCGCTTGCAAGTGCGCCAACAACGCCGCCAGCAGCACGGCGTTGCGGTACGGCGTCTCGATCATCAATTGCGTTTGCGCCGCGCGGCGCGACAGCGCTTCGAGCTCGCGGATGCGCGCACCGCGCTCGGCTTGGCCGACCGGCAGATAGCCCACGAACGCGAAGCTCTGGCCGTTCAGGCCACTGGCGGCCAGCGCGAGCAGCAACGAACTCGGGCCGGGCAAGGCGACGACCTCGACGCTCATCGCATGCGCACAGTTCACCAGCGCGGCGCCGGGGTCGGCCACGGCGGGCAGGCCGGCTTCGCTGATCAGGCCGATGTCATGGCCTTCGAGCGCGGGGGCGAGCAGCGCAGCCAGCGGCTCAGGCATTGATGCTGCAGCGCCGGGCGAACCCTTCTGCGGCCTGGGCAGTTCGACGATGGACAGCACCTGAAGCGGCGTGGCAAGCGGCTGAACCGCGCCGACCCGCTTGAGAAACGCGCGAGTCGTTTTCGCGTTCTCGGCCACCCAGTGCGTCAGGCTCGCGGCGCGGCGGATCACCCCGAGCGGCAGAACGTCTTGCAGGTCGGGCGGCGTGCCGGGCGTGCCGAAGTCCAGCGAGTTGGGCATCAGGATCAGGCGGCCGCGCGTCGGTGTCGTCATAGCGCTTGGTGCGCAGGCTGAAGCGGGTCGATGCCGGCTGCGCGCAGCAACGCGCAGGTGCGGATCAGCGGCAGGCCGACCAGCGCGGTCGGGTCGTCGGAGTCGATGGCGTCGAGCAGCGCAATGCCGAGTGTTTCGCACTTGGCGCTGCCGGCGCAGTCGTACGGTTCTTCGGTGCGCAGGTAGTGCTCGATCTCGGCGTCGGTGAGCGCCCTGAAACGCACCGTCACCGGCGCGAGCGCGGTGCCCACATAGCCAGTGGCGTGGCACACCACGGCCACGGCCGTGTGGAACACCACTGTGCGCCCGCGCAAGCGCTGCAACTGAGCCACGGCGCGCTCGTGCGTGCCGGGCTTGCCGATGGGCTCGCCGTCGAGGTCGGCAACCTGGTCCGAGCCGATCACCACCGCGTCGGGGTGGGGCGCCGCCACGGCGTGAGCCTTGGCCAGCGCCAGCCGCTGCGCCAACGCTGCGGGCGCCTCGGCCGGCAACGCGGATTCGTCCAGATCGGGCGACTGAACAGTGAACGGCACGTGCAGCCGCTGCAGCAATTCGCGCCGGTAGCGCGAGCTGGAACCGAGGATCAATGGGCGTTGTGCAGGCATCGCGGCATTGTCCCATCGGCGCGGCGGGAACCCCCGACGGCGGCCCGTACACTGACCCACTTCGACAGGCTCAGGACCAGCCCATGACAGCGCGTGAATTCGACCCCTGCCGGCTCGACGTGGCGGCCTTTGCCAAAGAGGCCGGCGAGTTGCATGGCCGCTGGCCGCTGCAGCAGTTCGACCGGGTGGTCGATGCGTCTGCCGCGCGCGACAGCGGCGCGCCGGTCACCGAAGAATTGGCCTGGCGCGTGCGCGGCGAGCGGCGCACCCTGCAGGGCGGCGAACACCAGACCTGGCTGCACTTGAGCGCGCTGGGCGAAGTGCCGATGCAGTGCCAGCGCTGCCTGCGCCCGGTCGTGGTCGAGGTGCAGGTCGAGCGAAGCTTCCTGTTCGTGCACGGCGAAGACGCGGCCGCCCAACTCGACAACGACATCGAGGAAGACGTGCTTCCGATCACCCGCGCGCTCGACCTGCGCGAGCTCGTCGAAGACGAAGTTCTGCTGGCACTGCCCATCGTGCCTCGGCACGAGGTGTGCCCCACGCCGCTGGTGGCGAGCGCATCTGAAACGCCGCTCGACGACGCGCCTAGCCCGTTTGCGGCACTCGCCGTGCTCAAACCGAAGACCGGGCTGAACTGAGCTGCCAGCTTCCGCGCCGCCCGCGTCGAGGCACCGTGCTAGAATTTTGGGCTTTCCCGCAAGCAACTATCGACCGCGCAAAGAAGCGTTTCTTTGCACTGCCAGCGCCAGCCGCGCCGGCCCAGGTTTGATTGCGGGCCCCAGGAGAAACCCATGGCCGTTCAACAAAACAAGAAGTCCCCGTCCAAGCGTGGCATGCACCGCGCGCACTACGCGCTCAGCGCACCGGGCACCGCGATCGAGCCGACCACCGGCGAGTCTCACCTGCGCCACCACATCAGCCCCAACGGCTTCTACCGTGGCCGCAAGGTGCTGAAGACCAAGGCAGACGCCTGAAGTGTCATTGCGCGTTGCCGCTCGCGTCGTTTGCGTGATCGGCCCGTGCAATTTGCCTGTTTTGCCAAACCACCCGGGTTGCGCTGCCGCGCGACGCCGGGTGTTTGTATTGGAGCGGCAGCGCCATGACCGATGCGGCTGAAGCTGCGCGCGTGCGCGCTGGTCCTGCGGAACCCGTCGCTCCGGTCGTACGCATTGCCGTTGATTGCATGGGCGGCGACCACGGCCCGTCGGCCACATTGCCGGCCTGCCGCGCGTTCCTGGCCGCGCACCCGCAAGCGGAACTGATCCTCGTCGGCCGCGCCGAGGCGCTTGCTGCGGCGCGTGACTGGCCGCGCTGCACGATCATTGCCGCCAGCGAAGTCGTCGAGATGGACGATTCCATTGAAGTGGCGCTGCGCCGCAAGCGCGACTCATCGCTTCGGGTGGCGGTGAGTCAGGTCAAGGCCGGCGCCGACGGCGCATCCGCCGCGCAAGCCTGCGTGTCGGCGGGCAACACCGGCGCACTGATGGCGGTCTCGCGCTATGTGCTCAAAACGCTCGAAGGCATCGACCGGCCGGCCATCGCCGCCGTCATGCCGAACCAGCGCGGTGGCTACACCACCGTGCTCGACCTCGGCGCGAACGTCGATTGCACGGCCGACCACCTGCTGCAGTTCGCGGTGATGGGCAGTGCGCTCGTGGCGGCGGTCGCGGGCAAGCCGAACCCGTTGGTCGGCCTGCTGAACATCGGCGAGGAAGAGATCAAGGGGAGCGAGGTCATCAAGCAGGCCGGCGAATTGCTGCGCCAGGCTGCCGACCGGGGCCACCTCAACTTTCACGGCAACGTGGAGGGCAACGACATCTTCAAAGGCACGACCGACATCGTGGTGTGCGACGGCTTCGTCGGCAACGTGGCCCTCAAGACAGCCGAAGGCGCGGCGGCGATGTTCGTGAGCATCGTTCGCGAGGAGTTCAGCCGCAACATCTTCACCAAGCTGGCGGCGCTGGCGGCGCGGCCGGTGCTGCAGCAGTTCAAGAACCGGCTCGACCACCGCCGCTACAGCGGTGGCTCGCTGCTGGGCCTGCGCGGGTTGGTGTTCAAGGCGCACGGCTCGTCCGATGCGTATGCGTTCGAACAGGCGCTGGTGCGGGCTTATGATGCCGCCCGGAACGGCCTGCTCGGCCAGGTGCACGACCGCATCCTGTCGACGATGGCCGCGATGCCCGCTCACACCACCGGCGGGGCCTCTTCGGCCGCTGACTTGGCGGCTGGCTTGGCGCCCACCCTATCGCCGGCAACCGTCTCCGCCCTCACCGCATGAACGCCCCGCTCCCCCGCTACTCGCGCATCACCGGCACCGGCAGTTACCTGCCGCCGAACCGGCTGACGAACGACGACCTCGCCGCGCAGCTCGCAAAGGACGGCATCGAGACGTCCGATCACTGGATCGTCGAGCGCACCGGCATTCGTGCACGCCACTTCGCGGCACCCGAGGTGTGCTGCAGCGACCTGGCGCTGGTCGCAGCGCAACGCGCGCTCGAAGCGGCCGATTGCGACGCAGCGAGCATCGACCTCATCATCGTTGCCACCAGCACGCCCGACATGGTGTTCCCGTCGACGGCCTGCCTGCTGCAACAGAAGCTGGGCGTGCATGGCTGCGCCGCGTTCGACGTGCAGGCCGTGTGCTCGGGCTTCGTCTACGCCCTCACGGTGGCCGACTCGATGATCCGCACCGGCGCGGCACGCAAGGCGCTGGTGATCGGCGCCGAAGTGTTTTCGCGCATTCTCGACTTCACCGACCGCACCACCTGCGTGCTGTTCGGCGACGGCGCCGGCGCCGTGGTGCTGGAAGCGAGCGACACCCCGGGAGTGCTGGCCACCGAGCTGCATGCCGATGGCCGGCACGTGAACATCCTGTGCGTGCCGGGCACCGTGTCGGGCGGCAAGGTGCTGGGCGACCCGCTGCTCAAGATGGACGGCCAGGCGGTGTTCAAGCTCGCCGTCGGCGTGCTCGAAGACGTGGCGCGCTCGGTGATCGAGAAGGCCGGACGGACGGCCGACGACGTCGACTGGCTGATTCCGCACCAGGCGAACATCCGCATCCTGCAAAGCACCACGAAACGGCTGAAGATGCCACTCGACAAGCTCATCATCACCGTCGATCAGCACGGCAACACGTCGGCCGCATCGATACCGCTGGCGCTCGATGAAGGCGTGCGCGGCGGCAAGATCAAGCCCGGCGACAGCCTGCTGCTCGCAGGCGTGGGCGGCGGCTTCACGTGGGGCGCGGTCCTTCTGGATCTTTGAACTCGGCGATGACGAACTTCGCAGTCGTATTTCCCGGCCAGGGCTCGCAGTCCGTGGGCATGCTCGACGCCTGGGGCGATCACCCCGTGGTGCGGCAGACGCTCGTCGAAGCCTCCGACGCGCTGGGCGAAGACGTGGCGCGGCTGATCCGCGAAGGCCCGAAGGAGCAGCTCGACCTCACCACCAACACGCAGCCCGCGATGCTGACCGCCGGTATTGCCTGCTACCGCGCGTGGGCCGCCGATACGGGCCTCGCTCCGAGCGTTCTGGCCGGCCATTCGCTCGGCGAGTACACGGCGCTGGTCGCCGCAGGTTCGTTGCTGCTGACCGATGCGCTGCCGCTGGTGCGCTTCCGCGCGCAGGCCATGCAGGACGCCGTGCCGGTGGGCGGCGGCGCGATGGCCGCCATCCTCGGGCTCGATGCGCAGGCCGTGCGTGACGGCTGCGCCGAAGTTGCGGCAGCCAGCGGCGAAGCGGTGGCCGCAGCCAACTACAACGACCCGACGCAGACCGTGATCGCCGGCACCAAGGCCGGTGTCGACCAGGCCTGCGAGCTGCTCAAGGCCAAGGGCGCCAAGCGGGCGCTGCTGCTCGCCGTGTCGGCACCGTTCCATTCGAGCCTGATGAAGCCGGCAGCGGAGCGGCTCAAAGGCGGGCTGGCCGAAACCCATATCGAGCCGCCGCTGACCCCGGTGATCAACAACATCGACGTGGCGGTGCAGACCGAGCCCACCGCCATTCGCGACGCCTTGTACCGCCAAGCTTTCGGCCCGGTGCGCTGGGTCGAGACGATTGCCGCCATGCGCGCACGCGGCGCCACGCACATCGTCGAATGCGGGCCGGGCAAGGTGCTGGCCAACATGGTCAAACGCATCGACGCCGAGGCGCGGTCGGGTGCGGTTTTCGACCCGGCCTCGCTGGCCGCCGTGCATGGGATGTTCGCGTGAGCGCGGGCACAACAACCCCAGCCTCGACCGCAGGCCAGGTCGCCCTCGTCACCGGGGCATCGCGCGGCATCGGCCGGGCCATTGCACTGGCGCTCGCCGCCCAAGGCATGAAGGTCATCGGCACCGCCACCACCGAGGCAGGCGCAGCCGCCATCGCCAACGCACTTTCGGCCTGGCCGGGCTGCGCCGGGCGCTGCCTGAACGTCAATGACGGGGCTGGCATAGAGGCGGCAATCGACGCCATCGTCAAGGAACATGGCGGCTTGCACGTGCTCGTCAACAACGCCGGCATCACGCGCGACACCTTGTCGATGCGCATGAAAGACGACGACTGGGACGCGGTGATCGACACCAACCTGAAGGCCGTGTTCCGCGTCAGCCGCGCCGTGATCCGGCCGATGATGAAACAGCGCTACGGGCGCATCGTCAACATCACTTCGGTCGTGGGCGCGAGCGGCAATGCAGGCCAGGTGAACTACGCCGCCGCGAAGGCCGGCGTGGCCGGCATGACGCGTTCGCTGGCGCGCGAACTGGGCAGTCGCGGCATCACGGTCAACTGCGTGGCGCCGGGCTTCATCGAGACCGACATGACCAAGGATTTGACCGCCACGCAAACCGGCGCGCTGATGGCGCAGATACCGCTCGGCCGGCTCGGGCAGGCGAGTGACATCGCGCATGCGGTGGCGTTTCTTGCGTCGCCGAACGCGGGCTACATCACGGGCACCGAGCTGCATGTGAACGGCGGCATGTTCATGAATTGATGCGCGGTTGGCCCGCGGGTGGTGCGCGGTTGGTGCATTCACGCGACCCTGTTTTCAACACGCCGGCGGGCCCGTCCGGCAGGGTGGCCGGTGTCTCAGTGAAGACACGGGGCAGGCCCTAGAATCACGGGCTGTTTCTATAAACACTCCCGGAGGAGTCATGAGCGATATCGAAGCCCGCGTTAAGAAAATCATTGCCGAACAACTTGGCGTTCCTGAGGCCGACGTGATCAACGACAAGGCCTTCGTGGCCGACCTCGGCGCCGACTCACTCGACACCGTCGAGCTCGTGATGGCACTCGAAGACGAGTTCGGCATCGAGATCCCCGACGAAGAGGCCGAGAAGATCACCACGGTGCAGCTGGCGATCGACTACGCCGTCAAGCACCAGAAGGCGGCCTGATCGCTGCGGTCATTCGAACTGCATTCCAAGCACCACTCTCCATGAGCAGACGCCGCGTTGTCGTGACGGGCCTGGGCCTGATCAGCCCCGTGGGCAACACGGTGGCCGAGGGCTGGGCGAACATCCTGGCGGGGCGTTCCGGCATTGCCAACATCACCAAGTTCGATGCGTCGAACTTCGCATGCAAGTTCGCGGGCGAGGTGAAGGGCTTCAATGTCGAGGACTACTTCCCCGCCAAAGACGGCCGGCACATGGACACGTTCATCCACTACGGGCTGGCTGCGTCGATCCAGGCCGTGCGCGATGCGGGCCTGCCGACCAATGCCGACCTGAGCGAAGAGCAGGCCGAGCGCATCGGCGTGGTCGTGGGCTCGGGCATCGGCGGGCTGCCGCTGATCGAAAACACGCACGCGGAACTGGTGGCGCGCGGCCCGCGCCGCATCACACCGTTCTTCGTGCCGGCATCGATCATCAACATGATTTCGGGCCATGTGTCGATCACCTACGGCTTCCAGGGCCCGAACCTGTCGATCGTCACGGCCTGCACCACCGGCCTGCACAGCATCGGCCAGGCCGGCCGACTGATCGAATACGGTGACGCCGACGTGATGGTGGCGGGCGGCTCCGAGGCCACTGTGTCGCCACTCGGCGTGGGCGGCTTCGCAGCGGCACGCGCCTTGTCGACGCGCAACGACGACCCGCAGACCGCGTCCCGCCCCTGGGACAAGGACCGCGATGGTTTCGTGCTCGGCGAAGGCGCCGGCGTGCTGGTGCTCGAAGAGTACGAACACGCCAAGCGGCGCGGCGCAAGAATCTACGCGGAACTGGCGGGGTTCGGCATGGGAGCCGACGCCTTCCACATGACCGCGCCGAACGTCGACGGCCCCAAGCGTTCGATGAAAGCGGCGCTGCGCAATGCCGGCATCAACGCCGATCAAGTGCAGTACCTGAACGCGCACGGCACCTCCACGCCGCTGGGCGACGTGAACGAAACCAACGCGATCAAGCTCGCGTTCGGCGACCACGCGAAGAAGTTGGTGGTGAACTCGACCAAGTCGATGACCGGCCATTTGCTCGGCGGCGCCGGCGGCATCGAGTCGGTGTTCACGGTGCTCGCGCTGCACCACCAGGTGTCGCCGCCGACGATCAACATCTTCAACCAGGACCCTTCGTGTGACCTGGACTACTGCGCCAACACCGCACGCGAGATGAAGATCGACGTGGCCGTGAAGAACAACTTCGGCTTCGGCGGCACGAACGGCACGCTGGTCTTCAAGCGCATTTGACCGCGCGTTTGACGCTTCCGCGCTGCGGCGCCCATGCGCACCTCCCCGGCCATCGATGTGGAACTCACGCGCTTCGGCGTGTGGCGCACGGCCATTGCGCTGCTCGCAGCCGCGGCGTTGGCAGCGGTCTGGGCATGGTGGTCGACGTTGAATACCTCGCAGCCGCGGAACTCGGGCATCGCCCTGCTGGCGGCCTTGGTCACGTTGAGCCTTGTCATCATCGCGCTGGCGGCGTCGCTGTCGAGTGTGCGGTGCACCGCGTTGCGCTGGAACGGCCAGAGCTGGAGCATCCAGCGCATGCGGCGAAACCTCGCCGCTGCCGGCGAGCCGCTGGCGGGCGAGATCGTCGTTGCCATCGACCTGGGCCTGTGGATGCTGTTGCGCTTCGAGCCAGCGACTCGGGGTGCGCGGCTTCGAATTGTCTGGCTGCCGGTGCAGCGCGGCGGAATCGAGGCACAGTGGCACGCGCTGCGCTGCGCGCTGTACTCGCCCCGGCCCGCACCGAACGCCGAGCCGGCGCCGCCATGACGAGCGTTTGCGCATGAACGGTCCCGACATCGACGGGCCGCTGGTCGAACGCGTCAAGTTGGGCGACGTGAAGGCCTTCGAGATGCTGGTGGTCAAGTACCAGCGCCGCATCCAGCGGCTGATTGCGCGCATGGTGCGCGATGTCGACCTGGTGCCTGACATTGCGCAAGAGACCTTCATCCGCGCCTACCGGGCGCTGCCCAACTTTCGGGGCGACAGCGCGTTCTACACGTGGCTCTACCGCATTGCGGTGAACACGGCCAAGAAAGCGCTGATGGACTTGAAGCGCGACCCCCTGGTGACCGAGTCGGCCCGCGCCTCGCGCGACGATGACGATGACAACGCCTCGCGCCTCGAGAACGAACTGGCCAGCGGAGAAACCCCCGAGTCGGTGCTCGCCGCCAAGCAAATTGCATCTGCTGTGAACTTTGCCATCGAAGCCTTGTCCGAAGATCTTCGCCAAGCGATTACGCTGCGCGAGATCGAAGGCTTGAGCTACGAAGAGATCGCCGAACTGATGAACTGCCCGATCGGCACCGTGCGCTCCCGGATCTTCCGTGCGCGCGAGGCGATCGCGTTGCGGCTGCGCCCGTTGCTGGACACCCGCGATGGCGGGCGCTGGTGATGGCTTGATGGAGATGGAAATGTCTGGACAATCCGACCCCCGAACCGCAGCGCGCGAGCGCATGTCGGCCCTGGCCGATGGCGCACTCGACGCGCACGCCGTGGCCAGTGCGTGTGCGCTGTGGCGCGCTGATGCCGATGCGCGTGCCACGTGGCACGCCTATCAGTTGATCGGCGACGTGCTGCGCTCGGACGACCTGGCGCACGACGCCTCGACGGACGCCAGTTTCATGCAGGCGCTGCGAATGCGGTTGGCCGATGAGCCGACCGTACTCGCGCCGCAACCGCTGGCATCGGCCGATCCGCACCCGGCTGCCGCCGTTGCGGCCAAGCGCCGCGGCGGCCGTTGGGGCTGGCTCGCACCTTCGGCGGTGGCGGCCGGTTTCGTTGCGGTGGCGGGCGTGCTGATGATCACGCGCGGGCCCGACAACGCAGCAGGCGCGGGGCCGGCGGTTGCGAGCATCGGACCCACCGCGTCCCCAGCCACGCCAAGTGCCTCGGCACTGCTGCCTGCCGCGCCCGTGGGCGACATTCAAGCCTTCGCTGCCAATGCCCAGTTCGTGCGCGATGCGCAACTCGACCGCTACCTCGCGGCCCACAAGCAGTTCGCAGGCAGTTCGGCGCTGGGCGTGCCGTCGGGCTTTCTGCGCGCGGCCACCGCCGAGATGGTCGGCCGGTGAGCCGCGCCTGCCTTGCAGCGCAAGAGTCGCTGCGTTGGCGCCCGCCGTCGTTGCTGGCGCTCGGCGGCATTGCGTTGCTCACGGCGCAATTCGCCTGGAGCCAGCCCGCAGCGAGCGATGCTCCGGCGCAGGCGCGTGAGGTTCGCACCTGGCTCACGCGCATCCATGAGGCGGCCAGCCGCCACAACTTCCAGGGCACCTTCATCGTCAGCAGCGGAGGCACGGCGTCGAGCGCGCGCATCGCCCATTACTGCGAGGGACCGAACCAGTTCGAACGCAGCGAAACCCTCGACGGCCAGCAGCGGCTCGTCTACCGGCACAACGACACGGTGCATACCGTGTGGCCGTCGGGCAAGCTGGTGTTGATCGAGCAGCGCAGCCTGACCACGTCATTCCCTGCGTTGCTGCAAGCCGGCGATGACCACATCGCCGACTTCTACGAAGTGCGCCCGCAAGGCGCCGAGCGCGTGGCCGGGCGAGCTGCCAACGTGTTGTCGGTCCGGCCCAAGGACGGCCTGCGCTATGGCTACCGGCTCTGGGCCGACCAGGCCTCGGGCCTCTTGCTGCGTGCCGACACCATCGGCGAGCGCAACGAGGTGCTGGAAAGTTCGGCGTTCTCGGAAGTCGCCGTCGACGTGAAGGCGCAGCCCGACAGCGTGCTCGGGCCAATGAAAAAACTCGACGGCTACCGCGTCTCGCGCCCAGCCATGACCCCAACCCGGCTTGATGCCGAAGGGTGGCTGCTCCACCAGCCTGCACCCGGCTTCAAGGAGGTCAGCTGCGTGAAGCGGCCGATGGACGCCGCGCCGAACATCACGACCGCGCCCGTCCCCGGCGGCAACGATCCGCAGGTCCTGCAGGCCATCTATTCCGACGGCCTGACCTACGTGTCGGTGTTCATCGAGCCGTTCAACGCGCAGCGCCACACGCGGCCGCTGCTCGCCTCGGTCGGCCCGATGCAGACGCTGACGCAACAGCAGGGTGATTGGTGGATCACGGTCGTGGGTGAAGTGCCCGCTGCCACACTGCGTGTCTTTGCGAAAGCGCTGGAACGCGTCCAGCGTTAACACTGGCGCACCTGCGTGCGGCCGCGTTGATTCATCGTTATTTGTGGAGCTGATCTTGATGCCGATGCACTTTGGAATTGCTGACACCGCCCCGACCCTCAGCCTGCTGCAAGGCGTGCGACGGCGGCTCTGGCCGGCCGTGCTGGTGCTGGGCCTGGGTGTGACCGGCGTGTTGTCGGCGGCTCCGGTCGGCGCACAAGGCCTGCCCGACTTCACGGAGCTGGTCGAGCGGGTCGGCCCGGCCGTGGTGGGCATTCGCACGACTGAGCGCGCTCGCACGGCACGCAATGGCGCCGGGCCTGGCGCCGATGAAGACATGCTCGAGTTCTTCCGGCGCTTCGGCGTGCCCCTCCCGAACCGGCCCAACCCTGGTGCGCCGCAACAGCCTGCGCCCGACGCCGAGCCGCAACAGCGCGGCCAGGGGTCGGGCTTCATCCTGAGTGCCGATGGCTATGTGATGACGAACGCGCACGTGGTCGACGGCGCCGACGAACTGTTCGTGACACTCACAGACAAGCGCGAATTCAAGGCCAAGGTGATCGGCTTCGACAAGCGCAGCGACGTAGCGCTCGTGAAGATCGACGCGACCGGTCTTCCCGCCGTACGAATTGGCGACGTGAGCCGCCTCAAAGTGGGCGAATGGGTCATCGCCATCGGCTCGCCGTTTGGCCTTGAGAACACGGTCACTGCCGGCATCGTGAGCGCCAAGTCGCGCGACACGGGCGACTACCTTCAGCTGATCCAGACCGACGTGGCCATCAACCCCGGCAATTCGGGCGGCCCGCTGATCAACATGCGCGGCGAAGTGGTGGGCATCAACTCGCAGATTTACAGCCGCTCCGGCGGCTACCAGGGCATCTCGTTCGCCATCCCCATCGACGAGGCCACGCGCGTGTCCGACAGCCTGCGTACGAACGGCCGCGTGATCCGCGGGCGCATCGGCGTGACCATCGATCAAGTGACCAAGGACGTCGCCGAGTCTATCGGCCTGGGCAAGCCGACCGGGGCACTCGTGCGCAGCGTCGAAGCCGGCGGGCCTGCGGAGAAGGCGGGCGTGGAGGCAGGCGACATCATCACCAAGGTCGATGGCCGAACGGTCGAGAAGTCAGCTGACCTGCCACGCATCGTGGGCGGCGTGAAGCCGGGTGCAAAGGCGCAACTTCAGGTGTTCCGGCGCGGCGCGTACCGCGAGGTCGGCGTCACCGTGGTCGAATTCGAAGCCGACCGAGCGGCGCGCAGCAGCGACAAGGAACCCGCCAAGCCGCAGGCATCGGTGGGCAGCCTCGGCCTTGCCGTGGCCGACCTCACCGACACACAGCGCAAGGAGTTGAAGGTCAAGGGCGGTGTGCGGGTCGATACCGCTGAAGGTGCTTCGGCGCGCGCCGGGCTGCGCGAAGGCGACGTGCTCCTGTCGCTCGACAACATCGAGGTCAGCAGCGCCAAGCAATTCGAAATGCTGGTGGCCAAGATCGACAAGGCCAAGCCGGTGACGGTGCTCGTGCGCCGTGGCGATGTGGTCAATTTCTTGATCATTCGACCCGCCCGATGAGCAGCGTGCCGACCGGATCGTCGGGTCTTTCCGGGATACGGAAAGTTGCCGACGATCAAGTGCGGCAGGATCCGGGCGGTTCTCAGGCACCGCAATTCGTTTAATAAGTTGGCGACCACTCACTATTTGCAACAGGGGTCGATTGACCCCAGCAGTCGCTACAATTCAGTCGCAAAGTGGCCTTTCAGTGCCAGATTGAGCAACGACATCGGACCCTTGAAACTATCCCCAGACCATCCACAAGCGTTTGTTCATAACTTGTTGATAACTTATCCTGTTGGGGGCTCACAACGACGAGAAATCCAGCAATGGCGCGGGTTGCGGGCAGGTCGTTTTGACTACAATGAAATCCCAACAAGCAGTTGCCAAACATTTTGTTGGAAGGCGCGTCATTCGTTCGACGTGCCTTTTTTTTGACTGCGACACGCCGCTTCGCGGCTTCACATCGCTTCGCGATGTGAGTCTCCGTCGCAACGGCTTTGCCGTTGTGTGTACGGCCTGAGACTCGCGCGCAGAACACATCGCAGCACGCATGGACCACATCAGAAATTTCTCGATCATTGCCCACATCGACCACGGCAAGAGCACGCTCGCTGACCGCCTGATTCAGCGCTGCGGTGGCCTGAGCGACCGCGAGATGGAAGCGCAGGTGCTCGACTCGATGGACATCGAACGCGAACGCGGTATCACCATCAAGGCGCAGACCGCCGCGCTCGAATACAAGGCACGCGACGGCAAGGTCTACAACCTGAACCTGATCGACACGCCGGGGCACGTCGACTTCTCCTATGAAGTGAGCCGCTCACTGTCGGCCTGCGAGGGCGCACTGCTCGTCGTCGACGCCAGCCAAGGCGTCGAGGCGCAGACCGTCGCCAACTGCTACACCGCGCTCGACCTCGGTGTCGAGGTGGTCCCGGTCCTGAACAAAATGGACCTGCCGAACGCCGACCCCGAGAACGCGAAGGCCGAGATCGAAGACGTGATCGGCATCGACGCCGATCACGCGATTCCGTGCAGCGCCAAGACCGGCGAGGGCATCAACGACATCCTCGAAGCCGTGATCACGCGCATGCCCGCGCCGCGCGGCCAGGTCGACGCCCCCCTGCGCGCGATGATCGTCGACTCGTGGTTCGACAACTATGTGGGCGTGGTGATGCTCGTGCGCGTGGTCGACGGTGTGCTGAACAAGGGCGAACGCTTTCGCATGATGGCCAGCGACGCCGTGTACAACGCCGACAGCCTCGGCGTGTTCACGCCGAAGTCGGTGCCGCGCGACAAGCTCAGTGCGGGCGAGGTGGGCTTCATCATTGCCGGCATCAAGGAGCTGCAGACTGCAAAGGTCGGCGACACGATCACGCTGGAGAAGAAGCTGCCGAACAACCTCGGCCCGGCAACCGAAGCGCTGCCGGGCTTCAAGGAAATCCAGCCACAGGTGTTTGCGGGCCTGTACCCGACCGAGGCGAGTGAATACGACCAGCTGCGCGACGCGCTCGAGAAGTTGAAGCTCAACGACTCGTCATTGCGCTACGAACCCGAGGTGAGCCAGGCGCTGGGCTTCGGCTTTCGCTGCGGCTTCCTCGGCCTGCTGCACATGGAGATCGTGCAGGAGCGGCTGGAGCGCGAGTTCGACCAGGACCTGATCACCACGGCGCCGAGCGTGGTGTACGAAGTGGAGCTGAACGACGGCACGGTGTTGCGTGTGGAGAACCCGTCGAAGATGCCCGACCTCGGCCGCATCAAGGAAATCCGCGAACCCATCGTCACGGTGCACCTCTACATGCCGCAAGACTACGTCGGCCCGGTGATGACGCTGGCCAACGTCAAGCGGGGCAACCAGCTCAACATGGCTTACCACGGCCGGCAGGTGATGCTGACCTACGAGATGCCGCTGGCCGAGATCGTTCTCGACTTCTTCGACAAGCTCAAAAGCGTGTCGCGCGGCTACGCGTCGATGGACTACGAGTTCAAGGAGAACCGGGCGGCCGACGTGGTGAAGGTCGACATCCTGCTCAACGGCGACAAGGTCGACGCGCTGTCGATCATCGTGCACCGCAGCCAGAGCATGTACCGCAGCCGCGCGGTCGTGGCGAAGATGCGGGAGCTGATTTCGAGGCAGCAATACGACGTGGCGATACAGGCCGCCATCGGCGCGAACATCATCGCGCGTGAGACAATCAAAGCCCTGCGCAAGAATGTGATCGCCAAGTGCTACGGAGGCGACATTTCACGCAAACGCAAGCTCCTCGAAAAACAAAAGGCCGGCAAGAAACGCATGAAGCAGATCGGTTCGGTCGAAGTGCCTCAGGAAGCGTTCCTGGCCATCCTGCAAGTGGAAGACTGACGACTGATGGGTTCCTTGACCGGCGCGCTCTACGGGGCCCTCGTACTCTTCCTCGGTGGCTGGTATTTCGGCAAGTGGACCGGCAACTTTTCGTTGCTGCTCTTCATCCTGACGCTGGTCACTTTCGCCTATTGGGTGGCCGAGCGGTTCTACTTCGCGCCGAAGCGTTCTTCGGCCGCGGCTGAGCTCGTGCGGCAAGACGGCGAGCGCCGCTCGCGCCTCGCCCAGCAGGGCATCGCCAAGGTCGACGACAACACCGCGCAGGCCCGCGAAACACTGCTGATGCAGCCCTGGTGGCTCGACTGGACCGCAGGCCTGTTCCCGGTGATCCTGGTCGTGTTCCTGCTGCGCTCGTTCCTGTTCGAGCCATTCAAGATCCCGAGCGGATCAATGATCCCGACACTGCTGGTGGGCGACCTCATCCTCGTCAACAAGTTCCACTACGGGGTTCGGCTGCCCGTGATCAACAGGAAGATCATCGCCAACAACGACCCGCAGCGCGGCGACGTGATGGTGTTCCGCTACCCCAAGGACACCAGCATCGACTACATCAAGCGCGTGGTCGGCGTGCCCGGCGACGAAGTGTCGTTTCGCAACCAGCAGCTGTACCTGAATGGCGCCGCCGCGCCACTCGTCCAACTGCCGCCGCCGGGCTTCTATGACGAAGACCAGCGCCGCTACTCGCCCGAGTTCACAGAGAAGCTGGGGGCGGTGGAACATCACATCCTGCTCAACCCGCAGAGCTTGCCGTTCTACGGCGCCGAGGACAAGATAGCGTTCCCGTTCCGCGAGAACTGCCGCTACACCGCCGAAGGGGTGACCTGCAAGGTGCCGCCCGGCCACTATTTCATGATGGGCGACAACCGCGACAACTCGCAAGACTCGCGTTTCTGGGGCTTCGTTCCCGATGAAAACATCGTTGGCAAGGCGTTCTTCGTGTGGATGAACTTCGGCAACCTGAAGCGCATCGGCGCGTTCCACTGAACGCCTCTCGGGGCGCCGCAACAGGAGCATTCCAGCATGGTCGTTGAGCGACATCCGGTCAGGCGATATCTTGCCAAGCGGCCATGTGCAGCCCGCCAGAGCGGCGTCACGCTCTTCGGCCTGCTGTTCTGGGCCATCGTCGTCGGGTTCGGTGCCCTGGTGATCATGCGGGTGCTGCCCACCATGAACGAATACTTCACGATCCAGAAGGCGGTCAACAAGATCGCCGAGGAACGCGCCACGACCGTGCCCGAGATCCGCAGCGCCTTCGAAAAGCAGAAGCAGATCGAGTACTCGATCCAGTCGATCGGCGGCAAGGACCTGAGCATCACCAAAGAGAACGACAAGGTCGTGATCACCTTCGCCTACGACAAGGAGATCGAGCTGATGAAGCCGGTCTACCTCCTCATCAAGTACGAAGGCCGCTCGAAGTAGCGTGCCGCCGCTTCTCTCAATGCCGCCATGGAAACCCGCCTCGATGCCCTGCAGCGCCGCATCGGCCACCACTTCGCCGACGAGCGCCTGCTGACCTGTGCGCTGACACACCGCAGCTTCGGTGCCGACCACAACGAGCGGCTCGAATTCCTCGGCGATGCGGTGCTGAGCCTGACTGTCTCGGGCCTGCTGTTCGAACGCTTCGCCGGCTCCGACGAAGGTGACCTCACCCGCGTGCGTGCCCACCTGGTTCGCGAAGACAGCCTGCACCGCGTGGCACTGCAGCTAGGCTTGCCCGAGGTGCTGCGCCTCGGCGATGGCGAGGCACGCGGGGGCGGGGCGCAGCGCGCCTCCATCCTCGCCGACGCGCTCGAGGCGCTGATCGGTGCAACCTTCCTCGATGGCGGTTTCGACGCGGCCCGCGCACTGGTGAGCGGCCTGTTCGGCGAGGTCATCCAAACCACCGACGTGGCCAGCTGGAGCAAAGACGCCAAGACCGAGCTGCAAGAGTGGCTTCAGGCGCGCCGCCTGCCGGTGCCCACTTACCGCATCAGCGCCACGCGCGGGCAGGCCCATGCGCAGACCTTCGAGGTGGAATGCGTGGTGCCGGCGCTCAGCCTCACCGAACGCGGCGAAGGCCGCTCGCGCCGCGTTGCCGAGCAGGAAGCCGCCCGCCGCATGCTGGACGCGCTGACCGCCAGCGACAAGCCCGGCGGCACGCTGCGAAGCTGAACCCGCATGACTGCAACCGACACCCCCCCGCAGGGCGCCGCCGGCAACCCCGCAGACGCCTCACCTGGCGCGCCCCAGGTGCCGCAACACTGCGGGCTGATTGCCATCGTGGGCCGCCCCAACGTGGGCAAGTCGACCTTGCTGAACGCGTTGGTCGGGCAGAAGGTGAGCATCACCTCGGCCAAGGCGCAGACCACTCGCCACCGCATCACGGGCATTCGCACGGTCGATGAAACGCAGTTCGTGTTCGTCGACACGCCCGGCTTCCAGACGCAGCACAGCGCGCCGCTGAACCGCACGCTGAACCGCACCGTGCAAGGTGCGCTGGCCGATGTGGATGTGGTGCTGTTCGTCGTCGAGGCCGGCCGCTTCAGCCAGGACGATGCGAAGGTGCTGGCGCTCATGCCCACTGGCGAGTACGCGAAGCCGGTATTCCTGATCGCCAACAAACTCGACGAAGTACACCGCCGTTCCGACCTCGCGCCGTGGCTGCAAGGCATGCAGAAGCACCATGCCTTCGCCGAGTTCGTACCGCTCACCGCACGAAAAGACGCCGATGTTCAGCGCCTGCTCGGCATCGTCAAACCCTACGTGCCCGAGCAACCCTGGCTCTACGAGGAAGACGCGCTGACCGACCGCACCGACCGCTTCCTCGCGAGCGAGATCATCCGCGAGAAGCTGTTCCGGCTGACAGGCGACGAGCTGCCCTACACCTCCACGGTCGTCATCGACACGTTCGAGGAAGAAGGCAACCTGCGCCGCATTTCGGCCAGCATCGTGGTCGAGCGTGACTCGCACAAGGGCATCGTCATCGGCAGCGGCGGCGAGCGCCTGAAGCGCATTGGCTCCGAAGCGCGCCAGGAACTCGAGAAGCTGATGGACGCCAAGGTGTTCCTCGAACTGTGGGTCAAGGTGCGCTCCGGCTGGGCCGACGACGACGCTCACCTGCGTTCCTACGGTTACGAGTAACTTGACCCGCGTGGCGGCCAGGCCCAGCGCCACCCGCAGCCTGCGGGCGCCACTCCAGGCCTACGTTCTGCACAGCTACGCATGGAGCGAGTCCAGCCTGATCCTCGACCTGTTCACGCGCGAGCACGGGCGGCTCGCGGTCGTGGCCAAGGGGGCGAAGCGGCCGTATTCGCAACTGCGGGCGGTGCTGCTGCCGTTCCAGCGCATCCATGCCACGCTCGGGCGCGCGTCGAACGACGAAGGTGCGAGCGAGGTGCAAACACTGCGCGGCGCCGAGTGGGCCGGCGGTGCGGCCATGTTGACCGGCGCGCCGCTCTTCAGCGGCTTCTACGCCAACGAGTTGCTGATGAAGCTGCTTGCACGCCATGACCCGCACGCCGCGCTGTTCGATGCCTATGCGCAAACCCTGCCGGCGCTGGCGAGCAACGACGCCACCTCGCAAGCCGCGCTGCGCGCCTTCGAGCTCACGCTGCTGCGCGAGATCGGCGTGCTGCCCGACCTCAGCGTGCAAACGCTGACTCAACAGCCCGTCAGCGAGGCACAGCGCTACACCCTGCTGCCCGAGGCCGGCGTGGGCGCGGCCCGCGCCGGCGAGGGCGACGTGACCGGCGCGCTGCTCATCGGCCTGCAGGCCGCGCTTGAACACGGCAGCATCCCTGCCCTGCAGCAAGCGTGCGCGCCCGGCGCGGCCGAGCTGAAGGGGCTGCTGCGCGGCATGATTCAACACCACCTCGGCAACTCGGTCTTGCGCACGCGGCAGGTGATGGCCGGTGTGCGCGGCATCGCGTAGTGCCGCTGAATTCGGCGGCTGAATACAGCGGCTGAACAATGCGGCCGAACGGCCCGAAACCGCACTCCGCGCTTGACGCAGAATCGCAACCCATGAACCCGCTGCTCACGACCGGCATGCCCGCCACCCGCCGCACAGCCCTATCGGTGAACGTCAACAAGGTGGCGCTGCTTCGCAACACGCGCGCGCTCGGCATTCCGAGCGTGGTGCGCGCGGCCACGCTGGCGCTCGAAGCCGGCGCACACGGCATAACGGTGCACCCGCGGCCCGATGAGCGCCACATCCGTACGCACGATGTGTTTGACCTGTCCGAGCTGCTGACGCAGTGGCCGCAGGCCCAATACAACATCGAAGGCAACCCACTGCACAACCTGATGCCGCTGCTGTGCGAACTCGCTTCGCGCGGCAGGCCACCGCAGCAAGTCACCTTCGTTCCCGACAGTGTGGGGCAGGCCACGTCCGACCACGGCTGGCACTTGCCGCAAGACACCGCCACGCTCGCACCGCTCGTCGCCGAGGCGCAGGCCCTGGGCGTGCGCGTGAGCCTCTTCATGGACCCGCTGCCCAAGGCGATGGCCGCCGCGCGCGCGCTGGGCGCCGACCGCGTCGAGCTCTATACCGAACGCTACGCGCACGCGCATGGCGGCGCCGATGCGGCCGTGGTGCTGGCAGCGTTCACCGCCACCGCCCGCGCCGCCCAGGCCGTCGGGCTCGGGCTGAATGCCGGCCACGACCTGAACCGTGACAACCTCGCCGACTTCCTGCGGGCCGTGCCCGGAATCGAAGAGGTGTCGATCGGCCACGCGCTGATCGCCGACGCGCTGGAGTTGGGCTACACACAAACCGTGCGTGCCTACCTGCATTGCATCCAGCAGGCGGCGTGACACGCACCGCATGATCTACGGCATTGGCACCGACATCTGCGATGTTCGGCGCATCACCGCCACGCTGGAGCGGCGCGGTGAACGCTTCGCCGAGCGCGTGCTCGGGCCGCACGAGATCACGGTGTTCCGGGTGCGCCACGCCAAGGTCGCGGCGCGCGGCATCAGCTACCTCGCCACGCGCTTTTCGGCCAAGGAAGCGTTCTCCAAGGCCATCGGCCTGGGAATGCGCATGCCAATGACATGGCGCGACTGCGAGATCGTCAAGGCGCCCAGTGGCAAGCCCCAGGTGCGCCTGCACGGCGCGCTGGCCGCATGGTTCGAGGCGCGCGGCCTGCACGCGCATGTCAGCATCACCGACGAGACCGACTACGCGGCGAGCTTCGTCGTGGTCGAACACGCCAACGAACCATCGACGACCCACACCCCACCATGACCCCTCACTCACCGATCGTGCTCGACATCGCCGGCACCACGCTGAACGCCGACGACCGCCGCCGCATCGAACACCCGCTGACCGGCGGGCTGATTCTTTTCGCGCGCAACTGGGTCGACCGGCAACAACTTGTCGAGTTGACGAGTGCGGTCAAGTCGATCCGCCCCGACCTGCTGATCTGCGTCGATCACGAAGGCGGCCGCGTGCAGCGCTTTCGCACCGACGGGTTCACCCACCTGCCGCCGATGCGCATGCTCGGCGACATGTGGATGCACGACGGCAAGCGCGGCGCAGGCGACGGCGCACTGACTGCCACCGATGCCGCCACGGCCACCGGCTATGTGCTCGGCGCCGAGTTGCGTGCCTGCGGTGTCGACCTGTCGTTCACGCCAGTGCTCGACCTCGACTACGGCGCCAGCTCGGTCATCAGTGACCGCGCGTTCCACCGCGATGCGCGCGTTGCGACGCTGCTCGCCAAGAGCCTGATGCATGGCCTGCTCGCGGCCGGCATGCACAACTGCGGCAAGCACTACCCGGGCCACGGCTTCGTCAAGGCCGACAGCCATGTCGATGTGCCCATCGACAAGCGCAGCCTGAAGGCCATCCTTGCCGACGATGCCAAGCCCTACGAGTGGCTCAGCACCAGCCTCACCAGCGTGATGCCGGCGCACGTGATCTACCCGCAGGTCGACAGCATGCCGGCGGGCTTTTCGCCGCGCTGGCTGAAAGACATCCTGCGGTTGCAACTCGGTTTCACCGGCGCCGTGTTCAGCGACGACCTGAGCATGGAAGGCGCACGCCGCATCAACGGCACAGCGGTGACCTACACCGAGGCTGCGGCGGTCGCACTGAATGCGGGCTGCGACATGGTGCTGCTGTGCAACCAGTCGGCCGACGGCGGGCAGGCGGTCGACGAACTGCTCGACGGCCTGCATGCCGCAGAGCGCGCTGGCCATTGGCAAAGCGACCCCGACAGCGAAGCCCGCCGCATCGACCTGTTGCCGCAGAGCGCGCCATTCACCTGGGAAGATTTGATGCACCTGCCGGCCTACCAGCGCGCGCTGGAACGCCTGCCCTGACGCGGCGCAACCATGAAAAACGCCGCCGGGCGCGAAGCCACGACGGCGTGATCGGCTGGCGCGGAACGCGTCAAGCCTGAGGCTGCGACCCCTCGGCCGTCTCGAACGGCAGCTTGAACTGAGACAGGTCCTTGCGGGTCTCGACCAGCACCAGCGGACCGTCGTCCACGGCCACCGCAGGCTTGCGCTCACGCGGCACGCGCACGGCAGCCGGCTCGGCGGCCATGGTGGCCTGCACTGCACGGATCTTGTCGGCGTCCGAGTTCACCCACTGCAGGCCGGCCGATTCGGCCACTGATTGGAGCGACGCAAGTGGCAGCTCGAAGCTTGCGGCGACAGGTGCAGATGCCGGTGCAGATGCAGATGCAGATGCAGATGCAGATGCAGATGCAGATGCAGGTGCAGGTGCCGGTGCAGACGCAGCCGGCGCCTCTCGTTGCGCGCCCACCACCGGGTCGATGGCCGCATGGCGCGCGGCCGGTGCGGCCCGCTCGGCGCCGACGATCGGATCGATGGCCGCGTGACGCGTGGCCGGCGGTGCTTCACCTTGCGCACCCACCACCGGGTCGATGGCCGCATGGCGAGTCGCAGGCATGTCACGCTCTGCTCCGGCGACGGGGTCGATGCTGGCGTGACGGCTCGCGTGCACGGGTTCAACTTGTGCAACGGGCGCGGCCGGCTCGGTGTAGACGGCAGCAGTCGGCTGCCCGTCCGACGACACTGCCATGGCCGCGCCATCGACTGCCGCTGTCAGGTCGTGCGCCTCCGCAAGAACAGCCGGATCGGCCTGACCTTCTTCGGTGCGGTCGCGGCGTTGCCGGTCACGCCCGCGGCCACGGCGACGCCCTTCTCCAGCTTCGCCGCGCGGGGTGCCGTCCGGGCCCGCAGTGCCTGCATCGTTGCCGGCATCCCCGGCAACAGCCACCGGGTCTGGAGCCCCCGAGTCGGTTGCGCCGGGCTGTGTCTGCGAGTTGAGGCCGGCATCCGATGCACCTGCGGTCTCGGGCGCGCTTGCACTGTCCGTCACGCCCACTGCCTCGTCGCGGTCACGCCCACCGCGGCCGCCACGGCGGTTGCGGCGACGGCCAGGTTGGCGCTCGCCATTGGCATCGAGCGCCTCCGGGGCATCGGCGCCGGGCAGGGTCTCGACGAACGCCTGCGCGACGACGGCCTCGTCGGTTGCGCCTTCGGCGACCGGCGTTGCCGGGCGCGGGCCACGGCGGCCATCACCACGCGATTCGCCACGAGATTCACCACGGCCCTCAGCACGACCTTCACCGCGCGGCTCGCCTCGGCCTTCGGGCCGGCGTTCTTCACGGTTGCCGCCACGGCCGCCACGCTCATCGGAGCGCACGGCATCTGCGCTCTCGGTGCGCACGGCTTCTTCGCCGGCGGGGCGCTCGCCACGTTCGTTGCGTCGGCCGCGGCCTTCACCGCGTCCATCGCCACGGCCTTCGCGCTTGCCACCGTCACGGCCGCCTGCGCCGTCTCTTGCGCCGTCTCTTGCGGCATCTCTTGCGCCATCCCCCCTGCCACCGTCACGGCCACTGCGGCCGCCACGGCCACCGCGTTCGCCACGGTCACTGCGTTCGCCGCGTCCGTCATTCGCTTTGGCTTGCGCAGCAACTGCCGCCACGACGGGCTGCACGGCAGGGGTCGGTGCGGGCGACGAGCCGAACAGGTTCTTGACCCAACCAAAGAAGCCGCCGCCCGCCGGCGCCGCGGCCGGAGCGGGGGCCGGTGCCGCCACCGGAGCGGGCGCAGGCGCTGCCACAGCCACCGGCGCAGGCTTGGGAGCCGCCACCGGGGCAGGCGTCTCGGGGAGGATGCCCTTGATGACGGGTTCCTGCTTGGCCTTGGTCTTCTCGCGCCGAGTGACGGTCACGTCTTCGTCGCTCTCGTCGATCATGGTGTAGCTGGCTTGCAGGTTCTCGAGGCGCGGGTCGTCGTGGCGCAGGCGCTCCAGGCGGTAGTTCGGCGTGTCGAGGTTCTTGTTCGGCAGCAGCAGCACGGTGACGCGCTGCTTCAGCTCGATCTTGGTGATCTCGGTGCGCTTCTCATTGAGCAGGAACGAGGTCACTTCCACCGGCACCTGCACATGCACGGCGGCGGTGTTGTCCTTCATCGACTCTTCCTGAACCATGCGCAGGATCTGCAACGCGCTCGATTCGGTGTCGCGGATGTGGCCGGTGCCGTTGCAGCGCGGGCAGGTGATGTGCGAGCCTTCGCTGAGCGCCGGGCGCAGGCGCTGGCGGCTCAGTTCGAGCAGGCCGAACTTGCTGATCGAGCTGAACTGCACGCGGGCGCGGTCCTGCCGCAGCGCGTCGCGCAGGCGCGTCTCGACCTCGCGGCGGTTCTTGCTTTCTTCCATGTCGATGAAGTCGACGACGATCAGGCCGCCGAGGTCGCGCAGGCGCATCTGGCGCGCGATCTCGTCGGCGGCTTCGAGGTTGGTGCGGGTGGCGGTCTCCTCGATGTCGGAGCCGCGCGTCGAGCGCGCCGAGTTGACGTCGACCGAGACCAGCGCCTCGGTGTGGTCGATGACGATGGCGCCGCCCGAAGGCAGGTTCACGGTGCGCGCGAACGCGGTCTCGATCTGGTGCTCGATCTGGAAGCGGCTGAAGAGCGCCGCGTCGTCCTTGTAGCGCTTGACCTTGTGCGCCGTTTCCGGCATCACGTGGCTCATGAACTGCTGGGCCTGGTCGTAGATGTCGTCGGTGTCGATCAGGATCTCGCCGACATCGGCGGTGAAGTAGTCGCGGATCGCGCGAATGACGAGCGAGCTCTCCTGGTAGATCAGGAAGGCGCCCTTGCCGGCCTTGGAGGCGCCGTCGATGGCGGTCCAGAGCTTGAGCATGTAGTTGAGGTCCCACTGCAGCTCGGGCGCGGTGCGGCCGATGCCGGCGGTGCGGGCGATCAGGCTCATGCCCTTCGGGTACTCGAGCTGGTCGAGGTTTTCCTTGAGCTCTTCGCGGTCTTCGCCTTCGATGCGACGCGAGACGCCGCCGCCGCGCGGGTTGTTCGGCATCAGCAC
>JANXWV010000125.1 GCA_025350965.1 Rhizobacter sp.
GGGGAGTTGGACAAGGTGACGGGCAAGCGGGTGACGTTCGCAGCCTTCCCTTGGCGCTGGACGAAGGGCGATGGCTGCATCGTGCGGCTGGTCGCCATCGTCGACCCGAGTGGGCAGTACCGCATCGAAACCGGCCAGTGAAGAAGGGAAGGCGCGGCCATGAAGATCACCCGATTCAACGAGGCCAAGCCGTACGTCGCGCCCAACCACCACGAGATGCGCTCACTGCGCCTGCAGGGCTTCGAGCCCGGCGGGCCGCAGGCATTCTGGACGGGGCTGTCGCACTTCTTGCCGGGCGGCGGCGCGGGGCCCGACAGCTCGCCGCTGGAGAAGGTCTACGTCATGCTGGCGGGCTCGCTCTGGGTCAAGGCCGGCGACACCGAATGCACGCTCGGGCCGATGGACAGTTGCTGCATCCCCGGCGGTGAAACCCGCGAGGTGAAGAACCTCGGCAACGACGTGGCCACCATGCTCGTCGTGATGCCCTACCCGCCCGCTCCGAAGGAAGCCTGACCATGCTGACTCGCCGCCAGTTGACCCTCTCCGTGGCAGCCACGGCCGTTCCCTTCGCCGTGCCGATGAGCCTGCACGCGCAGGGCAGCGACTGGCCCAACAAGCCGGTGAAGCTGTTGCTTTCACAGCCCCCCGGCTCGGGCCCCGACAACGTGGCGCGCGTGCTCGCCGAACGCCTGCAGCGCAGCCTCGGCCAGGCGGTGGTGATCGAGAACAAGCCCGGCGGGCAGAACACCATCGGGGCGCAGGCCGCCGCCCGTTCGGCACCCGACGGCTACACCTTCTACTTCGGTACGGTGGCCGCACTCGTGACCAACAGCTACCTGTTCAAGGCGCTGCCCTACGAGCCGCTCAAAGACTTCACGCCGGTGTCGTTCATTGCCCGCAGCCCGTTCTGCCTGCTGGTCGAGGCCAACTCGCCGATCAAGACCCTGGCCGACCTGCTGGCCCGCGCCCGCGCCGAGCCGGGCAGGGTCAGCGTGGCGACCGAAGGCCCGAAGACGCTGGGCGGCATGATCGCGCGGCTCTTCGATGCGCGCGCGAAGGTGCAGACGAACCTCGTGTCGTACGCCTCGGTCGGCGTGGCGCTGCAGGACGTGATCGGTGGCCACGCGCAGGTGGCGGTGGCCGACGTGGCGTCGAGCGCGGCACTGGTGCGCCAGGGGCGATTGCGCATGATCGCGGTCACATCGGCGAAGCGCCTGGCGGGCTGGGAAGCGGTGCCGGCCATCGCCGAGACCGTGCCCGACTTCGACATGGTGGGCTGGTTCGCCGTGGTCGCGCCGAGCGGCACGGCACCGGCCATCATCAGCCGCATGAGCAAGGAGCTCGCTGCCGCATTGGCCGACAAAGAGCTGGCCGAGCGCATTCACGCCATCGGCCCGGCCACCGACAACGCCGGCGGCACGCCCGAGCAGCTCGGCGCGTTCCTGCGCGACGAGCACCTGCGCTGGTCGGTTGTCGCCAAAGACATCGGCCTGCTGCCGGAGTAAGCGCCATGGCCCGTGTTCTCTACATCGGCGCGCCCGAGGCGAGCGCCGCCGAATTCAGCGCGTTGGCGCACGCCGCGCTGCCGCAACTCGCGTTCACCGCCGTCGACGGCAGCGCGGCGGCACTGCCGCATGCGGCCGACTGCGAGGCCATGATCGGCCACCACTTCCAGTTCGACGACGCGCTGGTGGGGCGTGCGCCCCACCTGCGCTGGGTGCAGTCACTCACGACCGGCACCGACCAGATACTGAAGCTCGCCACGCTCGGCGCCAACGTGACCGTGACCTCCACGCGCGGCATGCATGGGCCGCAGATGTCGGAGCTGGTGTTCCTGCACATGCTCGCTCTCGCACGCGACTTCCCGCGCATGCAGCGCAACCAGGCCGCAGCCACGTGGGAGCGTTGGCCGCAGCCTTTGCTGTGGGGCAAGACGGCCGTGATCGTGGGCGTGGGCGCCATTGCCGAGGCGCTGGCGCCACGCTGCAAGGCCTTCGGCATGACGGTGCACGGCGTGAGCGGCTCGCCGCGCAGCATCGCGGGTTTCGACCACGTGCACGCGCGTTCGCAGCTCGCGCAGGCAGCTGCACTGGCCGACTTCCTGATCCTGATCGTGCCGCTCTCGGCCGAGACCGAGAACCTGATCGACGCGCGCATCATCGGCGCGATGAAGCCCAGTGCCTATCTCGTGAACGCCGCGCGGGGTGGCGTGCTCGACGAGACCGCGCTGCTCACCGCCCTGCGCACCAAGCGCATCGCCGGCGCCGGGCTCGACGTGTTCCGCCAGCAGCCGCTGCCGCCCGACAGCCCGCTCTGGCGCGAGCCCGCCGTGATCGTCACGCCGCTGGTCGGCGGCATGAGCGACATCTACCTGCAGCAGGCTTTCCCCACGGTCGAGGCGAACCTGCGCTGCTTCACCGAAGGCCGGCTGGCCGATATGCACAACATCGTTTCGCGCTGAACGCTGAAGACCGACCCGACCATGAACCCACACGCCTCCCGCATCTGCAACGCCGTCTCGAACGCCGAGCTGCAACGCCGCTGGGCCGCTGTGCGCAGCCACATGCGCGCGCAAGGCATCGACGCCCTGGTGCTGCAGAACTCCAGCGACTGGGTCGGCGGCCACATTCGCTGGTTCACGAACCAGCCGGCGACCAACGGCTACCCAAGCTCGGTGGTGTTCCCGCTCGAAGGTGGCATGTCGCTCATCGAGCAAGGGCCTGCCGGCCTGGTGCGGCCGAGTGCACCGGGCGAGTTCGAAGAAACCGGCGTCGCGCGCCGCCTCACGACGCCGAGCTACCCGTCGGTTCACTACACGGGGGGCTATGACGCCGAACTGTGCCTGAGCGAACTGCGCCGCCTGGGTGCGAAGCGCGTGGCCTTCGTGGCACCGGCGGGGATGTACTACAGCTTCGGTGCGGCGCTGCGCGCCGGGCTGCTCGAAGCCGAGGTCGAAGTCGTGGATGCGACCGACATGGTCGACCGCCTCAAGGCCATCAAGAGCCCCGAGGAGCGCGCCTTGATGCGGCAAGTGACAGCCATGCAAGACGAGGTGATGACCCAGGTGCGCGGCTTCATCCGCCCCGGCCTGAAAGACTTCGAAGTCGCGGCCTATGCGCAGTACGTGGGCCAGCAACTCGGCAGCGAGCAGGGCATCTTCCTGTGCTCGTCGGCGAAGCCAGGCCAGGCCGCGAGCTTCCGCCCGCGCTCGATGCAGGGCCGCACGCTGCAGGCCGGCGACATCTACTCGCTGCTGGTCGAGAACAACGGCGCCGGCGGCTACTACACCGAGCTGTCGCGCATCTTCGTGCTCGGCGAGGCGCCGGCCGCGTTGCGCGCGGTGCATGCGCGTGTGCTCGAGGCCCAGCAGTTCGCGCTGTCGCTGCTCAGGCCCGGCACGCCGTGCAAGGAGATCTTCGCGCAGCACAACGCCTGGATGCGCGACCACGGCCTGCCCGAGGAGCGGCGCCTGTCGGTGCACGGCATGGGCTACGACATGGTCGAGCGCCCGCTGATCCGCGATGACGAGACCATGTCGATCGAAGAGCACATGGCCATCATCGTCCACCCCGGCGTGCTGAACGCCGAGATGTTCGTGCACAACACCGACCTCTACATGATCGAGGCCGACGGCCCGGGCGAATGCCTGCACCGCACGCCGAAGCAGATCTTCGAACTGGAATGAAACCATGCAACTGACCGATGCCGACCGCCTGCTCGACCCCGCGCCGATGGCGCTCGAAACCGGCTACGAACGCCTGGCCGACGGCGTGCTCCACATTGCCTGCCGCACCGACCTGCACGGCTGCAGCGGCGAGATGTTCGCGTGGTGGTTCCGCACGCGGCCGGCCACGCAGCACTACGTGTGGTGGCACCCGGTCGACCATGTGTCGAGCAGCTGGTCGGAAGGCACGCCCGAGACGCACATCGGCTCGGTGCACCAGGTCGAAGAGTTTTTCACCGGCATGCCGGCCGAGAAGCTGTTGATCCAGTTCCGCGAGCCGGGCGAGTTCTTCGGTGCCGAGGCCTACGCGTCGGCATTGAACGACAAGCGCATCAGCGCCACCGTCTGCGGCCGCGGCGGCCACGGCTGGCAGGCGCCGCGCGACCCGGCCGGCCGCATCATGGGTTCACGCCTGCTCCACGTGGTGCGCGACACGCCCTGGGGCTGTGTGCTGCGCAGCCACTTCTTCCTCGGGCAAGACCTGCCGCTCATCGGCAAGACGCCGCAAGACATCGCGCAGATGGTGACCATCGAGACCGGCCCCGCGCTGCTGGCGCATTGCTACAACGAGTTCACCTTCCTGTCGCGCTTCCTGCCTTCGCTGTTCATCGCCGAGAACCGTGCCACGCACCCGGTGACCTTGCCCTGGTGACCCGTGCCTGCGCGGGCGGCAAGGCCGGCCGCAGGCGGCGAGAATCGGCGTGCGTATGGCTGTATCCGAACCTTTGAACCCCTCCGCTGCGCCGACCCGGCGCGTGGCCTTGATCGTGGCTGCGGCGCTCTTCATGCTGCTGCTCGACGGCGCCATCCTCAACACCTCGCTGCCCAACATGGCGGCCAGCCTCGGCGTCACGCCGCTCGCGCTCACCGGTGCCGTCACGGTGTACCTGCTCGGGGCGGCCGCGCTGATGCCGGCCAGCGGCTGGATCGCCGACCGCTTCGGCCCGCGCCGGGTGTTCCTCACCGCGATGGCGGTGTTCACGCTCGCATCGATGGCCTGCGGCTTCGCCGGCGGCCTGCACGAACTGATGGCCGCGCGCTTCGTTCAGGGCCTGGCGGCCGGTGTGATGGCGCCGGTGGGCAGGACGCTGGTGCTGCGCAACGCGAGCAAGGCCGAGGTGATGGGCGCCATGGCGCTGATCGTGTGGCCCTCGCTGCTGGCGCCGGTGATCGGCCCGCCGCTCGGCGGCGTGATCACCACGTATGCGTCGTGGCGCTGGAACTTCTTCATCAACCTGCCAGTCGGCCTGCTCGGTGTGCTGGCCGTGCTGCGATGGGTACCCGACCTGGCGGTGCCGCGCCCCGGCCGGCTCGACCTGCGCGGCGCGCTGCTCAGCGGCGCGGCGCTGGTGCTGCTGCTGTTCGGCCTGGAACGCAGTGCGCAGGCCGGCCCGCAGCTCGCCCATTGGGCCCTGCCTGCCGCGCTGGTGGGTGCGGGCATCGGCTGCGGGCTGCTCGCACTGCGCCACCTGCGGCGCGTGGCGCACCCGGTCGTGAGCCTGGCGCCGTTCGGCGTGCGCACGTTCCGCATCGCCACCGTCTCGGCCGGCAGCTTCTTCGCGCTGTGCCTGCAGGCCACGCCGTTCCTCGTGCCGCTGATGTTCCAGCTCGCCTTCGGCCTGAACGCGGTGCAGGCCGGCCTGTTCACGCTGGCCTACTTCATGGGCAACCTGTCGATGAAGACCATCACCACGCCGCTGCTGCGGCGCTTCGGCTTTCGCCGCGTGATGGTGGTCAACGGCACGCTCGCCGCAGCCGCCATGCTGGCCTGTGCGCTGCTGCGCGCCGACACGCCGGTGACCCTGACGGTGGCGCTGCTGGTCATGGCCGGCGCCACGCGCTCGATGCAGATGACCGCCATGAACACGCTCGCCTTCGCCGACATCGACCCCGCCCTGCGCGCACCCGCATCGACGCTGTCGAGCGTGTGCGCGCAGGTGGCCTCTGCCCTCGGTGCGGCGGTCGGCACGCTGCTGCTCGCGCTGTCGCAGATCGCGCATGGCCGAAGCTCGCTTGCGGCACCCGACTTCCAGGTCGCCTTCGTCTGCATCGGCCTGATCGCGCTGGCCAGCGTGGGCGGCTTCGCGCGGCTGCGGCCCGCCGACGGCGCCGAGGTCAGCGGCCACCAGGCAGCGCCCCGTGTTGCGTGACACCGCGCGGCCCCGCCGCATGACCGACGAACACGCGCGGCCGGCCCGCGTGACCGATGCGCACTCGCGGCTGCGCCGCGCCCAGATCCTGCTGTGGATCGTGCCGGCCCTCTGGTCGTCGAACTACATCATTGCGCGCGCTGCGCGCGGCGTGGTGGCGCCGCACGTGCTGGCACTCGGCCGCTGGTCGTTCGCGCTGGCGCTGATGCTCCCCTTCGTCGGCCGCGAACTCGTTCGCACCTGGCCGCAGTGGCGTGGCGAGTGGCCGCACATGCTGGTGCTGGGCGCGCTCGGCATGTGGGTCTGCGGTGCCTTCGTGTACCTCGGCGGGCAGACCACCAGCGCCACCAACATCGGCCTGATCTACGCCGCCACGCCGGTGGGCATTGCGCTGGTGTCGCGCTGGGTGCTGCACGAGCACAGCACGGCGCTGCAGCGCGCGGGCATGGCCGTGGCGCTGGCCGGCGTGGTCTATGTGATCGCCAAGGGCAGCATGGCCAACCTGATGGCAGTGCACTTCGTGGCCGGCGACCTGTGGATCGTGGCCGCCGCCACGTCGTGGGTGGCCTACACCGTGCTGCAACAACGCTGGCGCTCGGTGCTCGACGCGCGCCAGCGCCTGGCCTGCATCACCGCGGGCGGCGTGCTCGTGCTGCTGCCTTTCACGCTGATCGAGGCCGCCGTCGTGCCCGCCCCGCCGCTCGGTGCGCACGCGCTGCTGCTCATCGCGCTGGC
The DNA here is from genome assembly GCA_025350965.1 of Rhizobacter sp. Taxonomy (GTDB): domain Bacteria; phylum Pseudomonadota; class Gammaproteobacteria; order Burkholderiales; family Burkholderiaceae_C; genus LMDS01. The sequence continues at coordinate 6,610 of JANXWV010000125.1, forward strand.
CGGCCTGTTGCCCGGCTTCCTGTCGTACCAGGCGTATGCGGTGTTGCTGCGTGAACTCGGCGCCACCCGCGCCGGCCTGGTGATGTACCTGTCGCCCATCTACGCGGCGGGCGTGGCATGGTGGGTGCTGGGCGAGGTGCCGCAGGGCTACCACCTGGTCGGCGCGCTGCTGATCCTGCCGAGCATCTTTCTCGCCACACGCGCATCGGGCCGCTGAAGCCGGCGCGTTGTGAGCACGCGTTGGGTGTGACCTACGGCGCCGCGATCCACTCGTGGTGGGCGATGCGCCAATGGCCTTCGATCATCTGCACCGGAATGGCGGCCCGGTTCGGGTGGTGCACGGGCGCATCGCCGAACGTGAACGGCATGCCGACCATCGTGGGCTCGTAGCGGCCGAGCGCGCGGAACGCCTGCGCCACCGATTCGCGCGAGATCTCGCCCTGCATGCCGCGCAGCACGTGCACGAACACCTGCGCCGCCACGTAGCCGCCCTGCGACGACGAGGTGACGGGCACCCTGGCGCGCGTCATCAGATCGCGCCAGTTGCTGAGCGACCCCGAGCGGCTGGACCACGGCTCGAACTCCGAGATTGCGTACACGCCTTCGGCATCGGCGCCGAGCGCACGCGCCACCTGCTCGGTATAGGCCGCGCCGAGGAACAGCAGGCGCGGCGCCATGCCCACGACCTTCTTCGCCGCCTTCGCGAAGCCGATGGCCACTGGCGCGGGCCCGGCGAAGACGAGCGCATCGCACTTCGCGTCGACCGCACGTTGCAGGTGGCGCAGCGGCTCATCGGCGTACTGCACGTTGCCTTCGTCGATCACGGGCACGGGCGCGCCGCGCCCCTTCCACGCCTGCATTTCGGCATCGAAACCCTTTTGCACCGGCACCGGCACCCCCATGCGGAACACGCACAGGCGCTGTGCCTTCAGGCGCTCGACGGCGAAGCGCATCGCCACGCTCAACTGCGCATACGGCCCGGCGTTGACGGGCGCGATCATCTTCGAGCGGAAGCAACTCGCATCCAGCCCCAAGCCGGGAATGCTGACAACATCGGCGCGCTCATACGCCGCCGCATTGACCGCGCATTCGAGCAGGCTCGCACCGCCGACCAGCGCCACGACCTTGTCGGCCTGCAGCAGCTTGCCGGCAGCGGCGGCGGCGGCGCGCGGGTCGGCACGGTCGTCTTCCTCGATCAGCACCAGCTTGCGCCCGCGAATGCCGCCGGCGGCGTTGACGCTGTCGAAGAAGGCGCGCGTGGCGGCGGCCACCGGGCCGAACTCGGCCGGCCCGCCACTGAGCGTGCTGATGGCGCCGACCTTGATGGCGTCGGCGGCGTGGGCCACCCCGGGCCCAAGGCCAGCGAAAAGCGCAGCGAGCGCAACCAGGCCGGCATGCGCAGTGCGCACGCTCCACAACGAGTCGGGGGTCATGTTCTTGTCTCCATGGGCGCGCGTCGTGTTGCGCGGCTGTCTTGCTTCAGTCTGTGAAGGTCGGGCCGCATCGGCTATGGCCTGCACCGCATGCCGACTGTCCGTGCGGTGACCCGCCCCGCGATCAGCGCGAGCGGGGGCCCGGCACCAATGCGGCGGCACGTGCCGCCCCCTCGGGCGCCTTCAGGGCCGGTACGCCACCGAAGCCCGGCGGTGGCCCGCCGCTGCCGGTCGCACCGGGGGGCGGCCCGCTGCCGGGGCCGGGGCGGTGCACCGGCGGGTTGGCGAGCGGGTCGACCACCAGCGCCAGGCTGGCCACATAGCGGTCGGGTGCTTCGCGCACCGCGCCGACCACTGTGTCACCGGCGCGCAGGGCAATGCCGTCGCTGCTGTTGAGCACGTTGCGAAGCGCGCTGCGGCGGTAGGCCGGCAGGCTGGTGTACAGAAACTCGCTCAGCGCATCCGGCAGGAAGAACTGCGACGTCAGCACCGTGCGCGGCCCGATGGCCACCTTCATGTGGATGTGCGTGGTGCGGCCGTCGTACCAGCCCGGGTAGACCGTGCGGAACACCGCCGCGCCGTCGGCGTCGGTCAGCAGGCGGCCACGCAGGAAGGTCTTGCCGAGCGCACTCGTGTTCCTGTCGTCGCCCTGCCCGGCATAGCCCGAGTAGATGCCCAGCGCGTCGCACTGCCACACGTCCACCCGCGCTGCCGGCAGCGGCGTGCCTGCCGTGTCGAGCACCGTGAAGCGCAGTTCCAGCGGCACGCCCGGCAGGCCTTCGGTGATGTCGGCGCGCACCGGCATGGCGTCGATGAAATACGGCCCTTCGGTGGTTTGCACGGTCAATGCGCGCGGCGCCGCTGCAGCCCGCGCGGCACGCGGGGCACCGAGCCCGGCGGCACCCACGGCCGCAAGGCCGGTGGCCAATGCATGGCGGCGGCTGGTCATGGGCGGGGCCGGGTCGCGGTGCACGCTCAGAACCGGTGGCGCACGCCGGCACCGAAGCTGGTGCCGCGCGACAGGTCGGTGACCTTGTCGCTCATGGCCACCGCATAGATGTCGGTGCGCTTCGACAGGTAGTAGTCGTAGCCCAGCGTCACCGTCAGGCGCTTCTGGTCGGCGGCGAGCGTCTGCGTCTTGTCGGTGTTGGCGGCCGACAGCAACAGCTGACCCAGGCCGATGGGCGCCGACACACCCAGCTGCACGGTGCGCAGCTTGATCGTCTTCTCGCCCGGAGGGCCGGGGCGCGTGCCCTTGATGTCGGTCTGGCTCCACTGACCATAGAGCTTGACCACGCCGAAGTCGTAGTACGAGCCGAGCTGTGCGGTCTGGAAGTCGGTGCCCGTGAATGGCGGCAGTGCGTTCGGCAGGTTGGTCAGCGAGAGCGGGAATGCAATCGCCGCGTCGGTGGTGCGGTCCACGCTCAACATCACGGCGAAGGGCCGGCCACCGTACGACACGCTGGCCGCCATGCGCCGGCCGTCGGTCGGGCCTTCGGCGGCGGCCACCTGCAGGTCGACGGCGATGCCGGCGAACTTCGGCAGCGCATACGCCACCGAGTTGTTCCACGCCGAGTCGGTGCTGCCGCTGCCGGTGGCCATCGGCTCGGCGGCGCTGCCCACGTAGGTGTGCAGGAAGCTCGGGCCGACCACCGAGGACACACCGAACGGGTTGAAGCGCAGCATGTTGACGAAGTTCATCGTGCTGATGCGGCCCATGCGCACCGAACCGAAGTCGCCCGCCACGCCGACCCAGGCACTGCGGCTCCAGAACCCTTCACCCGGAATGCCGCGGGTGGACGCGCCACTGTCGAGCCGCACGAACGTGGTCAGGTCGAAGTTGGCACGCAGGCCGCCGCCCAGGTCTTCGGTGCCGTTGAAGCCGAGGTACGAGGTCTCCATGATGCCGTTCTCCAGGCCGCGCACGCGGCTCTGGCCGCTGAGCTGCTTGGCGAATGCGCCGGCGTCCATCACACCGTACATGGTGACGGTGGACTGCGCCAGCGCGCCGCCGCCAGCGGCGAGTGCGGTCAGTGCGAGGGCCAGTTTCGGGATTCGGTTCGTGTTGTTCATTCATGTCTCCATCGGTTGAAAGAAATCGTCGGCAAAAGCGCAGCTCAACACGCACGATTCGCTTGCGCGCAGAGGGTGAAACGGGGCTTCGGTAGGGCGGTGGGTCGGTCAGCCGCCGGGCAGGGGTTGTGGCATCCAGGTGCCGTGGAAACCTTCGTGAATGCGGCACGGCATGCGCACGGTGGCCACCGGGCCGGCGGCGATGTCGAGTGCGTCGAGCACCACCAGGTCGGTGCGGTTTTGAGCGCGCCGGCCGACGACGCTGAGCAGCCAGCCGTCGCCCTCGGCTGCATCGGCGCTGCGCGGCACGAAGAGCGGCTCTTCAGGTGCCGAGTCGGGCCCCGCGTACCAGAAGTTGAGCTTGCCGGCGGCCTCGTCGAAGTGGCCCAGGCAAGTGAACGGCGGGCCCTTCGGCCCCCACTCCAACATCGGTCCGAGCGCGGGGTTGTTGCTGCCGAACCAGAAGTGGCGCGCACGGCTCATCAGGTGGCGCGGGTCCACCACCGGCATCTCGCCGATGTGGTCGAACAGCTTGCGGATCTCGAACGTACCCGCGCTCGACGCCAGGTCGAACGACCAGCGCTGCGCGAAAGGCGGCTTCTCTTTCGCGTTCGGGTCGTGCAGGTCGGGGAACTGGCTGAGCCAGCCCGAGCCCGTGATGAAGTGGTCGAGGTGCAGCACCGTGCCCCCGCCCTTCGTTTCCTCCCACGCGTTGAAGGTGTGCGTCTGCATCGCCACCACCGGGCACGTGTACCAGCGGATCGCCGCAACACCCGCCTCGCGCGGAATAACGGCCACGTGCGTCTGCTTGGTCGAGTCCCAGTGGAAGAAGGGCTCGCCGCGCTGCACGCGCTCCCAGTCGTTCACCATGGGGCAGATGGTGAAGGCGATGTGGTTCCGCGACACATGGAAGTCATGCACCATCGAGCAGTACGGCGCCTCGAACACCTCGGTGCGGGTGATCTCGCCGGTGGGCGCGATCCAGTAGATCTCGATCTCGCGGCTGCTGCGGCCGGGGGCGTTGTAGGCGAAGGCGATGACCTCGCCCGTGAGCGGGTCGACCTTCGGGTGAGCGGTGAAGGTCTGGCTCACCAGCGCGCCGTTGAAGTCGTGCACACCGCGGGTGTCGAGCGTCAGCGGGTCGACCTCGACCGGGCGCGATGCCTCCTTCAATGCGAGCAGCTTGCCGGCATGCCACAGCACCGAGGTGTTGGCGGTTCCGCCGTCTTTGCCGGCGACTTCTGGCAGGTCGGTGAAGGGGTTGCGGTAGGCGCCGAAGAGGGCGTGGCCGGCGCGGTTTTCGAGCTCGAACTTCTCGGTGCGCACATAGCGCGTCTTCAGGTGCACGCGGCCGTTGTCGAAGCGCAGCATGTGCAGCATGCCGTCGCCGTTCAGGAAGATGTCGGTGCCCAGCAGCGGCGGGAAATGCGGGTCGGCACTGTTGCGCACGTAGGCGCCGTTCAGCTCGAACGGCAGCGTGCCTTCGACCTCCAGGTCGAACACATCACCCTCGATGCGCACCGGGGCCGAGTAGCCGCGGTAGACCAGCAGGTCGGGAAATTTCAGGCCAGTGGGTTTCGTTGCGGTGTCCATGTCGGGGGTCGTCAGAAGGGGGTGATCAGAACGGGTAGTGCCGCGGCGCCATCTGCACCGTGACCCAGCGCAGCTCGGTGAAGGCGTCGATGCCGGCGCGCCCGCCGAAGCGGCCGTAGCCCGATGACTTGACGCCACCGAAAGGCATCTGCGCCTCGTCGTGCACCGTCGGCCCGTTGATGTGGCAAATGCCGGACTCGATGCGCCGCGCCAGGCCCCAGGCGCGTGCGACGTCGCGGCTGAACACGGCCGCCGACAGGCCGTAGGCGTTGTCGTTGGCGCAGCGAACGGCTTCTTCGTCGCCGTTCACGCGGATCACCGGCTTGACCGGGCCGAAGCTTTCTTCGGTGTAGATGCGCATGGCGGGCGTCACGTGGTCGAGCACCGTGGCGGGCATCAACGTGCTGGTGGCCTTGCCGCCGCAGATGAGCGTGGCGCCGAGCGCGAGCGCGTCGTCGATCATCGCGTTGCAGCGCTCGACGGTCGCCTGGCCGATGACGGAGCCCAGTACGACCGGGCCCTCGCGGGGGTCGCCCACCGGCAGGCTGCGCGCCTTGGCCGCGAGCTTCTCGACGAAGGCATCGGCCACCGATTCATCGACGACGATGCGCTCGGTCGACATGCAGATCTGCCCCGAGTTCGCGAACGCGCCGAACGCGGCGGCGGCCACGGCGGCGTCGAGGTCGGCATCGTCGAGAACGAGCAACGGCGCCTTGCCGCCAAGTTCGAGCACGGCCGGCTTCAGGTACCTGGCGCAGGTCTGCGCGATGAGCTTGCCGACGGTGGTGGAACCCGTGAAGTTGACGCGCTTCACGGCCGGGTGCGCGACCATCGCTTCGACCACCGCAGCCGCATCGGCGGGTGCGTTGGTCACGAAGTTGACGACGCCCGGTGGCAGGCCGGCCTCTTGCAAGGCTTCAACGATCAGCCCGTGCGTCGCGGGGCACAACTCGGAGCCCTTCAACACCACGGTGTTGCCGCACGCAAGCGGCGTGGCAATGGCCCGCACCGCGAGGATGATCGGCGCGTTCCACGGCGCGATGCCCAGCACCACGCCGGCCGGCACGCGCAAGCCCATCGCCAGGTTGCCGGGCACGTCGGACGGGATCACCTCGCCGTTGATCTGCGTGGTGAGCGCCGCCGCCTCGACCAGCATGCCGGCCGCCAGGTGCACGTTGAAGCCGGCCCACTGCGCCGACGCGCCGGTTTCGCTGGCCATGGCGTCGGTGAACGCCTCGGCCTTGGCTTCGAGCGCGTGCGCGGCGGCGAGCAGCAGCGCCCGGCGTTGGCCGGGGCCGGTGGCGGCCCAGCCGGGGAAGGCCTGCTCTGCGGCCTCGACGGCGGCGATGGCGTCGGCCGTGCCGGCGGCCGGCGCGCGCGTGGCGACGCGGCCGCCGAGCGGCGCGATGCGCTCGAACGTGGCGCCGCTTTGCGCGGCGACACGCTTGCCGCCGATGAGCATGCGGATGTCGTTCATGAAGGTGTGAATCGAATGGTCAGAGAAACATGCGCAGCACGCCGAGCGGCGTGGGCGGGCGCGGGATGCTGAAGCTCACGCTCTTCCAGTCGGCTGCGGCGGGCCGCGAAAGGCAGCGCTGCAGCCACTCGTCGACGCGCGGCCATGCCGTGAGCGACACACCGGACTGCGGCGCCAGGTCCATCACCGTGGCCACGTTCAGGTCGGCCACCGTGAAGCGCTCGCCGAGCAGGTGTGGCCGGTCCGCCAAGTGCGCGTCGAGCACCTTGAACGGGCGGTCGAGCTTGGCCAACGCCATCTGTGCTTCCTCTTCATTGCGCGCCGCTTCGGCGAACAGCTTGCGGTTGGCGGACGTGAACAGCAGCGGCTTCTCGACTTCGGTCACGACCCAGAAGCTCCACTGCGTGGCCAGCGCATCTTCGCGCAGGTCGGCTGGCGCGAGTGGGCCACCGTGCTTCTTGGCGAGGTACAGGTTGATCGCGAGCGACTCGAACAGAGGGAAGTCGCCGTCCACGAGCACCGGCACGCGCCCGTTCGGGTTGACGGCCAGGAACTCGGGGCGGCGCGTGCTGCCGTCCTGGAAGCTGGTGGGTTCGTGCTCGAAAGACACGCCCAGTTCGTTCAGCATCCACACCACGCGGTGGGCCCGCGATGCCATGGCGCCATAGAGGGTGATCATCGTGTTGGCCTCGGTCGCTCAGGCGGGCAGCGCCGATGCGGGCATGCCGGCCGGCGCGCGCAGCAGGCGCCGCACCTGCAGCATCGCGACCACCGCCGTCACCGTCACCACGCACACCGCCACGCCCACCGCCGGGTAGCCGATGCCGTGCACCAGGCCGCCGGCCAGCGCCGGGCCGATGCACGAGCCGATCATCATCATCGCCGGCGTGGCGGCCACGGCGCGGCCGGTCGGGTCGAGCCGCGCGAGCAGGCCGAACAGGAAGGCGTGGGTGAAGATCACCATGAACACGTAGAGGCTCGTCGCCACCGCATACGGCGCGAAGCTCGTGGCGTTGACGATGGTGAGCGCAAGCACCGCCTGCCCGACCGGCCCGAGCATGCCCACGAGCAGCGGCGACACGCGCTTTTGCAGCAAGGCCGCCAACACGCCCGGCGTGAGGTTGACGAGGCCGAGCGCGATCAGCACGCCGTTCACACGCTCCACGCCGAAGCCCTTGTCGACGCCGATACGCTCGATGAACGCGAACACCATCGACTGGTTCAGCGTCAGGCACACGACCACGCCGGCAACGACCCACGCGGCGGCGGGAATGCGCTTCACCGACAGCGGCGCCTGCGAAGCTGCGGCCGGCACGTCGGCCAGCACCGCCACGTCCGGGAAGCCCATTGCGCACACCACCGCACCCGCTGCCATCAGCCCCGTGCAGACCCAGAACAACGATGCCGCGCCCACTTGCTGGATCAGCTGCGGCACACCGCCGAGGAAGAACACTGCGAACACGCCCAACGCCACGTTGGCCACCGCGAACAGGCGGTGCGGGTTGGCACTGCGGCCGATGCAGCCGTGCGTGAACGAGAGGGCGCACCCGACGCCCAGGCCCGCCACCACATGCACCGCAGCCAGCGCCTGGAAGCTGGCCACCGCCACCGGCAGGCGCGCCGCGAAGAAGAACGCAATGGCCGCAAGCGCGAAGCCGCCCGCCGCCATGGGCTTGCGTGGCAAGCGGTTGAACCGGGGCGAGATCAGCAGGCTGGCCACCACCACACCGAGCAGGAACAGCGTGACCGTGATGCCGGCCTGCTGAGCGTTGTAGCCGTATTGCTCGACCAGCGCGCCGATCCATACCGGCAACGCGACCATGTCGACCATGCCGGCCACATGCGCGAAGGTGAGGACGGCCTTGCCGCCGAAGCTGTTGGTCGTGGTCATGGTGTGTCTCCAGGGTGCCCGAACAGGTCGTGTCGGCGCCGGGGCTGGGCACACACGCATGTCAGTCTTTGTGAGCCGCAGGATAGGCAGCGCACAGCCATCCAGCTAGAGCATTGAACGTATACATAGAATCCACGCGATGGATATACGTTCGATCGACCTCAACCTGCTCGTGGTGTTCGATGCCATGGTCGAACACCGCAGCGTCACGCGCGCCGCCGAGAGCCTGGGCCTGAGCCAGCCGGCCATGAGCGCGGCCGTGGGGCGGCTGCGCACGTTGTTCGACGACCCGCTGTTCGTGAAGACCGGCCCCGAGATGCAGCCCACGGCACGCGCCACCGAACTGGCCCGGCCGGTGCGGTTGGTGGTGGGTACGGTGAAGGCGGAGATCCTGCAGGCGCAGCGCTTCGAGGCCCGCACGGCCGAGCGCAGCTTCACGATCATCACGCCCGACATTGCCGAAATCAAGATCGTTCCGGCCACGCTCGCCCACCTGGCCGAGCACGCCCCGAACGCGCGGCTGCGCACGCTGTCGATCCCGCGCAATGCGGCCGCCGAATCGCTGGAGTCAGGCGCGGCCGAGCTGGCCGTGGGCTACTTCCCGGACCTGCGCAAGACCGGCTTCTACCAGCAGAAGCTGTTCTCGACGCACCTGTCGTGCATGGTGCGCAGCAAGCACCCGACCATCGGCGAGCGCATGACGCAAAAGCAGTACTTCGCGGCCGCGCACGCGCTGGTCAGCCCCGACGGGCGCCAGCATGTGTTCGATCAGTTCCTGCACTCGCAGGGCCTGAAGCGCCGCGTGGTGCTGGAGATCTCGCACTACATGAGCCTGCTGCCGATCATCGAAGGCTCGGACCTGGTGGCCACCGTGCCGCACGACCTGGCCGAGCTGTGCGCCCGCCACGCCGCCGTGCGCGTGCTGCCGTCGCCCATCAAGTCACCCGCGATCGAAGTGCACCAGTTCTGGCACAGCCGCTTCCACAAGGACCCGGGCAACGTGTGGATGCGGGGCGTGCTGCACGGGTTGTTCGGGGGGTAGCTGGGCCAAGCCGATTCATTCACCACAGAGCCGCAGAGAAGTATTTCTGGATGGCCAGGCACCATCAAGCCGCCAGCGCCAACCGCAGCGGCTGGCGTGCGCGAAACGCCCACTTCGGGCCGAAGCGCAAAGACTCCAGGATCATTGACGTGGCGACGGCGAAGAACATCGACTCGCGCAGGCCGTGGCGTTCGAAGGCGCGGCGCTGGCGCAGCGAGCGGCTGCGCAGGTCACCTTCCAGCGCGCCGGTGTCGCGCCGGGTCTGGCCGAAGAACGACGCGGCGCGGCGCGCGACCGACATGGCCGCTTCGGTGGTGGCCGGTATCGCTCGTGGTGCCGACAGACGGCTCTGCGTGATGAACGGGTTCTTGCCCACCACCAGCCCCCACGGCCGCAGGCCTTCGGCCGGGTCGACGCTGAGTGCTTCTAGCTTGGTCAGGCCGAAGTCGCGCGCCAACTGCAGCCGCTCGGCCAGCCACGGGTCGGAGTGGCGGATCTGCTCGATGGCGGCGCTGGCGTCCTGGTCGCCCTCTTCCACCGGCAGCACCAGCGATTCGAGCAGCTCATCGGCCAGGTGCTGGCCTTTCACCGACGCCTCGTGCAACCAGTGGATGGCGTGCTCGGTATCACCCAGCGAGGCCGCTTCGCGCAGCAGCAACGCGCCGAGTTTGAGCTGCGCTTCGGCCAGACCGCAGGTGGCCGCCTTCTCCAGGAAGAAGCGCGCCATCTGCGCATTCGCGACCGACAGGCGGTGGTCGGAGTGCACGCGGTACAGGTGCATCCACGCGTCTTCGCAGCCGGCATCGGCCGCGCGCAGCAGGAACGCGGCGCCCTTGCGCATGTTGAGTTCGCCGCCGAACCGGGCTGGCGCGAGCGAGCCCGCCGCAATGCCGCACAGGCTGCGCCCGAGCGCATAGGCTGCGTGGCGGTCGCCCTGGCTCGCACGGCCCTCCAGCGCCGCGCTGACGTGCTGCGCGTCGATGCCGATGCGCGTGCTGCCCTCGTGCTCGGCACGTTGCACGACGCGGCTGATGAGCTCGGCGAGTCCGGGGCTCAGCCCGTCGGTCAATGCCAGTGCCGTGCCAACGCACTTCGCGAAGAGCGCGGTGTCGGGCCCCGCCGCCGCGCGGTGCGCTGCGGTCATGGTCACGGCCTGCGCGTCGAGTGCACCCACCGCCGCCAGCGCGCGCAGCAGGCGGGGCAAGGCGTCGGTGGCGCCCTGTGCAAGCCAACCCAGCGCGTCGCGCGCATTCGTGTTGGCGTGCGCGGCGGCAGCGGCCAGATGACCAGCGGTGTCGACGGTCAGTTCACCGCGCTGCGTGGCAAGCCAGGCGGCCAGCTTCACTTGTGCATTGGCGTTGCCGGCGGATGCGGCCCGTGCCAGCGCGGGCTCTTGCTGGAACGCGAGCATGTCCTGCAGCGGCAGGCCCTCCGCAATGATGATGGCCGTGGCCGGCAGGTCGCGAACGCTGGCGTGGGTGAGGTAGTCGATGCCGGTGGCAACGTGGCGTGCGAAACCGTCGGTGCCGAGCAGGTAGCGGCGCCCGACTTCGCAGCGAGCGGCGGTGTCACCTTGCCGCGCGAAGGCGAGGAGTTGGATGTCTTGTCTGCGCATGGCGTGAGCCCCTTCATGCTGTGGTGAAGGCGGCACGCCGGGCGCCGTATCTGGCGCTCTGCTTCGCACCGCCTCCACCGGGTTGGTATGAAGGCCACGATAGGGAGGCGACCCGTCAGCGGGATGGCAAAGACGTGACCGTTCGGTCATTTGCAGCACCCGCAAGGTGCCTTCAGCTCCCATGAGCGCGCGCACGAAAAAGGGCTGCACCCCGTCGAGGTGCAGCCCGTCTTGGGCGGCGCGCACGCGGCGCGCCGCAGGCCGATCAGAAGCTGTGGCGAAGGCCCACTTCGAAACCTTGCGACGTGGCGCCCGGCAGCAGCGTGGGGGAACTGGCCACCGCGAAGGTCGCGTTGCCCTTGTTCTTCACACGCGCGTAGCTGGTGTACACAGCGGTGCGCTTCGACAAGTCGTAGATGTAGCCGAGCGAGAACTGGTTTGCGTCGTTCGCGCCGGTGTCGGCACCGAACTGATCGGCACCGCTGGCGTTGACATGCACATACGACGCACGCACCCGGCCCTGGCCGATGGGGGCGGTGGCGCCGATGTCCCACACGCCGAGCTTCTGGTCGCCCCACTTGGTCTGGCTGTAGTAGCCACTGAACTTGACGACGCTCATGTCGTACGACGCGCCGAGAATCGCGACCTTGTACTTGTCGTCACCCCCGAGTGTCGGCAGCACCGTGGTCTGGCCGTAGGAGCCAGACACGTCGAACGGGCCGGCTGCATAGCCGACGCGGCCACCCACGTACTTCTTGCCCGAGGTGCCTTCGCCCGCCGCGACCATGGCCTGGCCGTAGAGGCCGCCGATGTTGGTCGGCAGGAAGTAGCTGATGGCGTTGTCAGCACGCACGTCGGTCGCTTCGGTCGAACCGAGGTTCGACTGGAACTTGCTCGAGTCGCCCACGCCGTTGGTGCCGAAGGCGTCGTAGTCGGCGAAGCCGAAGAAGGTTGGCGTGTAGTCGTGGCCGAGGCGCAGTTCACCGAAGCCGCCCATCAGGCTGACGGTCGAACGGCGGTTCCAGAAACTCGACGCGTTCGACTGGGAACCGGTGTCCGGGTTGAAGCCGGATTCGAGCCAGAAGCCAGCCTTCAGCCCGCCGCCCAGGTCTTCGACGCCGCGCACACCGAAGCGGCTGCTGTTGATGCCGTTGGTGCCGAGCGTCTTCTGCTTGAGGTCACCGTTCTTCACGTACTTTGCGGAAGCGTCCACCACGCCGAAGAGAGTGACGGACGACTGCGCGCTGGCAGCGCCGGCGATGGCAATGAGCACCGCTGTTGCAGCGAATTTTTTCATGGTCTTGATCCTTGATGGAGTGAGTGAGAGCCAATCCATGCCCTGCTTTTGCATGGGCATGCCGCAAGGTTAGGAGTGACAGCTGCCGGCCCCAACCCACCATGACGAAACAGGGTGACCTGCGCGAGCACAGGCCCCCCGGAACATGCGATTGCTGTGCTGCGCCGGCCGCAACCGGGCGGCGTAGCCGCGTGGTTCGCGCACCTCACGGTGCGGTTGAAAGCCCCAGCCCATCCGGGGCCATTGGTTTGCTGTCGGGCGGCGCCGTCGCTTGTGCCATCGGCGCGGGAAAGGCGAGCGTGAAAACCGTTCGCTGGCCAGTGCCGCTGCTCACACGGGCCTGCCCGCCGTGCATGTCCATGATCGACTTGACGATGGCCAGGCCCAGACCGGAACCCGATGCCGAGCCCTCGCGCGACGGGTCGACGCGAAAGAGCCGGTCGAACACGCGGGGCAGGTCTCTGGGCGGGATCGCCGGCCCCTGGTTGCTGACCTGGATCGTGCACGCCCCGCTCGCCTCGGGCGTGACGACCAGCAGCACGGCCGTGCCCGCATCGGCAAAGCGAAGCGCGTTCGAGATCAGGTTGCCGAGTGCACGCACCAGCAGCAGGCGGTCGGCCCACACGCGGCACGCTTCGTTCGAAGCGCCGCGCAGTTCGCACGCCACTGTCACGCCGCGCTCTTCGGCCAGGCCTTCGAAGTAGCCCAGCAGCCGCTCACTGGCGCTGCACAGGTCGACCCATTCAGTGCGGATGGACGCGCGCGCGTCGTCGGCACGGGCCAGGAACAGCATGTTCTCGATCAGGCGCGACACGCGCTCGTAGTCTTCCACCGCCGATTCGAGCACCACGCGGTACTCGGGGGCAGTGCGCGGGCGGCCCAATGCCACCTGCGCGGTGCCGAGCAGGTTGTTGATGGGCGTGCGCAGGTCGTGCGCCAGGTCGGACGAGAACTCCGACAAGCGCTTGAACGCGGCTTCCAGGCGGTCGAGCATGCGGTTGAACGCGTGGCCGGACTCCTGCAGTTCACTGGGCAGGTCACCGAGCGCGAGCCGCTCGCCGAGCGCGTTGGCGCTGATGCGGCTGGCCGCCGCGCCGAGCTGGCGCGCCGTCTGAAGAATGCGCCGCGCCATCCAGGCGCCGAGCAGTGCGGCAGCGAGCGCACTGAGCAGTGCGGCCGCAGCCACGATCTTCACGCCGCCGCGCACCACCTCGCGCGCCTGCGTCAGCTCCAGCGCGAGCGCCACCAGCACCGGCGCGCGCCCGAGTGCCGCCAGCTCGGGCGGTGGCGGAATGCGCGTGAGCATCAGGCCGAAGCTGCGGCCATCGGGCGCGGTCCAGCTTCGCGTCAGCGAGCCGAGCTGCTTTTGCAGGCGGCGGATCTTCTCGGGTGTGATGCCGACCGGGAACGCGTCAATGGCCAGCGCCTGCGCCGGCAGTTCGGCCAGCGGCACTTCGAACTGGCTCGACGCGGCGATCAGGCTGCGGTCTTCGGCGAGCAGCGCCACGTGCAGCGTGCCGAGCTGCAGCTCGATGCGGTCGGCGAGATCTTGCGACCGCTTCTCGTCGAAGCGCGCCTCGTTCAGGTCGTCGCGCAGGATGGCCAGGTTCGCCAGCATGATGATCTCGCCGCCCTCGCGCAGCTCTTGCGCCGTCATGCGCAGTACCAGGAAGTTGCTGGTCGCGACCAGCAGCACCGAGACCAGCGTGATGGCCACGCTGATCTGCGCCGTCATCGAGCGGCGCAGCATCAATGGCCAGGGCAGCGGCCAGCGGCGCAACCCGGGGCGGGGCGAGGTGCGGCGCTCGATCACGCCGTCACAAAGGCCGCTGCTCGAACAGGTAGCCCACGCCGTGCACGGTGTGGATGAGCTTGGCATCGAAGGGGTCGTCGATCTTTGCGCGCAGGCGCCGCACGGCCACGTCGACCACGTTGGTGTCGCTGTCGAAGTTCATGTCCCACACGTGCTCGGCGATCAGCGTGCGCGACACCACTTCGCCGTCGTGTCGCACGAAGTAGTCGAGCAGCGTGTACTCCTTGCTCGTCAGGTCGATGCGGCGGCCGTCGCGCACCACACGGCGGCGCACGCGGTCGATGGCGAGGTCGCCGACCTGGATCACCGGGTCGACCTTGCCCGAGCCGCGCCGCAGGATCGACTGCACGCGCGCCAGCAACTCGGAGAACGCGAACGGTTTGATCAGGTAGTCGTCGGCACCGAGCTGCAGGCCCTTCACGCGGTCGGCCACTTCGTCGCGTGCGCTCAGAAAGAACACCGGCGTGTCGCGCTTCGCACGAATGCCTTCGAGCACGCTCCAGCCGTCGGCGCCGGGCAACATCACGTCGAGCAGGATGAGGTCGTAGGGGCTGGTCGTGGCCAGGTGCAGGCCATCGATGCCGTTGCTGGCGATGTCGACCACGTAGCCGTGCTCGGTCAGGCCCTTGCTCACGTAGGCTGCGGTCTTGGGCTCGTCTTCGACAATGAGAATGCGCATGGAGCCCCAATTTTGTGCTCTGCACAAAACCCCCATGACAAACCTGTAATGAGTTCGTCGCCGCCGTGTGGGGGGCTGCGGCCTACGCTGTGCCCATGTCCACTTTGAGAGAGTCCACCATGGCACACACCCTTCTTTCCCACCGCAACGCGGCCGCGCTGGTTCTGCTCGCGGTTGCTGCCGGCAGCAGCTTCGCCCAGACGAGCTTGAGCCGCGACGAGGTCAAGGCCGAACTCAATCGCGCCCTGCGCAGCGGCGAGATCATGCCCGCCGGTGACGCCGACATGCTGCTGCGCGAAATGACGCCGTCACGCTACCCCGCACAGGCCACCGTCCCGGCCAGGTCGCGCGACGAAGTGCGCGCCGAAGTGCAGGCGGCCGCTCGCCAGGGCGCCCTGATGGCTGCCGGCGAAGTCGACCAGAGCCAGCGCGACATGCGCCCTGACCTGTACCCGCTGCTGGCCAGCGGCGCCACCAAGACGCGCGACGAAGTGATGGCCGAGTTGCGCGAGGCCCGCCGCAGCGGCGACCTCATGGCCACCGGCGACGCCGACATGACCCTGCGCGAATTGAACCCGAAGCGCTTTGGCGGCACGGCATCGCGCATGGCGGCTGCGCCGGTTGCCGATCAACGCGCGGCGAGCACCGCAGTGATGGGCGCAACGCTGCGCTGATCCCTTCGGCCAGAAGTGCGCTGCTAGGGGTGCGCCGCTAGGGGTGCGCCGCTAGACGTGCGCCGCTAGACGTGCGCCTTCAGCGGCACCGCCGCGTCGCAGGCCAGCGCGGGCGCCGGGCTCTTGCCCGCCTCCAGCAGCTTGCGCGCGGCCAGGTGGTCGAGCGGCGCGTTGGCGCTCTCGACGCACAGCAGCCGGTCCCCCACGTAGTGCAGGATCGAGAAGCTCGCGGGCGTTGCACCCGCGCGGCGAAAGCGCTCGGCGTCGGCCGACATCAGGCCGGCCATCTGCAAGCGCAGGCCGCCCTGCTCTGACCAGAACCACGGCAGTGCGCTGTATGGCTCGCTCCGGCCGAGCAGCGTGGCCACTGCGGTGCGCGCCTGGTCGTTCGCGTTCTGGACCGACTCGAGCCGCAGCCTCCGGCTGCCGCGTGAATCGGGGACGTTCGCGCAGTCACCGATCGCGAGAACATGCGGGTCGGAGGTGCGCATGAAGGCGTCGACCTCGATGCCGTTGCCGCAGTTCAGGCCGGCTTCGGTTGCCAACGCGTGTTCGGGCACGGCACCGATACCGAGCACCAGCAGCTCGACCGCCTCACGCATGCCGTCAACCTGCAGCGCCTCGACTCGGTCACCCTGCACCTCGAACTCGCCCACGGCCACGCCCATGCGAATGTCGATCCCGGCGGCCCGGTGGGTCTGCAGCACGTGCTCGGCCAGCTCCGGGGACACCGAACGCTGCAGCAGGCGCGGTGCGGCTTCGAGCACGGTCACCTGCTTGCCCAGCGCGCGCGCCGTGGCCGCGATCTCGAGGCCGATGAAGCCGCCGCCGAGCACCGTGACGCGCGCAGCCGCATGCAGCTGCGCGCGCAGGCGCTGGGCATCGGCCGCGCCGCGCAAGGCGGCCACGTTCGAGAGCGTGGCATGCGCCAGCGCCGGCAGGCTGCGCACGCGGGCGCCGGTGGCGAGCACGAGCTGCTCGTAGCCGAGCGCGGTTCCCGAGCGCAGCCGCACGCTGCGCTGCGCGCGGTCGATGGCCACGGCCGCATCTGCGCGGTGCAACGTGATACCGGCAGTGGCGTACCAGGCCTCGGCCCGCAGCGGCTGCAGCGCCTCTTGTTCGGTCTTCAAGAAGGCCTTGGACAGCGGCGGGCGCTGGTACGGCAGCTCGGCTTCTTCGCACACCAGGTGCACGCGCGCCCCCAGCCCGGCCTCGGCCAGGCCGGCACACAGTTGCGCGGCGGCGTGGCCGCCGCCGATGACGACGATGTTTCCAGATTCACTCATGCGGCGCTTTCTCGCGAACAGGCACCGGGCAGCCCGGCGGGGCGGACTCTAGCGCAGCAAGCCACCCGCGAGAGAATCGCCCGCTTGATCTGACGCAAGGGCCGCGTCAGCCCCAGCGCGCCCACTCGGGTGGATTCATTCAACGTTCGAGGAGATGAGCATGGGACAACGTGATGTGGTGGTGCTGGGCGCGGCGCGCTCGGCGATTGGAACCTTCGGCGGCGCACTGGCCGACATCGAGCCCGCCGAGCTGGCCGGCACGGTGATGAAAGAGGCGGTGGCACGTTCGGGCGTCGACCCGAAGGCGATCAACTACGTGACGGTGGGCAACACCATCCCGACAGACAGCCGCTTTGCCTATGTGGCCCGCGTGGCGGCCATCCAGGCGGGGCTGCCGATGGAGTCGGTCGCGATGGCTGTGAACCGGCTGTGTTCGTCGGGCCTGCAGGCCATCGTGACCACGGCGCAGAACATCCTTCTCGGTGACTGCGACTACGGCGTGGGCGGCGGTGTGGAGGTGATGAGCCGGGGTGGCTACTTGTCGCCGGCCATGCGCAGCGGCGCGCGCATGGGCGACACGAAACTGATCGACATGATGGTGGCCACGCTGACCGACCCGTTCGGCGTGGGCCACATGGGCATCACGGCCGAGAACCTCGCAACGAAGTGGGGCATCACCCGCGAAGAGCAGGACGCGTTGGCGGTCGAGTCGCACCGCCGCGCGGCAGCAGCCATCGCCGACGGCCGCTTCAAGGCGCAGATCGTTCCCATCGTCAAGCAAACGCGCAAGGGCGAAGTCACCTTCGACACCGACGAGCACGTGAAGGCGAGCACCACGATGGAGACGCTGGCCAAGATGAAGCCCGCGTTCAAGAAGGACGGCTCGGTGACCGCCGGCAATGCCTCGGGCATCAACGACGGTGCGGCGTTCTTCGTGCTGGCCGACGCCTCGGTGGCGGCGGCCGCCGGCCACAACCCGATGGCGCGGCTGGTGTCGTATGCGGTGGCCGGTGTGCCGAACGAGATCATGGGCGAAGGGCCGATCCCGGCCACCAGGCTGGCGCTGAAGAAGGGCGGCCTGCGGCTCGACCAGATCGACGTGATCGAGAGCAACGAGGCTTTCGCAGCACAGGCGATTGCCGTGTCGCGCGGGCTCGAGTTCGACCTGACCAAGGTCAACCCGAACGGCGGTGCGATTGCGCTCGGCCACCCCATCGGATGCTCGGGCGCCTTCCTCGCCACCAAGGCGATCTACGAGCTGCACCGCAGCGGCGGGCGCTATGCACTGGTCACGATGTGCATCGGCGGCGGGCAGGGCATTGCGGCGGTATTCGAGCGCACTTGAACTTGCAAACTTGACCTTCCGGGTGTGAGGTGCGCGGCGCCGGCCGAGAATGCGGCGCATGCCCGCCCATGCCCTCGTCTGGTTCAAGCGCGACCTGCGCCTGCGCGACCACGCAGCCCTGTCCGCAGCGGCCGCGTGCGACAGCTCGGCGGGCCTCTGCGTCATCGAGCCCGAGTGGCTGGCGAGCCCGGAGTTCGATGGTCAGCACCTTGCCTTCACGCTGGCCTGCCTGGCCGAGTTGCGCGCCGGCCTGGCGGCACGCGGCTTGCCGCTGCTGGTGCGCGTGGGCTCACTGCCGCAGGTGTTCGACGACCTGCGCCGCGAGTTCGCGTTCACGCACCTGCTGAGCCACGAAGAAACCGGTCCGGGCTGGACCTATGCGCGCGACAAGACCGTGGCCGCATGGTGCCGCGCACGCGGCGTGCGCTGGCGCGAATGGCCGCAGACCGGTGTGGTGCGGCCGCTCAGGTCTCGCAACGGCTGGGCCGCCCGGTGGGCCGCGCGCATGAACGCCGCGGAACTGCCGGCGCCCGCCGGGTTCGCAGGGGCGGCGCTTGAAGTCACCGACTTGCCCACGCTCGCATCGCTTGGCGTTGCGCCGCACGGCAGGTCGATCCAGCGCGCCGGAGAAGCGGCCGGCTGGCAAGTGCTCGACGGCTTCGTGCAGGGCCGCGCGCGCGGCTACCGGCGCGCGTTGTCGAGCCCGCTCACGGCCGAGGAAGGCTGCAGCCGCCTGAGCCCGCACCTGGCCTTCGGCACGGTCTCGATGCGCAGCGTGCACCACGCAACCGAGGCGGCCATCGCCGCCGCAACCGCCCCCATTGTCATCACCGCGAACGCCGAGGACCGCGGGCTCGCCTATGCGCTGCGCGGCTTCGGTGGGCGCCTGCGCTGGCACTGCCACTTCATGCAGAAGCTCGAAGACGAACCGGCCATCGAACACCGAAACTTCGCGCGGGTGTTCGACGGCTTGCGGCCCGGCGACGGCGTGCAGATGCTTGACGCCGACCGTGCGCGCTTCGAAGCGTGGTGCGCCGGCGCCACCGGCTTTCCGATGGTCGATGCCTGCATGCGCTCGCTGTGCGCCACCGGTTGGCTCAACTTCCGAATGCGCGCCATGCTGGTCAGCTTCGCGTCCAACCACCTGTGGTTGCA
>JANXWV010000141.1 GCA_025350965.1 Rhizobacter sp.
TTGATGCGGCCGGGGCTGTGCCAGCAAGCCCAGCGTGCACAGGGTGTCGAGCAGCCAGTCGTACCACGGCCTCTGGTCTTCGAACTCGAGCGTGCAGATGCTGTGCGTGATGCCTTCGAGCGCGTCTTCGATCGGGTGCGCGTAGGCGTACATCGGGTAGATGCACCAGGCGCTGCCGGTGTTGTGGTGTTCGGCGTGCTTGATGCGGTAGAGGGCCGGGTCGCGCAGGTTGATGTTCGGGCTGGCCATGTCAAGCTTGGCGCGCAGCACGGCCGCGCCGTCGGGCAGCGCGCCGGCGCGCATCGCGTGAAAGCGCGCCAGGTTCTCGGCCGGGGTGCGGCTGCGGAACGGGCTGTCGGTGCCTTTGTTCCCGAAGTCGCCGCGGTTCGCGCGCATCTCTTCGGCGCTCTGTTCGTCGACGTAGGCCAGGCCGGCGTTGATCAGCGCCTCGGCGGCGCGGAACATGAAGTCGAAGTAATTGCTGGCGTAGTACAGGTGCGACGTGCGTGTGCCGTTCAGCTCGGTGTGCCAGTCGAAGCCCAGCCACGTGACCGCGTCGAGGATGCTGTCGACGTACTCCTGCTCTTCCTTCTCGGGGTTGGTGTCGTCGAAGCGCAGGTGGCAGATGCCGCCGTATTCAGCCGCCAGACCGAAGTTCAGCGTGATGCTCTTGGCGTGGCCGATGTGCAGGTAGCCATTCGGCTCGGGCGGGAAGCGGGTGCGAATGCGCGCGCCATCCACCGGCCCGGCCGCGTGGTGTGCCGCG
Organism: Rhizobacter sp.; assembly: GCA_025350965.1. GTDB lineage: Bacteria > Pseudomonadota > Gammaproteobacteria > Burkholderiales > Burkholderiaceae_C > LMDS01. The sequence goes on from JANXWV010000141.1 coordinate 767, forward strand.
TCGCCCGGCGACCCGGCGAAGTGCCGGCCGGCATAGGTGCCCGCTGCCAGGTCGCGCTCGATCGTCTGGCGCAGGAAGTTGCTGCCCAGGGGTGCGGAAGGGGCGGCGATGGCGGCGGGGTCGGAAGCAGGGGTCATGGGGCGGTTGTGATGGAGCGGGCGTTGCGCTCGGGTGCGGCTGCACGAAGCGAGTGCCATTCTAGGAGTGCGACCCCAGCAAGTGCGCCCCGATGGCTGCCGTAGGGCAATGACTACGCGCCGCGCCTGCCACCGCCGACCCCCGCAAGCGCGGCGGTCCGATGCGTATCGCCTCGCGGCGGGTGAACACTCTCACGATTGCAAACCTGCGGAAAGCGCATTTGCCGCTTCCACACCGAAGGAGATTCGCCATGAGCACCCAGACCTTGACCACGGCCTTCTGCGTCACCACGCTGGCGCTCGTCACCGCCTGTTCGTCGGCCCCGATGCGTGACGACCGCGCGATCTACGACGCCAACACACCGGTGCGGCCGGTGCCTGCCTACACGGAATACGGCCGCGTCGAGAACATCGGCGTGGTCCAGACCAAGGCGCGCAACAACGCCGCTGGCGCCATTCTCGGCGCGGTGATCGGCGGCGTGATCGGCAACCAGATCGGCGCCGGCACCGGCAAGGCACTGGCGACGGGCGCTGGCGTGGTCGGCGGGGCCATGGCGGGCAATGCGATCCAGAACCGCAACCGCAATGACGACGAGGTCTACCGCGTGACGGTGCGCTTCGACAACGGCAGCGTGCGTGACATCGACTTCCAGCGCGTCGATGACCTGCGCGTCGGTGACCGGGTGAAGTTCGAGGGCGGGCAGTTGCATCGCATGTGAACCGGGCTTGTGTCTCTGCGGCTTCACGCGCCGCACGGCGGGCGCGTCTACATCGCCTTGAACAGGTGTGCGTAGAGCCGGCTCGCAACGAGCTTGTCCTTGTTTCCGCGCAGCGTCAGCGCCACCTTGCCGGTGTCATCGCGCACGGCGGTGGCGATGGCGTCGGCGCGCACCACGGTGCCGCGGTGCACTTGCCAGAAGCGCTGCGGGTCAAGTTGCGGCAACAACTCGCGCAGCGACGTGCGGATCAGGTATTCGCGCTCCAACGTGATCACGCGCACGTACTTGTCCGCTGCCTCGAAGTACAGCACGTCGGCCACCGGCACCATGTGAATCGCCGCGCCGACGCTGGCCTGAATCACGCTCAACAGCGGAGCTGCCGGTGCCGCGATGCCGGGTGCGGCGAGCAGGTGGCGCAGCTGGTCGAGCGCGCTGTTGAGCGTGCTGTCGAGCCCTGGCGACGCGTCGGTGGAAGGGGCTGACGGAGTCATCCGCTCGGCCTGCGAGCGCAACGCCGCCTGGATGCGCGCGCAGGTCTGCATCAAGCGCTCGGGCTGAACCGGCTTCAGCACATAGTCGACTGCAGCGCGTTCGAAGGCCTGCAACGCGTACTGGTCGTAGGCGGTCACGAACACGATCAACGGCAGCGGCGCGTCGCCGGGCCAGTCTTCGGTGAGCGCCTGCGCGGCCTCCAGGCCGGTCATGCCGGGCATGCGGATGTCGAGGAACACCACGTCGGGCCGCAGCCGCAGCGCGTGTTCGACGGCTGCGGCGCCGTGGCGCACATTGGCCACGATGCGCAGGGCTGGCCACAGCCGCGCCAATTCGGCCTCGAGGTGCGCGGCAAGCAGGGGTTCGTCTTCCGCGATCACGGCCGTGGCGGGGTGCGTGGTCGTGGTCATGGTGCGGTCATGTCGGGGTGGCCCAAGGCAGGCGAATCGTGGCCAGCGTGCCCCCTGCGCCAAGGGTGGTGGGGTCGGCGCCCGGGTCTGCTGCGGGGTCAACGTCAACGAGCGTCAACGACGCGCTGCCACCGTACAGCGTGGCCAGCCGTTCGCGCACCTGGGCCATGCCGAAGTGGGTGCCCGCGGTGGCCGTGGCCGCGAGGCCCACGCCGGTGTCGCGTACCCGCAGCACCAATTGCCGGCCCTGGCCCGATGAGACGGCTTCGAGCCGGGCACTGACCTCGACGCGGCCGCCCGCCACCTTCGGCTCCAGCCCGTGCTTGATGCAGTTCTCGACCAGTGGCTGCAGCAGCAGCGGCGGCACCGGCACACCGGCCAGTTCGGGGGGCAGGTCGAGCCGTGTCTGCAGGCGGTCGCCCATGCGCACCTGCATCAGCGCCAGGTAGTCGCCGAGCCGCGCGAACTCGGCCGCGAGCGGGTGCTGCCCGGCACGCGACGCCTCTAACGTGGCGCGCAGGAACGCGATCAACTGGTCGAGCATGGCCTGGGCGCGTGGCGGGTCCATGCCGATCAGCACCCGCAGGTTCGCGAGCGTGTTGAACAGCATGTGCGGCTCCAGCTGCGATTCGAGCAGCTTGAGCTGGTGCTCTGCGGCCAGGCGCTGGGCCGTCTGCACGGCAGCTTCCTTCGCGGCAATCGTTTCGCGCGCGTAGAACCAGTAGGTGATGACGATGCCGGGGATCAATGACAAGACCAGCAGCGACACGCCCTGCCGCCAGGAACCGCGCAGGTAGCCGCGCGTTGCAGTGCCGCTCACCCAATCGGCCAGTGCGCCGCCAACGGTGAAGCCGATGATGCTGCCGACGATCAGGATCGGCACCATCCACGGCCACCCGGGCCAGCGGCGTTGCGAGTCGGGTGTGCTGCTCGGGGCGTGGCGGTACACCCAGCGTGCGGCGAGGAGGCGCCCACCGTCGATGCTGGCCCAGCAGCACGACGCCGTGCACACCGACTGCACCAACGTCGGGTAGAACGGGAACCCGAACGCGAGCGTCAGGCACACCGCAATCAGCACCCCGAACGCCAGGCTGCGCAGGCCGCGCACCGCGAAGGCGTGCGCCACCTGCGCAGGCGTCATCGGGGCGGGCGCGGCCGCGGTTGTCGGGGTGGATGTGGCAGCTTTCGCGGGCATGGCATCGATTCTGGCGCAGGCCCATGGCGCGGGGCCCACACCGCGCGACACAACGCCACGCCGAGGTGCGAAACGGTGTGCAGGCGGCGCCACCGGCTGCTGCAGAATGGCTCGCAACCCGACGAACGAACCCCCTCGCCATGACGACGCAACCCTCACCTGCCCAGGCGGCAACCCAACGCATGAGGCTTGGCCTGGCTGCACTGGCCCTGTTGGCGGGCTGCGCCGCGCCGCCACGCACCGCTGCACCGCCGGCATCGCCGACGGTGCCACGCGCGGCGGCGGCTCCTGCGCCTTCAAGCACCGCAACGCCCGCAGCCACGACCTCCATCGCGAGCACCGAGGCAGCCCCGGGCGGCCTGCCCCGCGCCTGGGCCACCGAAAGTTCTGGCGTCGCGGCCCGCTTTCCCGACCCCGCCGTTCGCTACGCCACACCCGCGTTCGCGCCACAACACCCCGGCTACACCAGCAACGCCGAACTGCGCAGTTTCCTGCAGAGCTTGGCCCGCGACGCCGAAGACGCTCCCAACGCGCCCGGCGTCAAACTGCTTCAGGCCGGCAGCTCGCAGACCGGCGTACCGATCCCCGCACTGCTGTTCACGCACGAGCCGCGCGGCGCTGACTTGGCGGCGCGCCCGACGGTGCTGCTGATCGCGCAGCAGCATGGTGACGAACCGGCCGGCGCCGAGGCCTTGCTCGCCGTTTCGCAGGCACTTGCGCAGGGGAGCCTGCGGCCTTTGCTCGAGCGCATCAACGTGATCGTTCTGCCGCGCGCCAACCCCGACGGGGCGGCCGCCGACCATCGCCTCACGGCCAGCGCCATCGACCTGAACCGCGACCACCTGCTGTTGCGCACGCCCGAGGCGCAGGCCCAGGCCCAGCTCGTGCGCGAATACCAGCCGGTCGTCGTGGTCGACTCGCACGAGTACACCGTGATCGGCCGCTACCTCGACAAGTTCGATGCGGTTCAGCGCTTCGATGCGCTGTTCCAGTACGCGACCGTGGCCAACCTGCCGGGCTTCGTCACCAAGGCGTCGGAAGAGTGGTTCCGCCAGCCCTTGTTGCAAAGCCTGCAGGCCGCCGGGCTGAGTGCCGAGTGGTACTACACCACCTCGACCGACGTGGCCGACAAGAAGGTCTCGATGGGCGGCGTACAGGCCGACACCGGGCGCAACGTGAACGGCCTGCGCAATGCCATCAGCCTGCTGGTCGAAACGCGCGGCGTCGGCCTGGGCCGCGTGCACCTGGCGCGCCGCGTGCACACCCACGTGGTGGCGGTCACGAGCGTGCTGACCAGCGCGGCGGCACGCGCCCCCGACTTGGCCAAGCTGCGCCGCTTCATCGACGCCGACGTGGCCGCGCAGGCCTGCAAGGGCCAGCTCGTGGTCGAGGCAGCGGCCACGCCCAGCGAATACGCGCTGCTGATGCTCGACCCGGTAAGCGGTGCCGACAAGACCGTCAACGTGGCCTGGGATTCGGCGCTCCAACTGGCTCAGCAGCGGCAGCGTGCGCGCCCCTGCGGCTACTGGCTTGGCGCCGACCAGCTCGACGCGGTGCTGCGCCTGCGCGGCCTGGGCGTGCGCGTGATGCGGCTCGACGCTGCGGGCACGCTCCGCGCCGAGGCCTATACCGAGACCGCGCGCGAAACCGGCGCCCGCGCCGATGTGCGCGGCACGATCGCCGATGCGCAAGGCACCACGTTGCGCGTCAAGGTGGCGCTGCAGCCGCTGCTGATCGAGGTGAGTGCGGGCAGCTACTACGTGCCGCTCGATCAGCCGCTGGCGAACCTGGTGGTGGCCGCGCTCGAGCCCGATACGCAGAACAGCTATCTCGCCAACCGCATCGTCGGAAGCGTCGATGTGCAGGCGCGCGTGCTCGGCCGGCCCGACGTGCGGATGACGGCCTTGCCCTGACGGCGCGCCCGCCGCGACGCGCAAGCGCCGCTGAGGGTCGCGATGTAAGGTCAGGAGCCCGCCCTCGACGGACTCACAAACCACGTTTCCAGGCCCTCCCGCATGAACCCATCCGCTGTACCTGTCGATGCCCCGGTCGCGCCGGCCCCTGCACCGCCCGAACGCATCTACCGCCATCGCCTGCCGGTGCGGCTGATGCACTGGATCAACGTGGTCTGCCTGACCATCCTGCTGATGAGCGGCCTGACCATCTTCAACGCCCACCCCGCGCTTTATTGGGGGCGCGACTCGACCTTCAACGCGCCGTGGGTTTCGATCATGGCGGTCGATGTGCCGGGCGGCTTTGCTGGCGTCACGCACATCGCGGGGCGCAGCTTCGACACCGACGGCGTGCTCGGCGCATCGAAGGTCGGCGACGCCACCACCAAGACCGCGCGCGCGTTCCCGTCGTGGGCCACGATCCCCGGGCCGCAGTGGTTGTCGATGGGCCGGCACTGGCACTTCTTCTTTGCCTGGCTGTTCGTGCTGAACGGCATTGCCTATGTGCTGTACGCCGTCGTCAGCGGCCACCTGAAGCGTGACCTGCTCCCGACGCGCACCGAGTTGCGAAACATCGGCCGCTCGATCAAGGCGCACCTGATGTTCAAGCACCCCACGGGTGCGGCAGCCAAGCGCTACAACGTGCTGCAGAACCTCGCCTACCTCGTCGTCATCTTCGGCTTGCTGCCGCTGGTCATCGTGGCGGGCATGGCCATGTCGCCGATGCTCGACTCGGTGGTCACCGGCTGGGTCGAGCTGCTGGGCGGCCGGCAGTCGGCGCGCACGCTGCACTTCCTGGCCGCTATGGGGCTGCTGCTGTTCGTGCTGGTGCATGTGTTCGAGGTCATCGTGAGCGGCGTGTGGAACCAACTGCGCTCGATGGTCACCGGCTGGTACGCGGTGCCGGCTGACAAGGTGGGGAAGTGAGCATGAAGACGAAGGCGATACGAAGCGGCCACGTGAACGGCGGCGTGGTGACGGGCATCGGCGCGGGCACGAAGCGGCGCCACCTGTTGCGCGCTGCACTCGGCGGCGCCGGCACCGTGGCGCTCGCGGGCTGCGACAGGCTGTCGAACAACGACGCTTTTGTCGATGTGCTCAAGAGCGCGCAGCACCTGAGCCGCGCGGCACACAAGATCGTGCCCGGGCGCAAGGCCATGGCGCAAGAGTTCGCACCCGCAGATGTGGCGGCGCATTTCCGCAGCAATGGCACCCTGATGCCGGCCGACGCCGACTACCAGGCGTTGCTGAAAAGCGGCTTCAGCGAATGGAAGCTGCAGGTCGGCGGGCTTGTCGAGAAGCCGGCCGCCTTCACGCTGGCCGAGTTGCGCGCAATGCCGTCGCGCACCCAGATCACGCGCCACGATTGCGTGGAAGGCTGGAGCAGCATCGGCCAATGGAAGGGCGTGCAGCTCAGCCACGTGCTGGCGCAGGTCAAGCCGCTGGCGAGCGCGAAGTACGTGGTGTTCCGCTGCGCTGACTCGATGGACGGGCCCACGCTCGACGGGCGCGATTCACGCTACTACGAAAGCGTGGACCTCGACGACGCCAACCACGTTCAGACCGTGCTCGCCTATGAGCTGAACGGCCAAGCGCTGCCGGTCAGCAACGGCGCGCCGCTGCGGGTGCGCATCGAGCGCCAGCTCGGCTACAAGCATGCCAAGTATCTGATGAAGATCGAACTCGTCGAGAGCTTCGCGCCGCTGCGCGGCGGCAATGGCGGCTATTGGGAGGACAACGGGTACGAGTGGTACGCGGGGATCTGAAAACGTCTGAACACCGCGCCTGGGACGGCCGGGTGCCGTTTCCCCGCCTGGCTGCTGTCCTGTGGCCGTTGTGACCGGATGATGCGAGGGCGCTGTTGTGGCGCCGACGAACGCGTGGCTTGCGCAGAAAGTCGCGTTCGCGGCCGTGTTCGACCCGGCGCGCGGGTCAGGAGCGCCGGCGTCGCCCACAGAATGCTGTCCCCAGCGGCCTTCGAACGGATCGACCCATGCCTCAAGCTGTTCTCTCGCCCCTCGCTTCGACGCTGTCACGCCGCAGTGCGTTGCTGCACTTTGCCGGCGCTGCGGCCAGCCTCGCGGGCTATTCGGTCGCCACCGCTGCGGGCAAGCCGGTGCGCATCGGCTGCACGCTCGACATGAGCAGCGTCGAGAAGGCGAACGGCAACGGCCTGATTGCCGGTGCGCAGGCCTACTTCAAGGCCGTCAATGCGGCCGGTGGCATCAACGGCGCGCCGATCGAGTTCGTCACGAAAGACGACCAGTTCAAGCCCGACGTGGCCAAGGCGAACGCCTTGGCGTTCGAGGCCGACAGCTCGGTCATTGCGCTGTTGCAGCCGCTGGGCACGCGGCAGACGGCAGCCGTGATGGACGCGGTACCCGCGATGGCCGTGGTGGGCCCGAACACCGGCACCGTGGGCCTGCGCAAGAAGGCGGCGGCCAACACGTTCTGGGTGCGTGCCAACTACGACCAGGAGATCGACAAGCTCGTGAGCAGCGCGCTGACGCTGGGCATGACAAAGATCGGCCTGGTGCACCCGAACGACCCGCTCGGTCAGTCGCTGCTGGCGGCGTTCAAGGCCTCGACCGCGAAGTACCAGATCACCCCTGTGGTGATTGCAACCACGCCCGGCACCACCAGCCCCGAGGTCGAGCCTGCGGCGCAGGAGATCGCCAAGGCTTCACCCCAGGTGGTCATCACCGGGCTGGCCGGCACGGCGCCGTTGTTCGTCAAGGCCTTGCGCAAGGCGGGTTGCCCGAGCACCGTCTTCGGGCTGTCGATCACCGCGAGTGCGGCCAACATCCGCGACCTCGGTGAGCTGGCGCGAGGGCTCGGTTTCTCGATCGTCGTGCCTCCCCCGTTCGCGCAGAAGCATGAAGCCGTTCGGCGCTATCAGGCCGACATGGCCGGCGCCGGCTCGACCGACTATTCACTGCCCAGCCTGGAAGGGCACATCAACGCCCGCGTGCTGGTCGAAGCGCTGCGCCGGATTGGCGCCAACCCCAGCCGAGAGGCGGTGATCGCGGGCCTCGAACGGCTTGATTCGCTGAACCTCGGCGGCGTGCAGATCAAGTTCGGCAAGGGCCGGCACGAGGGCAACTCGTTCGTCGACGTCGCTGTGATCGGCGCTGGCGGGCGCATGATGAGCTGAACCGGGCGTTGTTCCTGTGCACAGCGCAGCAGCGGCCTTGGGCTTGCACCTCAGCGGCGCCGCCCACCACCGAGCAGGCCGCCCAGCACCCCGCGGATGATCTCGCGCCCCACGCTCGACCCGATGCTGCGCACCGCCGAGCGGGCGGCCGCTTCGGCAAGGCCCTCGTGCTTGCCGCCGCGCGGGCCGGTGCTGCCGAAGAGCACGTCCTTCAAGCCGCCGAACAGGCCGCCGCCGGCATCGGCCGAGCTTGCCGTTGTCGCTGCGGTGCCGGTCGGCATCGGCATCGTGCCGCTCGGCGCTGGCGCCGCCGCAGTTGTGCCGGCTGCCGCAGCCGCGTCGCCACTGGCCACCGCACGGCCCTTCAGCTTCTCGTAGGCCGAGTCGCGGTCGACCGCCTTCTCGTACACGCCGGCCACCAGTGAACCTTTGATCAGTGCCGCGCGCTGCTCGGGCGTGATCGGGCCGATCTGGCTGCCGGGCGGAATCACGAACACGCGCTGCGTGACGCTGGGGCGCCCTTTCTCGTCGAGCAGGCTGACGAGCGCTTCGCCGACCGCCAGTTCGGTGATCGCGGTCTCGATGTCCAGGACCGGGTTCGCGCGCATGGTGCTGGCCGCCGCCTTCACGGCCTTCTGGTCGCGCGGCGTGAATGCGCGCAGCGCGTGCTGCACGCGGTTGCCGAGCTGCGCGAGCACGGTGTCGGGAATGTCGAGCGGGTTCTGCGTCACGAAGAACACGCCCACGCCCTTGCTGCGCACCAGCCGCACGACCAGCTCGATGCGTTCGACCAGCGCCTTCGGCGCCTCGTTGAACAGCAGGTGCGCTTCGTCGAAGAAGAACACGAGCTTCGGTTGATCGAGATCGCCCACTTCGGGCAGGCGCTCGAACAGCTCGCTGAGCATCCACAGCAGGAAGGTGGCGTACAGGCGCGGGCTGTTCATCAGCTGGTCGGCGGCGAGGATGTTGACGACGCCTCGCGCTTGCCCACCCACTTCAACCGTCTGCATGAAGTCGTCGATGTTGAGCATCGGCTCGCCGAAGAAGCGCTCGCCGCCCTGGCTGTCGATCTGCAACACGCCGCGCTGAATGGCGCCGATGCTGGCGGCGCTGACGTTGCCGTATTCGGTGGTGAACTGCGACGCGTTATCGCCCACGTGCTGCAGCATGGCGCGCAGGTCTTTCAGGTCGAGCAACAGCAGGCCGTTGTCGTCGGCGATCTTGAACACGAGTTGCAACACGCCCTGCTGGGTTTCGTTCAGCGCCAGCATGCGTGACAGCAGCAACGGGCCCATGTCGCTGACGGTGGCGCGCACCGGGTGGCCCTGGGCCTTCTTTTCGTCGGCGAACACGTCCCAGAGCGTCGCAGGGCATGCGACCGAGGGCGGGGCCTCGATGCCGCGTTCCTTCAGGATCGCGGCGAGCTTGGTGCTCACCGTGCCGGCCTGCGTGATGCCGGTCAGGTCGCCCTTCACGTCGGCCATGAACACCGGCACGCCAAGGTGGCTGAAGTTCTCGGCCATCGTCTGCAGCGTGATCGTCTTGCCGGTGCCGGTGGCACCGGTGATGAGGCCGTGGCGGTTCGCCAGCGCCGGCAGCAGCACGCATTCGATCTTGTCGTGCTTGGCGATGAGGATCGGCTCGGCCATCGTGTGCTCCGGGGGGCAAGTAAAATTCGAGTCTATCGAACAAAACCAGCGGGCCGCCCGTCTGCCGAGCACGGCAGGCCGCCCCGCACCAGAGGAGCCTCATGGCCGGTCATTCCAAGTGGGCCAACATTCAGCACCGAAAGGGCCGGCAAGACGAAAAGCGCGGCAAAGTCTGGACCCGCATCATCCGTGAGATCACGGTGGCTGCACGCCTGGGTGGCGGCGACCTGGCCATGAACCCGCGCCTGCGCCTGGCGGTCGAGAAAGCCAAGGCCTCGAACCTGCCGGCCGACACGGTCAAGAAGAACATCGACAAGGCGACGGGCAACCTCGAAGGCGTGCACTACGAGGAGATTCGCTACGAGGGCTACGGCATCGGCGGCGCGGCGGTGATCGTCGACTGCATGACCGACAACCGCGTGCGCACCGTGGCCGAGGTGCGCCACGCGTTCAGCAAGTACGGCGGCAACCTCGGCACCGACGGCTCGGTCTCGTTCCAGTTCAAGCACTGCGGGCAGTTGGTGTTTGCGCCAGGCACGAGCGAGGACAGGGTCATGGAAGTGGCGCTCGACGCTGGCGCCGACGACGTGCTGACCGATGCCGATGGCGCCGTCGAGGTGCTGTGCCCGCCGCCCTTGTTCGAAGCCGTCAAAGCGGCGCTCGACGCCGCGGGCTTCAAGCCCGCCATGGCCGAGGTGACCATGCGCGCCGAGAACACAGTGGCGCTGCACGGCGACGACGCGCAGCGCATGCAGAAGCTGCTCGACGTGATCGAAGAACTGGACGACACACAAGAGGTTTTCCACAACGCCGAGATCACCGAATGAAGGTTCTTGTCATCGGCGGCGGCGGCCGTGAGCACGCGTTGGCGTGGAAGCTCAGCGACTCGCCCAAGGTGCAGATGGTCTATGTGGCCCCGGGCAACGGCGGCACGGCCGCCGATGCGAAGCTGCAGAACATCACCATCACCGACTTCCACGCGCTCGCCGATTTCGTGGCGGCCGAAAGGATTGCGCTCACCGTCGTCGGGCCCGAAGGCCCGCTTGCAGGCGGCGTGGTCGATGTGTTTCGTGCGCGCGGCCTGCGTGTGTTCGGGCCGACGCAGGCGGCTGCGCTGCTGGAAAGCTCCAAGGCCTTCGCGAAGAGCTTCATGCAGCGCCACGGCATTCCGACCGCTGCGTTCGCGACCTTCACCGATGTGGCCGCAGCGCACGCGCATGTGGACCAGCAAGGCGCGCCCATCGTCATCAAGGCCGATGGCCTGGCCGCAGGCAAGGGCGTGGTCGTGGCCATGACGTTGGCCGAGGCCCACGAGGCCATCGACTGGATGCTGGCGCCGGACCACAACCGCTTGGGCGTGGTTCACAACGACGGTGTGGCCAGAGTCGTGATCGAGCAGTTTCTCGAAGGCGAAGAGGCCAGCTTCATCGTGCTGTGCGACGGCAAGAACGTGGTCTCGCTCGCAACCAGCCAGGACCACAAACGCCTGCTCGACAACGACCAGGGCCCGAACACCGGCGGCATGGGCGCGTACTCGCCGGCGCCGGTGGTCACACCGAACGTGCATGCCAAGGTGATGCATCAGATCATCCTGCCCACGATCGCCGGCATGGCGAAAGACGGCATCACCTTCACCGGTTTTCTCTACGCTGGCCTGATGATCGACGCGAACGGCGACCCGCGCACCGTCGAGTTCAACTGCCGCATGGGCGACCCCGAAACCCAGCCCATCATGATGCGGCTCAAGAGCGACCTGTTCGACGTGTTGATGCACGCGACCGACGGTTCGCTCGACAAGGTCGAACTGGAATGGGACCGCCGCGTCGCGCTCGGCGTCGTCATGGCGGCGCATGGCTACCCGCTCGACCCGCGCAAGGGCGACGTGATCACGGGCCTGCCCGCAGCCGTGCCCGATGCGGTGGTGTTCCATGCCGGGACTGTGCCCGGCGCTTCGGGCCCCGTCACATCGGGCGGGCGGGTGCTGTGCGTGACGGCGCTGGCCGATTCGGTCAAGCTCGCGCAGGCCCGTGCCTACGAAGTGCTGCGCGGCATCCACTTCGACGGCGCGCAGTACCGGCGCGACATCGGCCACCGGGCCATCAAGCGATGAGTTCTACACAAGCGGTTCGCGAGTACCTGCTGGGCCTGCAAGCGCGCATCGTCGCGGAGCTGGAAGCCGAAGACGGGCAGGCCTTCATCGTCGATGCCTGGCAGCGCGAGCCCGGCGGCAAACTCGAAGGAGAAGGCCGCTCGCAACTGCTTGAAGAGGGCAACGTGTTCGAGCGTGCCGGTTGCAGCTTCTCGCACGTCAAGGGCAAGGTGCTGCCGCCTTCGGCCACGCAGCACCGGCCCGAACTGGCCGGCGCGCCGTTCGAGGCCATGGGGGTGTCGCTCGTCTTCCACCCGCGCAACCCGTATGTGCCGACCCTGCACATGAACGTGCGCATGCTCGCTGCCACGCCGGCGAACGCCGAGCCGGTGGTCTGGTTCGGCGGCGGCATGGACCTGACGCCCTACTACGGCTTCGAGGAAGACGCGGCGCACTTTCACCGCGTCAACCGCGATGCGCTCGCGCCCTTCGGCGCCGACAAGTACCCGCGTTTCAAGCAGTGGTGCGACGAGTACTTCTTCCTCAAGCACCGCAACGAACCTCGCGGCGTGGGCGGCGTGTTCTTCGACGACTTCGCCGAGTTCGGTTTCGAGCGCAGCTTCGAGATGATGCGTGCGGTGGGTGATGCCTTGCTGCCCGCGTACCTGCCCATCCTGCAGCGCCGCGTGAGCCTGCCGTTCGGCGAGCGTGAGCGCGACTTCCAGGCCTATCGGCGCGGCCGCTATGTCGAGTTCAACCTCGTGTTCGACCGGGGCACGCTGTTCGGCTTGCAGTCGGGCGGGCGCACCGAGAGCATCCTGATGTCGATGCCGCCGATCGTGAAGTGGCGCTACGACTGGAAGCCCGAGCCGGGCACGCCCGAGGCGCGGCTGTACACCGACTTCCTGCGCCCGCGTGACTGGGCCGAGTGGGCGCCCGGTTGACAGGCAACGCCCCGCACCCGCCGCGCATTGCCATCTTCGGCGGCAGCTTCGACCCCGTCCACCGGGCGCATCTGGCGCTGGCCCGGCTGGCGCTGCACGAGCTCACGCTCGACGAGTTGTGCTGGGTGCCGGCTGGCCAGCCCTGGCAGAAGGCGCGCGAACTCACGCCGGCCGTGCACCGCGAGGCCATGGTGCGGCTGACCATTGCCGGTGAGCCGCGCTTCACGCTGTCGCGGTGCGAACTCGAGCGCGACGGCCCGAGCTTCACGCTCGACACCGTGCGGCTGCTGCAAGCCGCGCGGCCGGGTGTGCGCTGGTACCTCGTCATCGGGCAGGACCAGTACGCCGCGCTGCACACCTGGCATGGCTGGCAAGACCTGCTCGGCCTGGTGACTGTTGCCGTGGCGAACCGGCCCGACGCCCCGCTCGCCGCCGACCCGCAGGTGCTGCGCGCGCCGCACGAAGCGGTGGCGCTGCCGATGATGGACGTGTCGTCCACCGACATCCGCTCGCGCATCGCCCATGGCGAGCGCATCGACGATCTGGTGCCCGAAACCGTTGCGCGCTATATTGAGTTGCACGGCCTGTACCGAAACACCCCCCACCGTCTCGACCGAGACCACCACCCCACCAGGAGCTGAATGGACATTCGAAAACTGCAACGCGTCATCGTCGATGGTCTGGAAGACGTGAAGGCCCAGAACATCCTCGTGTTCAACACCGAGCACCTGTCGTCCCTGTTCGAGCGCGTGATCATTGCCTCGGGCACCAGCAACAGGCAGACCAAATCGCTGGCCACCAGCGTACGCGAGTCAGTCAAGTCCGCAGGCTTCCCGGTCCCTCGCACCGAAGGCGAGACGAATGGCGAATGGATCATCGTCGACTGCGGCGCCGCCGTCGTCCACGTGATGCAGCCGGTCATTCGCGAGTACTACCACCTCGAAGAAATCTGGGGCGGCAAGCCGGTGAAGGTCAAGCTGGAGGACGCGCGCGTGTCGCTGGTGAAGGCCAGCGAGCCGGACGCGCCGGTGGCGAAGAAGCGCGCTGCACGGTCGCCCGCAAAGTCTTCGGCAGCCGAGGTCGCGACCCGGGCGCCCGCAAAGAATGGTGGTGTCAAGGCCGCGCCGGCCAAGAAGGTGGCGTCCAGGGCGCCCGTCAAGTCAGCGGGCAAGGTGGCCGCCAAGTCGGCAGGCAAACCAGCGGCCAAGCCAGTTGCCAAGACACCCGCCAAGAAGGTTGCCGCACCGCGCATGGTCACGCGCGTGGTCGGTGTGAAGAAGGCGCCAGCCAAGAAGGCGGCTGCGAGCAAGGCGCCGGTGCGCCGCGCTGCTGCACCGGCCACCCGCGCCCCCGCCAAGAAGGTCACGAAGAGAGCGCCTGGCCGCAAATGAAGCTGTGGCTGGTCGCGGTCGGCCAGCGCCAGCCGGCCTGGGCCGACGCGGCCTATGCCGAGTTTGCCAAGCGCTTCCCGCCCGAGGCGCGGCTTGAACTGAAGGCCGTGAAGGCTGAGCCGCGCAGTGGCAAGAGCGCCGAGCAATTGATGGCGAATGAAGCCATGCGCATCGAGGCGGCCGTGCCCAAAGGGGTGCGCCGCGTGGTGTTCGACGAGCACGGCACGCGCGTCACCACGCATCAACTCGCGCAGCGCATGACCGCCTGGATGAACGACGGTCGCGACGTGGCCCTGCTGATCGGCGGCCCCGACGGGCTGGACGCTTCGTTGAAGGCCACCGCCGACGAAAGCCTGCGCCTGTCCGACTTGACGCTCCCGCATGCGTTCGTGCGCGTGCTGCTCGCCGAGGCGCTGTACCGGGCCTGGACCGTGATGGTGAACCACCCCTACCACCGCGAGTGATGGCTGACCCACGCCGCTTCGCTTCTGCCCGCCGAGGGGGCTCTCAGCTTGCCATGCATCAGTTCATCTACCTCGCCTCGCAAAGCCCGCGCCGCGCGCAACTGCTTGATCAGATCGGCGTGCGCCACAAGCTCTTGCTGCCGCGAGCGGATGAAAATGCCGAAGCGCTGGAAGCCGAACGGCCGGGCGAATTGCCTGCCGACTACGTTCAGCGCGTCACACGCGCCAAGCTGCATGCCGCGCGCATGCGCTTGAAGGCGAGCGGCCTGCCCGCAGCGCCCATTCTGTGCGCCGACACTACTGTGGCGCTGGGCCGCCGCATTCTCGGCAAGCCGGCTGATGCGGCCCACGCGGCAGCCACCTTGCAACTGCTGTCTGGTCGCACGCACCGCGTGCTCACGGCCGTGGCCATTTCCAGCGGGCGGCGTGAGCAGCTGGCCTTGAGCGTGTCAAACGTGCGCTTCGCGGTGTTGCCGGTCGACGTGATCGCGGCTTACGTAGCCAGCGGCGAGCCCTTCGGCAAGGCCGGCGCGTATGCCATCCAGAGCGCAGTCGCGGGCTGGATCGCCCACGTCGACGGGAGCTACTCCGGTATCATGGGTTTGCCCCTTTACGAGACGGCGCAACTGCTGCGCACGCTGGGCATCACCGCCTGATTCGCCTCGCGCAGCCGACCCGGGCGCCACAAGAACAAGAGGCCGCAACCGGTGCAAGACATCCTCATCAACTGGGCTCCCCAGGAAACGCGTGTGGCGGTCGTCGAGAACGGCGCTGTCCAGGAGTTGCACTTCGAACGCACGCTCGAACGCGGGCTGGTCGGAAACATCTATGCGGGCCGCGTGGTTCGCGTGCTGCCGGGCATGCAGTCGGCGTTCATCGACATCGGCCTGGAGCGTGCGGCGTTTTTGCACGTGGCCGATGTGCAGGTGAACGGCGTGGTGCCCCGAGGCGCTGCGTCGGGGCCGAAGGGTGAGCATGGCGGCGGCGTGCCGCAAACGCCCATCGAGCGCCTCGTGTTCGAAGGCCAGACCCTGACGGTGCAGGTCATCAAGGACTCGATCGGCACCAAGGGCGCCCGATTAACGACACAGATCAGCATCGCCGGGCGCATGCTGGTGTTCCTGCCGCAAGACAAGCACATCGGCATCTCGCAGAAGATCGGCTCGCACGAGTTGCGCGAGCAGCTGCGCACGCGCATGAACGCGCTGGTGCAACTGCCCGAGGGCTCTGGACCGACGGGTGGGTTCATCCTGCGCACCAACGCGGAGGAGGCGAGCGACGAGGAACTGTCGGACGACATCCGCTATCTCCGCAAGACGTGGGCTGCGGTGCGCGAGCAGAGCTTCAAGTCGCCTCCCGGCACGCTTCTGCACCAGGACCTGAGCCTGATGGAGCGCGTGCTGCGCGACCTGGCGCACGACGGCACGCAGACCATCCGCGTCGATTCGCGCATGCAGTTCGACCTGCTCGCGCGCTTCGGCGCCGAGTACACGCCCACGGCCGTCAGCAAGCTTGCCCACTACACCGGCGAGCGGCCGATCTTCGACCTGTTCAACATCGACGAAGAGATCGCCCGCGCACTCACGCGGCGGGTCGATCTGAAGTCGGGCGGCTATCTGATCATCGACCAGACAGAGGCGCTGACCACGGTGGACGTGAACACCGGCGGCTTCGTCGGCGCGCGCAACTTCGACGACACGATCTTCAAGACCAACCTCGAAGCCGGCCAGGCCATTGCGCGCCAGCTGCGCCTGCGCAACCTTGGCGGCATCATCATCATCGACTTCATCGACATGACGCGCGAGGACCACCAGAACGCCGTGCTCGCCGAATTGCGCAAGCAACTCGCCAAAGACCGCACCAAGATCACCGTCAGTGGTTTCACGCAGCTCGGCCTGGTGGAGATGACCCGCAAGCGCACCCGCGAGTCACTGGCCCACATGCTGTGCGAGCCCTGCCCGACCTGCCAGGGCCGCGGCCAGGTGAAAACGCCGCGCAGCGTCTGCTACGACATCCTGCGCGAGATCCTGCGCGAAGCGCGCCAGTTCAACCCGAAAGAGTTCCGTGTGATCGCGGCGGCAGCGGTGGTCGAGATGCTGCTCGACGAAGAGAGCCA
>JANXWV010000153.1 GCA_025350965.1 Rhizobacter sp.
GACAGGGTCTGCGCAGGCTGGTCGACCCGGGCAACGGCGGGCGCCGCCCAGGTAGCGATCCACCGCTCCGAGGGTGAAGCCGCCCCTGCCTGCGAAGCGGGCGGCCCCGACGGGCCTGCACAGGCACCCAGCAGCAGCGCGACCGCTGCGAAGAAGCATCGTCTCCTCATGGTTCACCTCGGTGTTGTTGTCTTTGGCGTGGAGTCATGACTCCACCTTTGCATCGTACTGCCCGCTCATGCTCCGTGGTAGCTCCGTCGGCATGGAGGCCGTACGGTCGCGACGCTGAGTCGTCAAGCACAGGAAGGGTGAAACGTTCGCCTCGGCCTTTTGCAGCCGGCATTCACTGACCGCTATGGGTCGTTCAGTACCAACCGATCCCAACCCGATACTCGCAGTTCTCAACCCGGCTGGAGACAGCCGAATCCGACGTTCACGTTGGCCGAGCAGCACCCGCAGGCACACTCGCCGCATGCCGAACGCCTTGCTGCTCTTCCCCGACTTCCTGCTCATCGTTCTCGGCTTTGTGCTCTGCCGCCACACCGCGCTGAACCGCCCGGTGTGGGACGGTGCCGAGCGGCTGGTGTACTACCTGCTCTTCCCGGTGCTGCTCTTCAACTCCATCGTGAAGAGCCCCTTGCAGCCAGCGCAAACGGTGAGCCTGGCCGCTGCCGCCGTGGGCACGGTCGGGTGCGGCATTGCGTTGGCGATGGCGCTCAAGCACTGGCCCGGGGTGAGTGCGCGGCTGCATGCTTCAGGGGCGCAGACGGCGTTTCGCTTCAACTCGTACATCGCGCTGGCCTTGGCCGAGCGGGTGGGCGGGCCGCAGGCCTTGGCGTGGACGGCGTTGATGGTCGCGCTGTGCGTGCCGCTGTGCAACGTGGCTGCGGTGTGGCCGCTGGCGCGCCACGGTGGGCAGTCGTACGGGCGCGAGCTGCTGCGCAACCCGCTGATCCTGAGCACGGTGGCGGGCCTGGCCGCCAACCTTGCGGGCCTGCACTTGCCCGAGGCCGTGGCGACCACGCTGCAACGCATCGGCCTGGCCGCCTTGCCGCTCGGGCTGATGGCGGTGGGCGCGGGCCTGCGCTTGGGCGGGCTGAAGGCCTCGCCGGCGTTGGCCGCCGCCTTCCTGACGATCCGCCACGGGGTGTTGCCGGCCATCGCCATCGGCCTGACGGCCGCGCTGGCCTTGCCGCCCGAGCAACGCAAGGTGGTCGTGCTGTTCGCGGCCCTGCCGACCGCGTCGAGCGCCTACGTGCTGGCCGCGCGCATGGGCGGCGACGGCGCCTACGTGGCCGGGCTGGTGACCGTGTCGACGCTGCTCGGCATGGTCAGCGTGCCGCTGTGGCTGGCGGTGCTGGCGGCGTGGGGCTGACGGTTTGGGCCAAAGCCCACGCGATGTGCTCGCGCACCAGTTCACCCGCTGCGTCGAAGCGCGCCCGCAACGCGGCGCGAATGGCTGCGGCGCCGCTGCCGTCAGCGCCATCGGCATCGGCATCGGCATCGGCATCACCAAACGCGCGCAGCGCGTTGCCCAGCCCGACCGCCAGGTTGCGTTGCCAGCGCTCGAAGCCGATGCGGCGGATCGCGCTGCCTTCGGTCAGCCGCAGGAACGTGGCCTCGTCCCATTGCCACAGTTGGAGCAGCGTTGCGCTGCCCACCGGCGCGCGCGCGTCGAAGTCGGGCAAGGTGCTGCGCTGCGCGTACTTGTTCCACGGGCACACGAGCTGGCAGTCGTCGCAACCGTAGATGCGGTTGCCGATGAGCGGGCGCAGTTCAAGCGGTATCGGCCCGGCGTGCTCGATGGTCAGGTACGAGATGCAGCGCCGCGCGTCGAGCCGGTAGGGGCCGACGATGGCCTGCGTCGGGCACACGTCGATGCACGCGCTGCAGGTGCCGCAATGCGCCTCGGCCGGCGCGGTAACGGGCAGCGCAAGGTCGATGCAGATCTCGCCGAGGAAGAACATCGAGCCGCCGTCGCGGTCGAGCGCCAGTGTGTGCTTGCCGCGCCAGCCGGTGCCACTGACCGACGCCAGTTCCACTTCGAGCAGCGGGGCCGAGTCGGTGAACACGCGGTGGCCGAACGGCCCGACGTGCTGCGCCAGTCTGTCGGCCAATTGCTGCAGGCGCGCGCGCATGACCTTGTGGTAATCACGGCCCCGCGCATAGAGCGACAGCGCGGCCTGCGTGGGGTCGTTGATGCGCGCCCATTCAACGGCCTGCCAGCCTGCGCGGGTGGCCGCCGGCAGGTAGTTCATGCGCGCGGTGATCACGCGCAGCGTGCCTGGCACCAGCTCGGCGGGCCGGGCGCGCTTCAGGCCGTGGGTGGCCATGTAGGCCATCGAGCCGTGAAAGCCGTTGTCGAGCCACTGCAACAACCCCGGCTCGGCATGGGCAAGGTCCACGCCGGCCACGCCGATCTGGGAAAATCCGAGTGCGGTGGCCCACTCGCGCACTTGCGCCAACACGGCATCGCCGTCCAGCGCAACGCGGTTCATCGCGCCTGTCATCCCATTCACTTCGCGAGCACCGGTCATTTGTCGATTCTAGAAACCCGCACCCTGCACTGGCCCGATGAAGCGGCCTGCGCCACATCGGCTGCGCGTTTGGCGGCGCTGTTGGCGGCACCGCCAGGGCTGCACAGCGCCTTCATCGAGCTGCACGGCCCGCTGGGTGCCGGCAAGACGACCTTCGCGCGCCACCTGCTGCACGCGCTCGGCGTGCAGGGCCGGGTGAAGAGCCCGACCTATGCCGTGATGGAGCCGTATGCGCTGCAACGCAACGGCGCGGCGTTCAACCTGTCGCACTTCGACTTCTACCGCTTCAACGACCCGCAGGAGTGGGAAGACGCGGGCTTTCGCGATGTGTTCGCGGCCCCGGGCCTGAAGCTGGCCGAGTGGCCCGAGAAGGCCGAGGGGCTGCTGCCGCCGGCCGACCTGCGCATCCACATCGAGCCGCTGGCCGAGCCGCTGCGCGCGGTGCGCGTGGAGGCGCACACCGCGCTCGGGCAGGCGTTGTTGGCATGGTGATGAACCCGCTTCAGAACGTGGTGCCGAGCGAGCCGCCCACCGGCAACCGCCGCAGCGCGCTGCGGCGCATGGGCGCGTGCGCGCTGCTGCTCGGCACCCGGCAATTGGCCTTCGGCGCGAGCATCGTCGCGGTGCGCGTGTGGCCGGCGGCCGACTACACGCGCATCACCATCGAGTCGGACCAGCCGCTGGCGCAGCAGCACTTCATGGCCGACAACCCGAACCGGCTGGTGATCGACATCGACGGCCTGGAGCTCAGCCCTGCGCTGCGCGACCTGCTCGGCAAGGTGCGCGCCGACGACCCGTTCATCGCCGGTGTGCGCGCGGGCCAGAACCAGCCGCGCGTGGTGCGCCTGGTGATCGACCTGAAGCAGCCCACCGCGCCGCAGCTGTTCACGCTGGCGCCGGTGGCGGCCTACCGTTACCGGCTGGTGTTCGACCTGTACCCCACGCACGAGCACGACCCGCTGCTCGCGCTGATTCGCGACCGCGAAGCCGCCGAAGCGCTGGCCGCCCGGACCGTGCAAGACGCACTCGGTGAGTTCATCGGCAAGGTGGACAAGCCGGTGGCCGTGCCCGGCGCGGCGCCGCCTGCGGTTCCTTCTTCACCGCCGATGGCCAAGGCATCGGCCCCGGCCCCCTGGCCGCCGGTCGCCGCAGCACCCTTCCCGGCCCCGCCGCAGCAGTCGCCCGCACCGTTGCCACCCGCCGTACAGGGCAAGATCGACCGCCTCATCGTCGTCGCCATCGACCCCGGCCACGGCGGCGAAGACCCGGGCGCCAGCGGCCCGAGCGGGCTGCGCGAGAAAGACGTGGTGCTCGCGGTCGCCCTGCAACTGCGCGACCGCCTCAACGGCCTGCCCAACATGCGCGCCATGCTCACGCGCGACGCCGACTTCTTCGTGCCCCTGCACGAGCGCGTGCGCAAGGCGCGGCGGGTGCAGGCCGACCTGTTCGTGTCGATCCATGCCGACGCCTTCATCACGCCGCAGGCGCGCGGCGCGTCGGTCTTCGCGCTGAGCCAGGGCGGCGCCAGCAGCTCGGCGGCGCGCTGGATGGCGAACCGCGAGAACTCGGCCGACTCGGTCGGCGGCATCAACGTGAACGCGAAAGACGCGGCCGTCATCAGCACGCTGCTCGACATGAGCACCACCGCGCAGATCCGCGACAGCCTCAGGCTTGGCGGCGAGGTGCTGGGCCAGATCGGCAAGGTCGGCAAGCTGCACAAGGGCAGCGTCGAGCAGGCCGGCTTCGCGGTGCTGAAGGCGCCCGACATCCCGTCGATCCTGGTCGAATCGGCGTTCATCTCGAACCCCGAAGAAGAGGCGCGCTTGCGCGACCCGGAGTACCAGGCGCAGCTGGTGCACGCGCTGGCGGTCGGCATCCAGCGCTACTTCGCGAAGAACCCGCCGCTGGCGCGCAGCCGGCAGCTTTGACAGCTCGTTGCAGTTGCCCGCTTTCACAACCAAAGGACACACCATGCTCCACCCCCAAGCCCGCGCCCTTCTCGACCTGATCGAAGCCCGCGCCGTACCGCCCACGCACACCTTGTCGCCGGCCGATGCGCGCGCCCTCTACCGGGACCGGCGCGCACTCGCGCAGCCCGCGCCGCAAGCCGTGGCGAGCGTTGCCGACATGCAGGCCGAAGGCCCGCACGGCACGATCCCGCTGCGCCTCTACAAGCCTCTGCCTGCTGCGGTGACTGCGCTGCCCTTGCTCGTGTACTTCCATGGTGGTGGCTGGACGATGGGCGACCTCGACACCCACGACACGCTGTGCCGCGAACTCGCCAACCGCGCTGGCTGCGCGGTGCTGGCGGTCGACTACCGCATGGGCCCGGAACACCGCTTCCCCGCAGCCGTGGACGACTGCATCGCCGCCACGCGCTGGGCGCACGCGCAGGCCGGCGCACTCGGCCTCGACCCCACGCGCATCGCCGTCGGCGGCGACAGTGCCGGCGGCAACCTCGCCGCAGTCGTCGCGATTGCCGCGCGGGACGCAGGCGACCTGCCGCTGGTCTACCAGCTGCTCATCTACCCCGCGACCGACATGCGCGCCACCGCGCCATCGCACACCCACAACGGCCAGGGCTACCTGCTGACCAGCGACACCATCCGCTACTTCCACGACCACTACATCGACAGCCGGCACCACGACACCGACTGGCGCGCTTCGCCGCTGCTGCACACCGACCTTGCGAAGCTGCCGCCCGCGCTGGTGCTCACCGCCGGCTTCGACCCGCTGCGCGACGAAGGCGCGGCGTACGCCGTGGCCCTGACCGCCGCGGGCAACCGCGCCACGTACGTGTGCTTCGAGCGCCAGATCCACGGCTTCATCACCATGGGCCGCGTGCTCGATGAAGCCAACACGGCGGTGGCGTTGTGTGCGGCCGAAGTGCAGCGGGCGTTGCAGGCTGATTCGTGACTGGGGCAGCGCCAACCATCGGCGGCGTGCTGCGGCTCGCTGCTGCCGCAATGCTGTGCGCGCTCACGGCGCTCACGGCGCTCAACGCCAACGCTGAAGCCGCGTCGGCAGCCTCACCCTGCCCCACCGGCCTGCCCGCCAACACCCGCTGCCTGACCGGCACCGACAGCGCCGGCGCGCACTACTGGATCGCCGTGCCAGAACCGTGGAGCGGCGTGCTCGTGCTGCATGCCCACGGTGGCCCGGAGCTGGGCGTGCCGCGCGCCGAGCGCAGTGCAGACGATCTGCAGCGCTGGGCCGTGATGGTGAAGGCCGGCCATGCCTGGGCCGGGTCCACCTACCGGCAAGGCGGCGTGGCAGTGCGTGCGGCGGCCGTTGACACCGAGCGCCTGCGCGGCCTGTTCACCGAACTCGTCGCCAAGCCCCGCGTGACGCTGCTGCACGGCCAGAGCTGGGGTGCGAGCGTGGCGGCCATCGCGGCCGAAAGTTTCCCGACGAGCTATGACGCCGTGCTGCTCACCAGCGGCGTGCTCGGCGGCGGCACGCGCTCGTACGAGTTCCGGCTCGACCTGCGCGTGGTGTACCAGGCCCTGTGCCAGAACCACCCGAAAGCCGACGAGCCGGCGTATCCGCTGTGGCAAGGCCTGCCGCCCGGCAGCGCGCTGACCCGCGCCGAGCTGGCGCGCAGGGTGAACGACTGCACCGGCTTGCGCCTGGCGCCCGACAAGCGCAGCCCCGAGCAGCAGCAGCGTCTTGCCACCTTGCTGGCGGTCGTGCGCATTCCCGAGCGCTCGCTGATCGGCCACCTGAACTGGGCCACCTGGCACTTCCAGGACATCGTGTTCACGCGGCTCGCTGGTGCCAACCCGTTCGGCAACATCGGTGCGCGCTATGGGGGCTCACCCAACGACGACGCGCTGAATGCGAAGGTGGCACGCTTTCGTGCCGACCCCGCTGCCGTGGCCCGCTTCGCGGCCGACGCCGACCCGACGGGCCAACTCCACGTGCCCACGCTGAACGCCCACGCCACCGACGACCCGGTGGCCTTCGTCGAACTCGAAAGCGCCTTCGCCGACAACGTGGCCCGCGCCGGCAAGACCGACCTGCTGGTGCAGACCTTCACCGACGAGCACGAGCACAGCTACCTGGCCGACGCCGAGTACGTGGCGCTCGTCGATGCTGTGTTGCAGTGGGCCGCGAAGGGCGACAAGCCCACGCCCGACTCGGTGGCCGCGCGCTGTGCGGCACTGGAAGCCCGCTTCGGCGCCGGCTGCCACTTCGTGCCGGGCTACCGGCCCGCGCCGCTGGACGCGCGCGTCACGCCGCGCGAGCGCTGAGGTTAAGGCTGAGGTTGAGGCTGAGCCTGAGGCTGAGGCCGTGTCTCGGCATCAAGCCGGCGCCTGCCCGCGCCGCGCGCGCCAGGCGCCGAACAACACCAGCACGCCGGGAATCAGGATCGCGCCCCAGATGATCTTGTCGAGGTTGGCCTTGACCCAGGGCATGTCACCGAACAGGTAGCCCGCCCCGGTGACGCCGCCGACCCACAGCACCGCGCCGGTCACGTCGAACAGCGTGAACTTGGCGCGGGTCATGCGGGCCACGCCGGCCACGAACGGGGCGAAGGTGCGCAGGAAGGGCATGAAGCGCGCGGCGATGAGCGTGGCGCCGCCGTACTTCTCGTAGAACTCGTGCGCCTGCTCGAACGCCCGCTTGTTGAAGAAGCGCGACTGCTCCCACTGGAACACGCGCGGGCCCAGGTGGCGGCCGATGGCGTAGTTGCACTGGTTGCCCAGGATGGCTGCAGCAATCAGCAGCGCCACCAGCAACGGCAAACTCATCAGCCCGGCACCGCACATGGCGCCGGCCACGAAAAGCAGCGAGTCGCCGGGAAGGAACGGCATGACGACCACGCCGGTCTCGACGAAGACGATGAGGAACAGCAGCGCATAGACCCAGGCGCCATACGACTGCACGAAGGTGGCGAGATGCACGTCGACATGAAGAACGAAGTCGAGCACGAAAGCGAGAATGTCCATGGCGGCGGATTATCCCTGCGCCCTTGGCCGCGGCCTGTCGTCGAGCCCGCCATCGAGCCCGGCCCAGGCCCGGCTCACGCTCGACCTACACGGGTGCGACGAGCCTCGCCACGTCGTCCACCCACGCGACCAGCGCGTCGGGCAAGGCCTGACCGCCGGCAGCGGCCTTCCAGCGGCGGTGCAACTGATGCGCGGTCGCACCCAGGTGCCAGTGCAGCTCGCGCGCCAGCACCCACAGGTCGACGGCATACGACGGGTCTTCGGCTGCGTCGCGCATCAGCATGCCCAGTTGCTCGGGGGTGATGCCGGCTTCGAAGAGCATGCGCTGCAGCGTGTCGGCCTGCTCGGCAACCGCACTGAGCACCGCCTTGGCGGGGGCGGAGAGTGTGGGCGCAGTGGCCAGCACCGCGTCGTGCCACGCGGTGAGCAGCAGCGCCTGGGCTTCGAGGTGTTTCAGCGAATCGGCCAGGCTGTCGGCGCGACCGGCGGCGTCGTCCGCAGCCGGGCCGGGCGCGGCGCGCAGCAGGCGGTGGATCGACGGCACCAGCGCGGCGTCGAACCGCGCCGGGCTCATGCGCAGGAGCAGCGAGACGCGCTGCAGCGGGTGCTGGCGGGCGCCGTCGAACATGGCTGTCACCACCTCGGCCAGCGAGAGCAGCCGCCCGAGCGGGCTGATGGCCGCGCCGGCCAGGCCGCGCGGGTAACCCGAGCCGTCGAGCAGTTCATGGTGCTCGAACACCGCGCGCACCACTTCCTTCGGGTACGCCGGGAAACGGGCCACGAACATCGACGACGTGAACGGGTGCATGTAGAGCGGGCGGCGCTCATCACCGCTCAATGCATTGCTGCTGTCGAGCAGTTTGGCGTCGATGCACAGCATGCCCATGTCGTGCAGCAGCCCGGCGCTCGCGGCAGTGGTCATCTCGTGCAGCGGTGCGCCGCCTTCGCGCACGAGGTGGGCGCACAGCAGCGCCATCTGCACCGCATGCTCGAACATGCCCGGCCGCGTGGCGCGTGCCAGTGTGAGCTGAAACGCCATTGGCGCCGGCAGTGGGATGTCGCCGATCACCTGCAGCACCATGCCCCGGGTGCGGCCGGGCGGGCCCATCAGGCCGAAGAACGGCATGCGGTCCATCAGCGCTTCGGCGGCCTCGCGCAACACGGCGGCATTGACCATCGGTACGCTCACCAGGCATTCGTCGATGCGTGCCGTCAGACGGTGCGAGATGAGCGTGTCATGCAGGTTGGCGTCGATCTGCACGCCACTGTCGAGCAGGCGGGCGCCCTGGAGGTTGACAACGGCGCGGCTGGTGACGACAGGTTGCAGTTGCCCGAACGCCGTGACCGCCCGCAGGAAGGCCGACGACTCGGTGGCGCTGGCTTCGGGCGTGGGGTTGTTGGCGGTGCTCATGGAAGCGTACTGCAGAAGGGCGGCGGCGCTTTGGTCGAAAGCGTTGGGGTGGCATGCAGGCTAACGGCCGCGCAACGTGGCGCAGAGGCTGATAAGCGCTGCGAATCAGGCGCATATCGAGCGCTTCAATGCGCCTCAAGGGCCGCTTTCTACAATGCGGCCATGACCGCCGTGATGCACGCCCCGTACCCTTCGCCCGACCCGCCAGCCGGGGGCAGCGTGCGCCGCCCGATCCGCGAACTGCCGGACGAGCTGGTGAGCCAGATCGCGGCCGGCGAAGTGGTCGAGCGGCCGGCGTCGGTGGTGCGCGAACTGGTCGACAACGCGCTCGATGCGGGCGCGACCGACATCACGGTCAGGCTGCTCGCCGGCGGCATTCGCAGCATCGTGGTCGAAGACGACGGCGTGGGCATACCGGCGCACGAACTGGTGCTGGCGCTGCGCCGCCACGCCACCAGCAAGATTGCGTCGCTGCCCGAGCTGGAAGGGGTGGCGACGATGGGCTTTCGCGGCGAAGCGCTGGCGGCCATCGCGTCGATCGCCGAAGTGGCGCTGGCCAGCCGAACCGCCGACGCGCCCCACGCGCACCGGCTCGATGCGCGCAGCGGCGAGCTGGCCCCCAGCGCGCGCGGCGTGGGCACGAGCGTGGAGGTGCGCGAGCTGTTCTTCAGCACGCCGGCGCGGCGCAAGTTCCTGAAGACCGAGAACACCGAGTTCGCCCACTGCACGGAAGCCGTGCGCCGCCATGCGCTGGCGCGGCCGGGCACCGGCTTCGCGGTGTGGCACGACGGCAAGCTGGCGCAGCAGTGGCGGCGCAGCACGGCCGAACAACGCATTGCCGATGTGCTGGGCGCCGAGTTCATCGCCAACAGCCGCACAGTGGCGCTGGACCTGGGCGTGCTGCGCATCACGGGCCGCACCGGCACACCCGAGGCCGCGCGCGCACGCGCCGACCAGCAATACGTGTACGTGAACGGCCGCCATGTGCGCGACAAGCTCATCGCGCACGGCATTCGCTCGGCGTATGAAGACGTGCTGCACGGCGGGCGGCAAGCCGCCTTCGTGCTGTTCATCGAGATCGCGCCGGACCGCGTCGACGTGAACGTGCACCCGACCAAGATCGAGGTGCGCTTCCGCGATTCGCGCGAGGTGCACCAGGCGGTGCGGCGCGCGGTGGAGGGCGCACTGGCCATTCCGCGTGCCGGCCTGGGCGCGGGTGGGGCGGGCCTTGCCGATGCGGGCGAGCCGGCCCGTGCCGGCGATGTGGCACCGGCAACGAGTGCCGGCTTCAACAGCGGCTACCGCACGGCCGCGCCGCAACCCTACGGTGCCGGCTACCAGCAAGGCTCGCTCGGCCTGCAGCAAGCGGCCATGCTCTACGCCCGCGAGTTGCCGGCCGGCTGGAATGGCAGCCGGGCCGAGCCCGCAGCGCCGCTGAGCACCGGCGCAGCGGCTGCAGGCCTTCGCAGCGAGGCCTGGCCGCTCGCCAGCGACAACGCCGAGTGGCCGCTGGGCCGCGCCATCGCGCAGATCGGCGGCGTGTTCGTGCTGGCCGAGAACGACCACGGCCTCGTGATCGTGGACATGCACGCGGCGCACGAGCGGATCGTCTACGAGCGGCTCAAGGCGAACCTGGGCACAGCCGCCATAGAAGCGCAGCCGCTGTTGATTCCGGCCACTTTCGCGGCCACGCCGCACGAGATGGCCACTGCCGAGGCGCAGGCCGAGAACCTGCTGCGCCTGGGGCTCGATGTGTCGGCCCTGTCGGCCACCCTGCTGGCGGTGCGCTCGCAGCCGGCGGCGCTGGTCGGCGGCGACGTGGTGGAACTGGCGCGCAGCGTGCTGGCCGAGCTGACGCAGTTCGACGCCAGCAGCGTGATCCAGCGCGCGCAAGACCAGATCCTGTCGACCATGGCCTGCCACGGCGCCGTGCGCGCCAACCGGCAGCTCAACCTCGACGAGATGAACGCCCTGCTGCGCGACATGGAACGCACCGAACGCGCCGACCAGTGCAACCACGGCCGGCCCACGTGGCGGCAGATCACGCTCAAAGAGCTGGACGGCCTGTTCTGGCGCGGGCGTTGAGCCGGCATGGCCATGGCGCCATGCTCCAATCGGCGTTGAACACGACGGCGTTGAACACGAGACTTCCCATGGCCACCATCAAGCTCAAGAAACCCGACGCCGCGCGCGCTCCGTCACATGATTCGCGTGACCCCCGTGAAGCCACGCGCGACGCGCCCCGCCCGCCCGTGCGCGGTACGGCGCTGAAGACCCGGCCCACGTTGGCACAGGCGCAAACGCAGCGCGCCGAGCGGGAGGCGCAATACCAGGAACAACTGCGCCAGCGCTTCGGCGACCGGCCGCCCGCCACCTTCCAGCGCCGCAGCGAGCCGCCCCGGCCGGAGCCGGCACAGCGCCAGCGGCGTGACGCGCTTCCGCCGGAGCCGGCTCAGCGCCAGCGGCGTGACGCCCCGCCCCCGGCAGTGCCTGCGCGGGGTGCGGCCTTCGACCCACGCGGCCCGCGTGATGCACGTGACCCGCGTGATGCACGTGACCCGCGTGACCCGCGTGACCCGCGTGACCCGCGTGACCCGCGTGACCCGCGTGACCCGCGCGACATGCGCGACGCGCGCGGCCGCCCGCCGCAACCCACCGGCCGCAACATGGCTTTCGGCGACCGCACTGATCGCGACGACCGCACCGCCGGCTCTGTGCGCAACGACCGCCCGGTCGGCCCCGGCACCTTCGTCGACCCGCGCCGTGCGCCGCCGCCCTTGCGCGCATCGCCCACACCGCGCACGTCACCGTTTCAGCGAGCCGCGCCTCCCGCAGCACGCGGCCGCCAGCGCCACCGCGACGACGATGACGACGACTGCGAAGCCCAGCCCGCACCACACGCGCCGGGCAGCATGCGTTTGTCCAAGCGCATGAGCGAACTGGGCATCGCGTCGCGCCGCGAGGCCGATGAATGGATCGCCAAGGGCTGGGTGCGCGTCGACGACCAGGTGGTCAGCGAACTGGGCTCGCGCGTCACGCCGAACCAGCGCGTCACGGTCGATGCGAAGGCCAAATTCCAGCAGGCGCAGCGCGTCACGGTGCTCGTCAACAAGCCGGTCGGCTTCGTGTCCGGCCAGGCCGAAGACGGCTACGAGCCCGCATTCGTGCTGGTCACACCGGAGCGGCTGTGGAGCGAAGACCACTCGGGTACGCGCTTCCTGCGCGAGCACCTGAAAAGCCTGGTGCCCGCGGGGCGGCTCGACATCGATTCGGTCGGCCTGCTGGTGCTCACCCAAGACGGCCGCGTGGCCAAGCAGTTGATCGGCGAAGACACCGAGATCGAGAAGGAGTACCTGGTGCGCGTGGCCACCGCCGACGGCCAGCGCCTGCCGGGCAACAGCCTGGTGCTGCTGCGCCACGGCCTGGAACTCGACGGGGAAGCGCTGAAGCCGGCCATCGTCGAATGGGTCAACGACGACCAGCTGCGCTTCGTGCTGAAGCAGGGCAAGAAGCGCCAGATCCGGCGCATGTGCGAAGCGGTCGGCCTGCAGGTGCTCGGCCTGAAGCGGGTGCGCATCGGCAAGGTAATGCTGGGTGATTTGCCGACGGGGCAGTGGCGGTATTTGCGCTCGGATGAGGCGTTCGAGTAAGCGGTGCCTGGCGCCGGACGGCTGCATGCCGCGAAGCCCATGACGCGTCACACGAGGCACTCCGGCCCGTGTATGGCGCACCGCCGCTTCTCGCGTCATGAGATGCCCGGAGCATTTGGAATGGCGTCGACGCATGCGCGTCCCCACCCCCTGCCCTGATAACCTCGGCGCATGCCTTTTCCCCCTGCCGCCCGCCCTGTGATGAGCCCCGGCGTGATCGTCGCGGTGCTCATGCTGCTGCTGAGCATCCAGCCCATCAGCACCGACCTTTACCTGCCCGCGCTGCCCACGCTGCAACGCGAGTTCATGGCAACCACCGCGTCGGTGCAACTCACCTTGTCGGCGCTGATCATCTGCTTCGGGCTCGGGCAACTGGTGTGCGGGCCGCTGGCCGACCGCTTCGGCCGCAAGCCCGTGCTGCTGGTCGGCATGGCGCTGTACACGGCCGCCAGCCTGTTGGCCAGCGCTGCGCAGAGCATCGACGCGCTGGTGCTGGCGCGCGCGTTGCAGGGCGCGGCGATGGCCTCGGCCGTGACCTGCGGGCGCAGCATCGTGCGCGACCTGTTCCAGCCGCACGAAGGGGCGCGCGTGATGTCGCGTGCGCTCGGCGGCCTGGGTGCGGTGGCGATGTTCAGCCCCATCGTCGGAGGCCTCGCGGTGCAGTGGTCGGGCTGGCACGCGGCGGTTTTGGTAACGGCGCTGTACGGCGCAAGTTTGCTGGCGCTGATCGCGCTTCGCTTCGAGGAAACGGTGCCGGTGCGCGACCCGCTCGCCACCCACCCGGCGCGGGTGCTGCGCAACTGGGGCCAACTGTTGCGCCACCCGGCGTTCCGTGCCTGGACGGCGCTGCTGTGCTGCACCTACGGCGGTATCTTCGTGGTGCTGGCGGGCTCTTCGTTCGTCTACATCAACGTGCTCGGCACGTCGCGCGTGGCGTATGGCGTGATCCTGGCCACCAACTCGGCGGCCTACATCGCGGGCACGGTGTATTGCCGGCGCCTGCTGTTGCGCCACGGCCTGCGCGGTGCCGTGCGGCGCGGCGCGTGGTGGTCACTGGCCGGTGGCCTGGGCGTGGCGGGCATCAGCCTGCTCGGCGTTCACAACGTGTGGGCGGTGATGCTGCCACTGTGGCTGTTCGCGTTCGGCCATGGCGTGCACCAGCCGTGCGGGCAGTCGGCCGTGGTCGGCCCGTTCCCCGACAAGGCCGGCACGGCGGCGTCGCTCTCGGGCTTCGCGATGATGTTCACCGCGTTCTGCACCGGGCAGGTGCTGGGCCGCACGCTGGGCCACACGGTCTACCCGCTCACGCTGGGCGTGGCTGCATTCAGCATCGGCGTTTTCGTGCTCGCGAACACCGTCATCCAACGCCATGGTGAGCCCGCAACTCGCCGCACTGCCAATCCGCTGGGAGGCAGCACCGCGTGACGGTGGCGCTGCCCTGCCTGTGCATCGCCGGCCCCACCGCATCGGGCAAGACGGCGGCGGCGTTGGCGATTGCCGCTTCTCTGGCGCCGACCAGGCCGGTCGAGATCATCAGCGTCGACTCGGCCCTGGTGTACCGGGGCATGAACG
This sequence comes from Rhizobacter sp., assembly GCA_025350965.1. Taxonomy (GTDB): domain Bacteria; phylum Pseudomonadota; class Gammaproteobacteria; order Burkholderiales; family Burkholderiaceae_C; genus LMDS01. The sequence goes on from JANXWV010000153.1 coordinate 14,123, forward strand.
TCGGCACCGCCAAGCCGACGCCGCAAGAGCGCGCGCAGGTGCCGCACCACCTGATCGACATCATCGAGCCGACCGAAGCGTACTCGGCCGCTCAGTTCGTGGCGGCCGCAACAAGGCTCATTGGTGAAGTCACCGCGCGCGGCGCCCTGCCGTTGCTGGTGGGCGGCACGATGCTGTACTTCAAGGCCCTGTTCGACGGGCTCGACGACATGCCCGCAGCCGATGCGCAGGTGCGCGCCGAGATCGATGCGCAAGCGGCGCGCGAGGGCTGGCCTGCCCTGCATGCGGAGCTTGCGCGCATCGACCCCGTCACCGCCCGGCGGCTGGCCCCCACCGACGCGCAGCGCGTGCAGCGTGCGCTCGAGGTGTTCCGCATCAGCGGGCGGCCCTTGGCGTCGTTCCACAGCGCGCGCGAGGCACGCGCCAGCGCGCCCTTGATCGCGCTCGAACCTGTTGACCGCGCCTGGCTGCACACGCGCATCGCCGAGCGCTTCACGGCCATGCTCGCGGCCGGTTTCGTCGACGAGGTGCACGCCCTGCGCGAGCGCGGCGACCTGCATGCCAACCTGCCGTCGATGCGCTGCGTGGGCTACCGCCAGGCGTGGCAGGCCATCGACAGCGGCACGCTGGCGCAGCTTCAAGACACCGGCATCGCCGCCACGCGCCAACTCGCCAAGCGCCAGCTCACCTGGCTGCGCAGCATGCCGCAACGCCACAGCGTGGCCTGCGACGCGCCCGGTGCACTGGCGCGCACCGTGGCCCTGGCGCACGCGTTGATCGCGCAGCTGCCGGGCGCGTAGCGCAACCCATCCGAGACACCACGAGCCGATGCACGCCATGCCCTTGTTGCAAGTCACCGCCCTCACCAAACGCTATGGCAGCACGCCCGTGTTCGCCGATGTCGACCTCGACGTGGCGGCGGGTGAATTCGTTGCCGTGCTCGGCGAGTCCGGCGTGGGCAAGTCGACGCTGCTGAACTGCATTGCCGGGCTCGACACGGTCGATGCCGGCGAGGTGCGCATCAACGGCATCTGCATCACCACCTTGCCCGAGCCGCAGCAGGCCGTGTTCCGCCGCCTGCACCTGGGCTTCGTGTTCCAGGCCTTTCATGTGCTGCCGCACCTCGACGTGGCGCACAACGTGGGCTTGCCGCTGCTGCTGCAGCAGCGCGCCGACCCGCAGCGCGTGCAGTCACTGCTCGACGCGGTGGGCTTGAACGGCTTGGACGTCCGGCTGCCGGCCACCTTGTCGGGCGGGCAGCTGCAGCGCGTGGCGATTGCGCGCGCGCTCGTACACAAGCCGCAGTTGATCCTCGCCGACGAGCCCACCGGCAACCTCGACCCCGCGACCGCCGAGCGCGTGATGAGCTTGCTGTTCGCGCAGGTGCGCAGCGAAGGCGCGGCGTGCGTGCTGGTCACGCATTCGCGCGCCGCCGCCGCGCGCGCCGACCGCGTGCTGACGCTCACCGCCACCGGCATGCGCGCGGCGTGAGCCACCCGGAACGACACCCGAGCGCCGCATGATCCGCTGGCTCGTACAACTCTCGTGGCCCGAGCTGCGCCACCACCCGTGGCGCAACGCCGCCGCGCTGATCGCGGTGATGTTGGGCGTGGCGCTGGCGTTCTCGGTGCAGCTGATCAACCAGTCGGCGCTGAGTGAATTCAGCTCGGCCGTGCGGTCGGTGAACGGCGAGCCCGACTTCGAGTTGCGCGGCCAGCGTGCCGGCTTCGACGAGGCGCTCTATGGCCGTGTGGCGCAGCACCCGGCAGTCGCCATTGCGAGCCCGGTGATCGAGATCGACACGCTGGCCTTCGACGCGCAAGGCGAGCGCGTGCCGCTGAAGGTGGTCGGCCTGGACGCCCTGGTGGCCGCGCCGCTGGCCCCGGCGTTGATGCCGCGCCCCGATGCGGGCAGCGACCGCATGGCGCTGCTTGACCCCGGGGCGGTGTTCCTGAACGCCGAGGCGCAGAAGCGGGTGGGGGCAACCGAGAAGCAGCCGCCGGCGACGGCCGCGCCGCAAGGCGAGGCGGCGGCGTCGACGGCGGCGTCAACGCCCGCGTTGGTGTCCGCGTCCGTGCCGGTGCGCATTCGTGTGCAAACGCCGAACGGCGCGACCCCGCTCAGCGTGCAAGGCAGCGTCGCCGTGGGCGGCCCGCCGCTCGCGGAATGGACATTGCCGGCGCGCAGACCACCTTCGGCTGGCTCGGCCGCAT
>JANXWV010000154.1 GCA_025350965.1 Rhizobacter sp.
GGCCGCCCCCCCACCCCACCGCGAGCTCGATGGCTGTGCGGCAACCAATGATCGGGGCGACGCTATGAAATGGGACTGGCAGGTCTTCCTGCAAGACACCGGCGAGGGCCGCACCTACCTGCAATGGCTGCTTTCGGCCTGGGGCTGGACGCTGTCGGTGGCCTTGTTGTCGCTGATCGTGGCGCTGGTCGTCGGCTCGTTCATGGGCATCTTCCGAACCGCGCCGAACAAGTGGTTGGTGCGGCTGGGCGAAACCTGGACCGAGCTGTTCCGCAACGTCCCGCTGCTGGTGCAGATCTTCCTCTGGTACCACGTGCTGCCATCGATCTTCCTCAGCCTGCGCGCGGTGCCGAGCTTCTTGCTCGTGGTCTTCGCGCTGGGCTTCTTCACCTCCGCGCGCATTTCCGAGCAGGTCAAGGCCGGCATCCAGGCGCTGCCCAAGGGCCAACGCTACGCTGGCCTCGCGGTCGGCCTCACGCTGCCGCAGACCTACCGCTATGTACTGCTACCGATGGCGTTTCGCATCGTCATCCCTCCGCTCACCAGCGAGTCGATGAACATCGTCAAGAACTCGTCGGTGGCGTTCGCGGTGAGCATCACCGAGCTCACGATGTTCGCGATGCAGGCGCAAGAAGAAACTTCGCGCGGCATCGAGGTCTACCTTGCGGTCACGGGGCTGTACTTCGTCTCTGCGTTCGCGATCAACCGGCTTGCCTTGTTCATCGAGAACCGCGTGCAGGTCCCCGGCATGATCGGGGGCGGCAGATGAACCTCGACTTTGCCTTCCTGAGCTGGAGCGTCGTCTCCGGCTTCGTCCTGAAGGGCCTGCTCTTCTCGATCCAGCTCACGCTCATCGCGATGATCGGCGGCATTGCGCTCGGCACCGTGCTTGCGCTCATGCGCTTGTCGGGCAAGAAGTGGCTGGTGCTGCCGGCCGCGTTCTATGTGAACACGCTGCGCTCCATCCCGCTGGTGATGGTGATCCTGTGGTTCTTCCTGCTTATTCCGCTGCTCATCGGGCGGCCCATGGGGGCAGAGCTGTCAGCGATCATCACCTTCACGATCTTCGAGGCGGCGTACTACTCCGAGATCATGCGGGCCGGCATCCAGAGCGTGCCCAAGGGGCAGGTCCATGCCGGGTACGCGGTGGGCATGACGTATGCGCAATGCATGCAGCTGATCGTGCTGCCGCAGGCGTTCCGCAACATGCTGCCGGTGCTGCTGACGCAGACGATCATCCTGTTCCAGGACACGTCGCTCGTCTATGCCATCGGTGCCTATGACCTGCTCAAGGGCTTTGAGGTGGCGGGCAAGAATTTCAACCGGCCGGTTGAAACCTATCTGGTTGCCGCCGTCGTGTACTTCATCATCTGCTTCAGCCTGTCGATGCTCGTGCGCCGGCTGCAGAAGAAGATCGCCATCATTCGATAGGACCGGGGCCGCCATGATCGACATCAAAAACGTTTCCAAGTGGTACGGCGCATTCCAGGTGCTGACCGACAACACCACCACCATCAACAAGGGCGAGGTGGTGGTGGTGTGCGGCCCGTCGGGCTCGGGCAAGTCCACGCTCATCAAGACGGTGAATGCGCTCGAGCCGTTCCAGAAGGGCGACATCGTGGTCGACGGCATTTCCATCGCCGACCCGAAGACCGACCTGCCCAAGCTGCGCGCGCGCGTCGGCATGGTGTTCCAGCACTTCGAATTGTTCCCGCACCTCAGCGTGACCGAGAACCTGACGCTCGCGCAGATCAAGGTGCTGGGCCGCTCGAGCGACGACGCGAAGAAGCGTGGCCTGAAGATGCTCGACCGTGTCGGCCTGATGGTTCACAAAGACAAGTTCCCCGGCCAGTTGTCCGGCGGCCAGCAGCAGCGGGTGGCGATCGCGCGCGCGCTCAGCATGGACCCGATCGTGATGCTCTTCGACGAGCCCACTTCGGCGCTCGACCCCGAGATGGTGGGCGAGGTGCTCGACGTGATGGTGCAACTCGCCCAGGAAGGCATGACCATGATGTGCGTGACGCACGAGATGGGCTTCGCCAAGCGCGTGAGCCACCGTGTGATCTTCATGGACGCTGGCAAGATTGTCGAAGACTGCAAGAGCAACGAGTTCTTCAGCAACCCCGAGGCGCGCTCTCCGCGTGCGAAGGAGTTCCTGTCGAAGATCCTCCAGCACTGAGGTCGGTGAGGCCTTCTGCGCAAAGGCACCTTCGGGTGCCTTTTTGCCAGGTGCGAAAATCGAACCATGCTCGATTCAGTGACCCCCACGCTCACCCTGACCCGCCCCGACGACTGGCACCTGCACTTGCGCGATGGTGCGGCGCTTGCGGCCGTGCTGCCGCACACCGCACGGCAATTCGCGCGTGCCATCGTCATGCCGAACTTGAAGCCCCCCGTCACGACCGCAGCCATGGCGCAGGCCTACCGCGAACGCATCGTTGCCGCGCTGCCTGAAGGCGCCGACTTCACGCCGCTGATGACGCTGTACCTGACCGATGCGTTGCCGCCCGACGAGGTGCAGCGCGCCCAAGCCGCTGGCGTCGTAGCGTGCAAGCTGTACCCGGCCGGTGCCACCACCAACAGCGATGCCGGCGTGACCGACATCCGCAAGACCTACCCCACGCTGGAGGCAATGCAGCGCGCCGGCTTGCTGCTGCTGGTGCACGGCGAAGTCACCGACCCGGCGGTCGACGTGTTCGACCGCGAAGCCGTGTTCATCGAGCGCGTCATGGCGCCGCTGCGGCGCGACTTCCCCGAACTCAAGGTCGTGTTCGAGCACATCACCACGCGCGAGGCCGCGCAGTACGTGGCCGAGGCCGGGCCGCACACGGCGGCCACGCTCACCGCGCATCACCTGCTCTACAACCGCAACGCGCTCTTCATGGGCGGCCTGCGCCCGCACTACTACTGCCTGCCGGTGCTCAAGCGCGAGCTGCACCGCGCAGCACTCGTGCAGGCCGCCGCATCGGGCAACGACCGCTTCTTCCTCGGCACCGACAGTGCACCGCACGCGTCGCAGATGAAAGAGCAATCGGTGTGCGGCGCCGGTTGCTACACCGCGCTGTCGGCGCTCGAGTTGTATGCCGAGGCATTCGAAGCGGCCGGCGCGCTCGACAAGCTCGAAGCCTTTGCCAGCTTCAACGGCCCGGCCTTCTACGGCCTGCCACGCAACACCGGCACGGTGACCTTGCGCAAACAATCGTGGACGCCACCCGAATCGGTGCCTTTTGGCGACGCGCAACTCAAACCGCTTCGCGGCGGCGAAACCCTGGCCTGGCAACAGGTGAGCTGAACTGGATGGATCACGCACGATGAGCAATGCCCCCCGCCCGCCCGAACGCGTTGCCTTGCTGATCGACGCCGACAACCTGTCGGCCGACGTGATCGAACAGGCCATTGCCCATTTGCTGACCCAGTTCGGCGCCATCCACTTCCGGCGTGCGTACTGCAGCCCGCAAAAGGCCGTCGATCTGATGGACCTGTTCCGCAGGCACTCGATTCGGCCGATGGTGAACGTGCCGACGGGCAAGAACTCGACCGACATTGCGCTCGCCGTCGACGCCATCGACCTGGCGATGAGCGAACGGCCCGGCGTGGTCGTCATTGGCTCCAGCGACTCCGACTACGCGCCGCTCGCGCAGCGACTGCGCGAAAAGGGCTGCCGCGTGCTCGGCATCGGCCAGGCAGGCAAGACGGGCAGCGAGTCTCCGTTGGCGTATGACGACTTCATCGACATTGCCCACCGCAAGGTCGCCGCCCCGGTGAAGGCGAGCCCCGTGCCGCGCGCCCGTGCGGCTGCGCCGCGCAGCCGCGCGGCAGTTGCTGCCCCCGTGCCGGTACAGCCGCCGCCCGCGCCGGTATGGCCTGCCGATGTGATCGGCGTTCTCGAGGCCGTCCCCGCGCTCAGGGGCGGCGCGGCCGTGCAACTGAATGAAGCGGGAGAGGCGCTGCGCAAGCACGGCCTGCTGAAGAGCAAGAGCGCGTCGCCCAGCCGCTACTTCAAGCGGCTCGAAGCGCACTTCGAACTCGCACCCGCCGACAAGCCCCGCACGGTTCGGTTCAGGGGCGCACGCGGCGGCTGAACCGGTGTCGGGCTTGCCGGTGTGGCCCGAAGTCGACTGGTCACGGCCGTGGCTGCAGCCGTGGCGCGCTGCCGGCGAGCCCTTGTTGAACCGCGCCCGGCAGCGCGGCCTGGTCGCTGCGTTGAACGAGGCGCTGATTGAGCCGGGCCGGGCGCCCGTTGTCCTGTCGGCAGGCCATTTGCACTTCGTCGGGCAAGGCGAGCTGCCGCGCGGCGAAGCCTACGAGGCGTACGTCGCCAACACCGCAGGCGTGCCCACGCGCGACAACCTCCACGACTTTTTCAACGGCCTCGCCTGGCTCGTGCACCCGGCCTTGAAGCGCCGGCTCAACGAGTTGCAGAACCTTCAGATCGCGGCGGCCACACCCGGCACGCAGCGCGGCGCGGTGCGCGACGCGCTGACCTTGTTCGATGAGAACGCCGCACTATTTCCTGCCACGACCGTGATCGCCGACGCCTTGCGCCAGCGCGATTGGCAGGCGCTGTTCGTCACGCACCGAAGCGCGTGGGCGGCATCACCGCCGCCGCTGCTGTTTGGCCATGCGCTGCTTGAGAAGCTGGTTCATCCGCGCAAGGCCATCACCGCACATGTGTGGATCCTTCCGAGCGACGCGCAACTCGAACACGACGCCCTGGACAGCCTCAGCGCTTCTGCGCTCGCAGACAAGCCATTCCTGCCGTTGCCTGTGCTTGGTGTTCCGGGTTGGTGGCCAGGCAACGAGGAGCCGGGTTTCTACAGCGATACCGCTGTCTTTCGTCGCCCCGCCATGGCGCGCGTGAAACGGGCACCGGAATGAAAACAGCGGCCCGTGGGCCGCTGTCTGGGCGGGTTCGGGTGCCGGTCAAGCGGCCACCCGATCCACGCGGTTCTTACTTCTTCGGTTCGGCGACTTCGCCGGCCGGCGTCAGCTTGCCGGCCTTCTCTGCAGCCTTCGTCTCGGCCTTGCGCGTGGCACGGTCGGTCTTCGGGCCGGTGGCCGGGGCATCTGCCTTCGGTGCGGTTTCGCCGGCCGGGGTCAGATTGCCTTCTTTGGCGGCCATCTTGGTCTTGGCCTTGCGCTCGGCGCGGGTTTCGGTCGACTTTTCGCCGGTCATGGCAGCCTTCGGAGCCACTTCGCCGGCGGGGGTCAGCTTGCCCGACTTTTCAGCAGCCTTGGTCTCGGCCTTGACTTCTGCGCGGGAAGGCGCAGAGGCTTGGGCGAACGAGGCTTGGGCAAACATGGCGGCGGCAACGGCAGCAACGATGGTCAGGGTGTTTTTGATGTTCATAGGGTTCTCCAATTCGACAAACAAGGGACTAAAACGAAAGACTGAAGGCACTTCACGGAGCCAACGCACTCGACAAAGACATGCCCTCATCAAGTCGGCTTGCTGCGGGTTTGCTCATGCAGACCGTTTGAGCGCGGCTCGTATTAGAACGCGGTATGGCGGGTTCGGTTGACGAAACTGTATGTTTGAGCCGCTGCGCCCGGCCGCGCGCGCCCGGTTTGTTGCGTCGAAGCTGCACGGCCGGGCGGGTCGGGGATAATCCGGAGGTGAAGCAAGCCAGACCGCCGCTGGTGCAATTTCCGAAAGGAAGCACTGGAGGAAGGTCCGGACTGCACAGAGCAGCGTAGCAGCTAACGACTGCCCACCGCGAGGTGAGGATCAGAGCAACAGAGACGAGTCGGTTGCCGGGTCGAAAGACACGGTGGCCGGGTGAAACGGGCAATCTCTACGCGCAGCAACACCAAATAGGCCAGCGTTGATGTGGCTCGCGGAGCTGGCGGGTAGGTGGCACCGAGCCGCGCAGTGATGCGCGGCCCAGAGGAATGGCGGTCACGGCCGGCGCGCTGCAAGGCGCGCCGGCTGCACAGAATCCGGCCTATCGGCTTGCTTCACACTTTTCTTCAAAGCGGCTGCGTCGGCGCTCCGCATCAATTGGCAAGCCACCGATGAACCCCGACGCACACACTCTCTGGCGCGGCCCGCGCTGGGCCCTGGCCGTGTTGCTGGCCTGCCTGGGCATGCTGGGCCCGTTTTCGATCGACACCTACCTGCCGGCGTTCACCGGCATTGCCGCCGCCGTGGGTGCCACGCCAGTGCAGATGCAGCAGACGCTGTCGGCGTACTTGTTCGGCTTTGCCGTGATGAACCTGTTCCACGGCGCGCTGTCCGACAGCCTCGGCCGCCGCCCGGTGGTGTTGACCGGCGTGGCCGTGTTCACACTCGCATCGGTGGGCTGCGCGATGTCTCAGAGCATCGCCGCGCTGGTGTTCTTCCGCGCCCTGCAAGGCATGGCGGCCGGTGCCGGCATGGTGGTGTCGCGCGCGGTGATCCGCGACATGTTCCCGCCCGCCGACGCGCAACGCGTGATGTCGCAGGTGACGATCTACTTCGGCGTGGCGCCGGCCATCGCGCCCATCATCGGGGGCCTGCTCTTCGTGCACGTGGGCTGGCATTCGATCTTCTGGTTCCTGAGCGGGGTCGGCGTTCTGCTGTGGATCCTCAACTACCGCTTGCTGCCCGAGACGCTGCATCCCACGCAGCGCCAGCCCTTCAATGCCAGCAACCTGCTGCGCGGCTACTGGCAACTGGGGTCGAGCGCACGCTTCATGGTGCTCACGCTGGCCAGCGGCGTGCCGTTCAACGGCATGTTCCTGTATGTGCTCTCGGCGCCGGTCTTCCTGGGCGAGCACCTGCACCTGGCGCCGGACCAGTTCTTCTGGTTTTTTCTGATCACCATCGGCGGCGTGATGGCCGGGGCCTGGGCCTCCGGGCGCATGGCGGGGCGAATCAAGCGCCAGCACCAGGTTCGCCACGGGTTCCTGATCATGCTGCTGGTGTCGCTGCTGAACTTGGCGCTCAACCTGGTGTTCGAGCCGCAGGCGTGGTGGGCCATCGCCCCGCTGGGCATCTACTCGTTCGGCTGGGCGCTGATGGTGCCGGTGGTGACGCTGATGGTGCTCGACCTCGTGCCCGAACGCCGCGGCATGGCCTCGTCGCTGCAGGCCTGCGTGGGGGCGCTGGCGAACGGCATCGTGGCCGGGGTCATCGCGCCACTGGTCATGCATTCGCCGGTGGCGCTTGCGGCCACGTCGCTGCTGATGATGTGCATCGGCCTCGTGGCGTGGGTCTGGGTCAAGCCGCGACTCGATTGAAGCGCAGGCGGTGCCCCGGCTCAAGCCGGCCTCGCGTGCGCCGATATCCCGACGAACCCACTCGCCGGAGACCCACCCATGCGCCACGCCGTTCAACCACGACGCCACCCGTTGGCTGCCGCCGCCCTGGCTGCATCGCTGTGCGGCTTCGCCCCCGCCACGCACGCCTCCGACGCGCATGGCGCGCCAGCGCATGCCAAGGCCGAGCCGGCCGCCACTGAGCCGAAAGCCGCCGATCCCAAGCCGGCCGAGGCGCCCCAACCCGCCGCGAAGGCCACCCGCCCCACGCCAGGCAAGGACCCGATGGACGTGATCCGCGACCGCCTGGCTGAAAAGCTCGGCGCTGCCAAGCCGCCCGAGGCCGCACCGAACGTGGTGCGCGTGATGTCGAAAGTGTCGACGGCAGCATCGCCGGCCGAGGCCGTGCACGCGGCCCCGGCCCGCCACGCCCGCAGTGCCGCAGCGGTGCCGGCGGCTGCAGCCGCGCTGGCCGCCGGGCACCGCGATAGCCATGGCGGCGCAGCGCATTGGGACTACGCCGGCAGCGCCGGCCCGGAAGCCTGGGCCCAGATGAAGCCCGAATTCGCTGCCTGCGGCAGCGGCACGCGGCAAAGCCCGATCGACATTCGCGACGGCATCAAGGTCAACCTCGACGCCGTGCAATTCGACTACAAGCCCAGTGCGTTCCGCGTCATCGACAACGGCCACACCGTGCAGGTCAACGTCGGCCCCGGCAACTCCATCGAGGTGATGGGCCGGCGCTACGACCTGCTGCAGTTCCACTTTCACCGGCCGTCGGAAGAGCGCATCAACGGCCGGCAGTTCGACATGGTCGCGCACCTCGTTCACAAAGACCTGGACGGCCGCCTGGCTGTGGTGGCGGTGCTGCTGGAGCGGGGCAGTGCGCACCCGCTGGTGCAGAACATCTGGAACAACCTGCCGCTTGAGAAAGGCGAAGACGTTGCCGCCCGCACCACGCTCGATATGAACACGCTTCTGCCCAGCGAGCGCAGCTACTTCACCTACATGGGCTCGCTCACCACGCCGCCGTGCAGCGAAGGCGTGCTGTGGATGGTGATGAAGACGCCGATGCCGATTGCGCCCGAGCAGATCGGCGTGTTCAGCCGCCTGTACCCGATGAACGCACGGCCGATCCAGTCGGTCGCGGGCCGGCTGATCAAGGAATCGAACTGACAGCGCCCCCAGGCCAACGAGTACGTCGTCCGCCCCCCGAGGGGGATGAGCAAAGTGGCAAAGCCACATTTGCTCGTGATCCCGACCGCGATCGCGCGCGGCGCCCCAGCACGGCGCGCCGCTTGCCCGGCGCGCTGAATTGGTTCGCCCGAACCCTGTCGTTTCCCCCTGAAGTGGTGCGCCGTGCTGGCACGCCGGTTGCATGTATACAAGAAGGTGTTCCGACAAAGAGAACCCCTGCAGCCACCAACAGGAGAAGCGGCATGACGACAGGTTCTGATTTCAATCGGCGCGATCTGCTCAAGGGCCTCGGGGCCGCCGGCGTGGGCGTGGCGAGTGCCAGCTGGGCTGGCCTCGCGGCCGCGCAGGCGCCCATCACCCTCGGCTTCATCTACGTCGGCCCGAAGGACGACTACGGCTACAACCAGGCGCACGCCGAATCGGTGGCCGAGGTCAAGAAGTGGGCGGGCGTGAAGGTCGTCGAGGAAGAGAACGTGCCCGAGACGGCCGGCGTGCAGAAGACCATGCAAGGCATGATCTCGCAAGACGGCGCGACGTTGCTCTTCCCCACCTCGTTTGGCTACTTCGACCCGCACATGCTGGCCGTGGCCGCGAAGAACCCCACCGTGCGTTTCGCCCACTGCGGCGGCATGTGGACCGAAGGCAAGCACCCGAAGAACACCGGCAGCTTCTTCGGCTACATCGACGAAGCCCAGTACCTGAACGGCGTGATCGCCGGTCACATGAGCAAGAGCAAGAAGCTCGGCTTCGTGGCTGCCAAACCCATTCCGCAGGTGCTGCGCAACATCAATGCGTTCACGCTGGGGGCACGCTCGGTCGACCCGAGCATCACTACCACTGTCATCTTCACCGGCGAGTGGTCGATGGCCGTGAAAGAGGCCGAGGCCACCAACAGCCTCGCCGACCAGGGCGCGGACGTGTTCACCATGCACGTCGACGGCCCGAAGGTCGTGGTCGAGACGGCCGCCAAGCGTGGCAAGTTCGTCTGCGGCTACCACGCCAGCCAGGCCAAGCTCGCGCCGAACGCGTACCTCACCGGTGCCGAATGGAACTGGATCGCCGCGTACAAGCAAATCATCGACGCCGCGCGCGCCGGCAAGCCGCACCCGAACTTCGTGCGCGGCGGGCTCACCGAAGGCTTCGTCAAGACGTCCGCCTACGGCGCCATGGTGCCGGCGGCGGCGCGCAAGAGCGCCGACGACGTGAAAGCGAAGATGCTCAAGGGCAGCTTCGACATCTTCGGTGGCGGCACGGCGGGCCTGAAAGACAACACCGGCAAGATCGTGATTCCGGCAGGCAAGACCTTCAAGCAGACCGACCCCACGCTCGAAGGCATGAACTACCTCGTCGAAGGCGTCGTCGGCAAGGTCTGACCGAACCGGCCTGACTAGAGCACGGCGCGCGCGATGGCCTTGTCCGACCGCAGCCGCGAAGCCATCGAATCGGTGGCCTTGCCGGTGCTCGCCATGGCGGGCGCATTGCTGCTGTTCGGCGTTTTCATTGCCGCCTACGGCAAGAACCCGATGGACGCGTGGCTGCTGCTGTTCAAGGGCGCGTTCGGCGACTGGTTCTCGTGGCAGAACACGCTGCAGCGCGCAGCCCCCTTGATGCTGACTGCGCTGTGCGTGGCGATCCCGTCGCGCGCGGGCCTGACCATCATCGGCGGCGAAGGCGCGCTGGTGCTCGGCGGCCTGGCTTGCGCCAGCGTGCCGTACCTGTTCACGCCGCCCGCGAATGCGTTTGGCACGGCAATCCTGCTCGCAGCCAGCATGTTGGCTGGCGCTCTCTGGATCGCGCTCGCCGGCGCACTGCGCCAATACCGTGGCGTCAACGAAACGATCAGCAGCCTGTTGCTCGCGTACACCGCCATCGCGTTGTTCAAGCATTTTGTCGAAGGCCCGATGCGCGACCCTGCGAGCCTGAACAAGCCCTCGACCCGCCCGCTCGACGAAGGCCTGCGCATTGGCGGCCTGTTTGGCACCGACATCCACTGGGGCCTGATGTTCGGCATCGTCGCGTGCGTGGTGCTCGGCCTGTGGTTGTTCTTCACCACCTCCGGATTCGCCACACGCGTGGTCGGCGGCAACGCGCGGGCCGCGCGGCTCGTGGGCCTGCCCAGTGCCCGCATCATCCTGATCGCTTGCGCCATCGGCGGCGCCTGTGCTGGCCTGGCCGGTGGCATCGAAGTGGCGGCGGTGCACACGTCGGCGAACGCGTCGCTGATCGCGGGGCTGGGTTACGCCGGCATCCTGGTCGCGTTCGTGGCGCGGCAGAACCCGTGGGTCATCATGCCGGTGGCGGTGCTGTTCGGTGGCTTCGGTTCGGCCGGCAGCTTGCTGCAGCGCCGGCTCGACGTGCCCGACGCTGCGGTGCTGGTGCTGCAGGGCTTCGCGTTCATGCTGATCCTCGCGAGCGAATCGCTGCGCGGGCGGATGTTCCTGCCGCGCGCGCCGAAGCTGCCCGCGCCGGCGCGTGAGCCATTGCCCACCGTCATCAAGAGCAACGTCTGAGGCCGGCCCATGGACAACTCCGCCCTCTTCATGAACCTGCTCGTCGCCGTGCTCGGCGGCGCGGTGCGCGTGGGCACGCCGTTCCTGATGGTGAGCCTGGCCGAGTGCATCACCGAGAAGTCGGGCCGCATCAACCTTGGCCTCGAAGGCGTGCTGGTGTTCTCTGCGATGGCCGGCTTCGGTGGCGCGTATCTCACCGGCAACGTGTGGTTCGGCGTGCTCGCCGCCGGTGGTTCGGGCGCGCTGCTGGCGCTGCTGCACGGCCTGGTGTGCTCGCTGCCGCGCGTCAACGACATCGCAGCCGGTATCGCGCTGATGCTGCTCGGCAGCGGTCTCGCGTTCTACCTCGGCAAGCCCTTGATCCAGCCGCAGGCGCCGCAGATCCCGGCCATTGCGCTCGGCGAATGGAGCAGCTCGGCCCAGGTGCGCGCGGCCTTGCAGATCAACCTGCTGTTCCCGCTCGGGGTGGTGCTCGCGGCGGTGCTGTCGTGGGGCTTCAAGTCAACGCGCTGGGGCCTGATTCTGCGCATGGCCGGTGACTCGAGCGACGCGGCGCGCGCGCTCGGCTACTCGGTCAACGGCATCCGCATCGCCGCCACCACGCTCGGCGGCTTCATCGCCGGGCTCGGCGGCGCGTCGCTGTCGCTCTACTACCCGGGCAGCTGGAACGAGGGCCTGTCGAGCGGGCAGGGCCTGATCGCGGTGGCGCTGGTGATCTTCGCGCGCTGGAGCCCGCTGCGCTGCCTGTGGGCCGCGCTGCTGTTCGGCGGTGCCGGCGCGCTGGGCCCGGCTTTGCAATCGGTCGGCATCAGCGAGGGCTACTACCTGTTCGCCGCAGTGCCGTACGTTCTGACGCTGGCGATTCTGATCTGGACATGCTCGCCGAGCCGCAGCCTGCAAGGTGCGCCGGTGGAACTGGGGGTTTCGAAATGAGTGGATTGGGCGGGTTGAACAAGTCACCGAACGGCGTCGTCGTCGGCTTGGTGCAGTTGCAGTTGCCGGTGGTGGTGACGCGCGCGGATCTCGCCGCGCAGACCGAGCGCATCTGCGCGATGGTGGGCAAGGCGCGGCGCAACCTGTCGGGCATGGATCTCGTGGTGTTCCCCGAGTATTCGCTGCACGGCCTGAGCATGGACACGAACTCCGAGATCATGTGCGCGCTCGACGGCCCCGAGGTGGCGGCGTTCAAAGCGGCGTGCGTCGAACACCGCATCTGGGGCTGCTTCTCGATCATGGAGTTCAACCCGCACGGCAACCCGTACAACAGCGGCCTCGTGATCGACGACGCGGGCGAGATCAAGCTCTACTACCGCAAGCTGCACCCGTGGGTGCCGGTCGAGCCGTGGGAGCCCGGCAACCTGGGCGTGCCGGTGTGCACCGGCCCGAACGGCGCGAAGCTGGCACTCATCATCTGCCACGACGGCATGTTCCCCGAGATGGCGCGCGAGGCCGCGTACAAGGGCGCCGAGATCATCCTGCGCACGGCCGGCTACACGGCGCCCATTCGCCATGCGTGGCGCATCACGAACATGAGCAACGCCTTCTGCAACCTCGCGCAGACCGCGAGCGTGTGCATGAGCGGCAGCGACGGCAGTTTCGACTCGATGGGCGAGGCGATGTTCTGCAACTTCGACGGCACGGTCATGACCGAGGGCGGCGGCCGCGTCGACGAGATCGTCAGCGCCGAGTTGCGGCCCGACCAGGTGCGCGAAGCGCGCGCCGGCTGGGGCGTGGAGAACAACATCTACCAGCTCTACCACCGCGGCTATGTGGCGGTGAAGGGCGGCGCGCAGGACTGCCCCTACACCTACATGACCGACATGGCCGCCGGCCGCTACCAACTGCCGTGGAACGACACGGTGCAGGTCACCGACGGCACGAGCTGCGGCTTCGATGCGCCGACGCGCGGCTACAAAGGGCCCGAGCGGTGACGATGCCCAGCCCCATCGGCCAAGTGCCCGCCGACCCGTACCGCTGGCCTTTCGATGGCGACCTGCGCCCCGCGAACACCGCGCTGATCGTGATCGACATGCAGGTCGACTTCTGCGGCGTGGGCGGCTACGTCGACAAGATGGGCTACGACATCACGCTGACCCGCGCACCCATCGAGCCGCTGCGAGAGCTGCTGGCCGCGATGCGTGCCTGGGGCGCGACCATCATCCACACCCGCGAAGGCCACCGCGCCGACCTGTCGGACCTGCCGGCCAACAAGCGCTGGCGCTCGCGGCAGATCGGCACCGCCGGCATCGGTATCGGCGACATGGGGCCATGCGGCCGCATCCTGACCATCGGCGAGCCGGGCTGGGAGATCACCCCCGAGCTCGCGCCGATCAAAGGCGAGCCGGTGATCGACAAGCCCGGCAAGGGCTCGTTCTACGCCACCGACCTGGAACTGATCCTGCGCACGCGCGGCATCCGCAACCTGGTGCTCACCGGCATCACCACCGACGTGTGCGTGCACACGACGATGCGCGACGCGAACGACCGTGGCTACGAGTGCGTGATCGTCTCCGACTGCACCGCCGCCACCGATGCCGGCAACCACGCCGCCGCGCTGAAGATGGTCACGATGCAGGGCGGTGTGTTCGGGGCGGTGGCCACGAGTGCAGCGTTGATCGACGCGTTCATCGGCACACCAGGGGCCGCGCCGTGAACGAACCCCACCTGCCCGGGGCCATCTCGCCGAAGACTGGCGCTCTCGCACTCGACACGCTGCACCTGACCAAGCGCTTCGGCGCGTTCACTGCGCTCGACGACTGCTCGCTCAAGGTGGCCCCGGGCACCGTGCACGCCTTGCTCGGCGAGAACGGCGCGGGCAAGAGCACGCTGGTGAAGTGCGTGGTCGGCTACCAGCGCGCCGAGGTCGGCAGCGTGTTGATCGATGGCCGTGAACACGACATCGCCACGCCCGTGGTCGCGCGCGACCTCGGCATCGGCATGGTCTACCAGCACTTCACGCTCGTGCCGGGCATGACGGTCGCCGAGAACCTGCTGCTCGCGCGGGGCCACCTGCCGCCTGTGATCGACTGGCCGGCGGTGCGCCAGGAGTTGAACGCCTTTCTCGCCACCACGCCGTTCAAGCTCGACCTCGACGCCACGCCGCAGCAACTGTCGGCCGGGCAGAAGCAGAAGCTCGAGATTCTGAAGCAGTTGCTGCTCAAGCCGCGCTTGTTGATCCTCGACGAGCCCACGTCCGTGCTCACCCCGCAAGAGGCCGACGAAGTGCTGCGCCTGCTGCGCGACCGCGCCCACGCCGGCGAGTGCAGCATCGTGCTCATCACCCACAAGTTCCGCGAGGTCACGGCCTATGCCGACGACGTGAGCGTGCTGCGGCGCGGCCGGCTCGTGGCCGCGCATGCGGTCAAGAACACCACGCCGAGCATGCTCGCGACCGACATGGTCGGTGGCGCCGACGATGCGAAGCGCGAGTTCGCCGCGCCCGAGCGCGCTGTGCGCGCGCCCGGCGCTGTGAGGCTGAGCGTGCAAGGCCTCGTCGTCGACGGTGACCGCGGCCAAACGGCGGTCGACGGCCTGAGCCTCGACGTGCGCGGCGGCGAGATCGTGGGCATCGCCGGGGTCGCCGGCAACGGCCAGCGCGAGCTGCTCGAAGCGCTGGTCGGCCAGCGCGCGCGGGTGTCGGGCAAGGTCACCGTGGGTGGCGAATCGTTCACCGCCACGCGCGGCCAGAACCGGCGCCTGAAGGTGCGCAGCCTCCCCGAAGAGCCGCTGCGCAACGCGTGCGTGGGCGACTTGAGCGTGTCCGACAACATGGGCATGCGCAGCTTCGACGTGGCGCCGGCGTCGCGCTTCGGCTGGATGCGCGGCGCGGTGCTGCGCGAACGCGCGCGCGCGCTGATCCAGGCCTTCGGCGTGAAGACGCGCGGCGAATTGGCGCCGATTCGTGCGCTGTCGGGCGGCAACGTGCAGCGCGCCGTGCTGGCCCGCGAACTCAGCGACGCGGCCGATGTGATGATCGTCGCCAACCCCGTCTTCGGCCTCGACTTCGCGGCCGTGGCCGAGATCCACCAACGCCTGATGGACGTGCGCAACCGCGGCGGCGCCGTGCTGCTGATCAGCGAAGACCTCGACGAGCTGCTTGCCTTGTCGGACCGCATCACCGTGATGAGCGAGGGCCGCATCGTGCACCAGGTCGACGCGAAAGCGGCCGACCGCAACGCACTCGGCGCGTTCATGGGCGGGAGCGGGCATTGAGCCGAAAGCCAACGCCATGACCACAGTCGCCGCCCAGCCCGGCCCGTTCACATTCGAGCCCGCGCACACCGCGCTGGTGATGATCGACATGCAGCGTGACTTCATCGAGCCTGGTGGCTTCGGTGCGACGCTGGGGAACGATGTGTCGCTGTTGCTGCCGGTTGTCGCAGCGGCGGCCGACTTGGTGGCGTGGGCTCGCACGCAAGGCATCGTCATCGTGCACACGAAGGAGTGCCACCGCCCCGACCTGTCCGACTGCCCGCCCGCCAAGCGGCTGCGTGGGTTGCCCAGTTTGCGCATCGGCGACATGGGCGCGATGGGCCGCATCCTGATCGACGGTGAACCCGGCGCCGACTTCGTGCCGCAACTCGCGCCACAAACCGGTGATGTGGTCATCAAGAAGCCGGGCAAGGGCGCGTTCTACGCCACGCCGCTTTCAGCCGTGCTCGAAGGCAAAGGCATCACGCACCTGATCTTCGGCGGCGTCACCACCGAGGTGTGTGTGCAGACCACCATGCGCGAAGCCAACGACCGCGGCTACGAGTGCCTGCTGGTCGAAGAAGCCACGGGCTCGTACTTCCCCGAGTTCAAGGAACAGGCCTTGGCGATGGTGCGTGCGCAGGGCGGCATCGTCGGCTGGACGGCGGCCCTTGCCGCACTGACCGGCGCGTGATGCGCGCCCGTTCCGGCCCGCACCCAAAACCCCCGCGCCTGCGACACCGCTAGACTGCGCCGCAGCCAACTCTGCGGGAGCGTTCGTCATGGTGGTTTTCCTCATCGGTCTGGTGCTGTTCCTCGGCGTCCACTGCGTCTCCATCGTGGCCCGCCCGTGGCGCGACGCGCAACTCGCGCAGCGCGGCGAGGGCGCGTGGAAAGGCATCTACTCGGTCGTCTCGCTGGTCGGCTTCGTCCTGCTGATCTACGGCTACGGCCTGGCTCGCCAGAACCCGGTGGTGCTGTATTCGCCGCCCACCTTCACGCGCCACATCGCGCTGCTGTTGATGCTGCCGGTCTTCCCGCTGCTGTTCGCCGCCTATCTGCCCGGGCGCATCAGCGCGGCCGCCAAGCACCCGATGCTGCTGGCGGTGAAGTTCTGGGCCACCGCGCACCTGATCGCCAACGGCACGCTGGTCGACGTGATCCTGTTCGGCGCCTTCCTCGCCTGGGCCGTGGCCGACCGCATCTCGGTCAAGCGCCGACCCGGCCAAACCGCGCCGGCTGCATCACGCAAGCCGATGAACGACTGGATCGCGCTGGGCGCGGGGCTGCTGGTCTACGTCGTGTTCGTGCTGTGGGTGCACCGCTGGTTGATCGGCGTGTCGCCGATCCGTTGAACCTTGACGCAGGAAATGGGAGGCCGGTCATGAGCAAGCGCTTCCTGAGGTGGGCCGAGACATGGATCGAGGAAAACATTGCTCCCGGCGCCAACCACGACATCGAGACCCATGAAGCGAGGGCAAAGCGCCTGTCGGAGAAGCTGTTCGCCGAGGCGGTGGTTGCCGGCTTCACAACGTTCGAGACCGATGAGGAGCGGGAGCGCGTGCCGCCCTTGGTACTGACCGCTGTCTCAGAGAGCACCGACTTCGACATCCATGCCTACCATCTCAAGTCGC
>JANXWV010000008.1 GCA_025350965.1 Rhizobacter sp.
TCAGCGTGCTCGTTTGGTCGCGGCAGTGACTGCGCTGTTCCGGGGCTCGGGCTCTGACGTGACCACGCGCAGGCTCGTCTTGGCGGCCCGCCCGCGCCGTGCACTCGGCGCTGCGGTGGCCGCAGCCTTGGGGGCCGCACCGGGCCGCCTGGCCGGTGCCTTGCGGGCCGGCGCCGGGGTCTGGGCTTCGGAAGCGGCCACGGTGGCAGCCACGGCAGCATTTGCGGGCTCGGCCGGCGCGGCTTCGGCCACGCTGTCCAGCGCGCGGATGTCTTCGAGCGTCGCGCGCAAATGCCTGATCAGCTCGTGCGACTCCTCCTGCGACAACACGCGTCGGCAGGCGGTGATGCCGAACTCGAGCTTGCCGTCGTAGCTCTGCACGGTGATGTTCAGGCCCATGCCGTGGTACGGGATCGAGACGGGGTAATAGTGCAGCATGCGCGCCCCGGCCATGTACAGCGTCATGGGCAGGCCGGGCACGTTCGAGATGGCGACGTTGGCCACCGCCGGAATGCGGCTCGCCAGGTTGGAGCGGCCGAACAGTGTGGCCAGGCCGCTCATCAGCCAGGGCGCGCCGGTGATGGGCACATCGATGCCGAGCACCGGCTTCAGCTCGCTCACCACCGCCTTCGCCGCCTCCGACGACGCGTGGATCGCCTTGAAGCGCTCGGCCGTGCTCTTCAGGTCGGTGGCCAGGTCAACCCGGATCGCCGAGACCTGGTTGTTCATCGAGTCGTCGTCAGCCGTTCGCAGGCTCACCGGCACACCGGCGATCAGCGACTTCGTCGGCAGCAGGTCGCGCTCGATCAGGAAGCGGCGCAGCGCGCCGCCGCACATCGCCATCACCACCGTGTTGACCGTGCCGCCCACGCGCTTGCCGAGCGCCTTGATGTCGTTCAACGGAACCGACATCGTGCTGTAGGACCGCTGGTTCGTGATCGACACGTTGAAGATCGACTTCGGCGCCAGTCGCAGCGACAGCGCGCGCTCGCCCTTGCGCCTCTTGCGCGAGGCGACGATCCTGCCCGCAGCCACCACCGCCCGCACTGCCTTCGGCAGAGTCTTGACCACCTTCACGTACTGCGACACGGCGTTCGACGCCGCCGCCATCAGCAGCTCGGCCACACCGAGCTGATAAGCATTGCCGGCGCGCACCGCGCGCGGCGGGCGCACTTCACGCAGCGCGGGCGTCGTGTCGTAGAAGACCTTGGCCAGCTCGACCCCGGCCTTGCCGTCGATCCCGCTGTGGTGGGCCTTGGTGTAGCTCGCCACCTGCCCGGTCTCGAGCCCTTCGATCACGTACAGCTCCCACAGCGGGCGGCTGCGGTCGAGCAGGGTCGAGTGCAGGCGTGCGACGAGCTGTTCGAGCTGTTCCATCGAGCCGGGCTTGCGCAGGCTCACGTGGCGCACGTGGTAGTCGAGATCGATGTCGTCGTCGGCAATCCACACCGGGTCGGCCAGGTCGAACGGCATCTGCGCGAGCTTGCGGTTGAAGATGCCGCCGAGGTGGCGGCGCTTGGCCACCATCGCCTTCACGTCTTCGTAGTAGTCGCCCTGGTAGCCCTCGGGCAGTTCGAACAACATGAGGCTGCCGACGTGCATCGGCGTCTCGGGTGTTTCGAGGTGAAGAAACGACGCATCGGTGCTGCTGAGGTGGTTCATGGCCTGTCTCCGCCGTGTTTTGATTCGCCTATTGTGGCGAATCAGCGAAGCGGGCCATGGACGCTCGGTCGGTCACACTGGGGGAGCCCGAGAACTGCCAGGCAGCATCCAACAACGTACATCATCGCAGCGACACACGCCAGACGCTGGCTACAGGCCCACCCCATGAACCGACGCATCGATGCCACCCAACCCGGACCCGCCGCGCCGCCGAAGACGCCCGCGCACGGCGTCGATCTCTCCACTACCGAGGCCTCGGCCGAGCCGCTGTTGCCGAGCGACCGCGACGAGAACGTCGGCAGCACTGGCGGCGTGCCGAGCCAACGCGTGTAGCCCGGCGCACGCAACCTGAAACGCGGCCTCAAAGCCACCAGCCGCGCCACCGAAGCCAACGTGGCGTGCCAAAAGCAGAAGACCTGACGATCCTCGTCACGCCGGCGCAGATCTACATGCTTCAGCGGCCCGAACTCTTCGGCGTACCGTACTGGGGCTGGTTGCACGCCTGCCGCTGCAGGTGGCACTGCTGGCCTTGATCGCCTGGAGCACCGTGTGCAGAGAATGCAGCTCGCTCCGCCGAGTGCAGGACAACGCCTACGGGCAAGGCGGCTGCGCGCCGATGGCATGACCGTGACACGGCGGCGATCATGAACGTAACTCACTTCTGCTCGCGCCAACCGTGATTACCTCCAAGACAGCTGGCGCTGGTGCCATGAGCAAGACGCCCAGGGAGCCATCGCGCATGCCGCTCGTGTGCGGCAGTGCCCGAAACGACGGCACCTGTCCCGGCGAGAACTCGACGACGTGGCGGCTGATGCAGCTCGCACGCGAAGTGGTGCGCACCAAAGGCATTGAGACCAACGTGCTCGATTTCAGTCTTTTCACGTCGAAATACCGGCGCGCCATTCACCCTTGCAAGAGGCCACCCCGCAGGAGCAACCCATGACCGACCCCATTTTCAATGCACCCGCCGACCCGCTGCGGTACGAACCCTCGTTCGAAGCCCTGGAAGAAGACGAAGCCGAGACCACCCGCGAGACGCGCGACACGCTTCACAAGATAAGTGAAACGGTGCAGCGCGACGAAGGCCATGCCTACCGCAGCGTGCACGCCAAGAGCCACGGTCTGATCGTCGGCAACATGGAGGTGTTCAGCGGCCTTCCGCCGGTCTTGGCGCAGGGCGCGTTCGCGAAGCCGGGGCACTACCCGGTCGTGATGCGGCTGTCGACCACACCGGGCGATCTGCTCGACGACAACGTCTCCACACCACGAGGCATGGCGTTGAAGATCGTCGGCGTTGAAGGTGAACGCCTGCCCGGCACCGAGGGCCAGGTAACGCAAGACTTCCTGATGATCAATGGCGCGGTGTTCAGCGTCGCACAGGCCAGCAAGTTCCTCAAGAGCCTGAAGCTGCTGGCGCCGACGACCGACAAGGCGCCACGCCTGAAGAAGGCACTGTCGGCAGCGCTGCGCGGGCTCGAAGCAGTGATCGAGAAAGCCGGCGGTGAGAGCGGCACGGTCAAGGCGCTCGGCGGCCACCCCGAAACCAACATCCTCGGCGAGACGTTCTTCACTCAGGTGCCCGTGCTGTACGGCCCGTACATGGCGAAGCTGTCGCTCGCACCAATCTCGCCCGAGTTGACGGCGCTCACGAACGCGCCGGTCGACATGAAGAACCGGCCGAACGCACTGCGTGACACGGTGGTCGAACACTTTGCGCAGCATGGCGGCACATGGGAGTTGCGCGTCCAGCTTTGCATCAACATCGAGACGATGCCGATCGAAGACTCGTCGGTCGAATGGCCGCAGGCGTTGAGCCCCTTCGTTGCTGTGGCACGCATCACCGCTGCGCCCCAGGTGGCGTGGAGCGAAGCCCGCGCAACCGCTATCGACGACGGCATGGCGTTCTCACCGTGGCACGCGCTCGCAGCGCACCGGCCCATCGGCTCGATCATGCGCGTGCGCAAGGCCGCCTACGACATGGCAGCCGGCTTCCGTTCGCAGCACAACCTGACGCAAGTGCGCGAACCTGCAAGCCTGGATTCTTTGCCGGGCTGAGGCGATGTAGGAAGGGCGCTCAACGCGCCGGTGTGCCGCATCAATCGAGCGAGCATGCAACGGCACGTCTACTCGGCGCCGTCTCGAAGCTCGCAAGTCGTTGCGTCGCCATTTCTCAAGCGCTATGTACTGTTATATATTTCGCGTGCCCGCTGCGTCCTGATTCCGTGAATTTCAATGGATCGAATGTCGATGAGACACGCCCCCTGCTGCCGCCGCCTCGGCGCTCTGTTGCTCTGCGCAGCGTCCATTGCCGCACACGCCGCCGACCTGACGGTCTCCGCCGCCGCCAGCCTGACGAACGCGTTCAAGGAACTCGGGCCGGTGTTCGAAGCACAGAACTCCGGTACGACAGTGGTGTTCAACTTCGGCGCGTCCGATGCGCTGCTCGCGCAGATCGCCAAGGGCGCGCCGGCCGACATCTTCGCGTCGGCCGACCAGGAAGCCATGGACCGCGCCGATGCGCAAAAGCTGCTGGTGCCGCAAACGCGCCGCAATTTCGTCAGCAACACGCTGGTGGTCATCACCCCGATTGACAGCACACTGGGCCTCACCGCACTGGCCGACCTGCAAAGGCCGGAGGTCAAGCGCATCACGCTGGGCAACGCAGCGGTTCCGTTCGGGCGCTACTCTCGAGGCGCGCTCGAAGCGGCCCGGCTGTGGGCCGCAGTGGAGCCCAAGGCGGTGTATGGCCAGAACGTGCGCCAGAGTCTGGACTACGTGGCGCGCGGGGAAGTTGAAGCCGGCTTCGTTTACACGACCGATGCTGCTGTGCAGAAGGACAAGGTCAAGGTCGCCTTCACCGTTGCCACCGAAACGCCGATCAGCTACCCGATCGCAGCCGTTGCCGGCAGCCCGAACCCGGATGCCGCGCGCAAGTTCGTCGCCTTCGTGCTGAGCCCCTCGGCTCAATCGATCATGGCGCGCTACGGCTTCGGCAAACCTTAGCCCCGCCCACCGATGAACGCTGCGGTATGGATCACGCTCGCGCTGACCTTGAAGGTTGCGGCCTGGGCCACCGCCATCAACCTGGTGTTGGGCGTTGCAGCCGGTTGGCTGCTCGCGCACAAGCGCTTCTTCGGGCGAGAACTGCTCGATGCGATCCTGACCTTGCCGTTCGTGCTGCCCCCCACGGTGATCGGCTACTACCTGCTGGTGGTGATCGGCAAGAATGGCAGCCTGGGGCACTGGCTTCAGTCGACCTTCGGCATCAACCTGATCTTCACCTGGCAAGGCGCGGTGATTGCCGCAACCATCGTCTCGTTCCCGCTTGTGTTGAAGTCTGCGCGCGCCGCATTCGAGGCGGTCGATCCGCAACTCGAATGCGCCGCGCGGGTGCTCGGGCTGGCGGAGTGGGCGGTCTTCTTCCGCGTCACGTTGCCGATGGCCTGGCCGGGAATTCTGGCCGGCACGTTGCTGGTGTTCGCGCGTTCGCTCGGCGAGTTCGGCGCGACACTGATGGTGGCCGGCAGCATCCCCGGACGCACGCAAACGCTGTCGGTGGCCGTGTACGAGGCAGTGCAAGCCGGGCAGGACGACACGGCCAATTTCCTGGTCGCGATCAACTGCATCACGTGCATCGTGGTGCTGCTGGCCGCCGGGCGGCTCGCACCGCCGCGCAGGTTTGCACGATGACGCAGCGCTTGATCGGCCGGGCCGCATGAGCTTCGATGTCGACATTCACACGCATGTTCGCAGTGAGCGCCGCAGCTTCGAACTGCGGGTTCGCTTCAAGACGTGCGCGCGGCGTACCGTGATTTTCGGCCCCTCGGGCGCTGGCAAGAGCCTGACGTTGCAGGCGATTGCGGGCCTGCTGAGCCCCGATCGCGGCCGCATCATGTTCGGCGACGACGTGGTGTTCGATCACGAGGCAAGAATCGATGTGCCGGCCCGCAAGCGACGCTTCGGCTACCTGTTTCAGGACTACGCGCTGTTTCCCAGATTGAACGTGGTGCAGAACATTGCGTTCGGGCTGCAGGGTGGCTTGCGCAACCCGTCGAAGCATGTCGACGGCGAGGCTGTCGAGCGCTGGCTGCGGGCCTTCGAGCTGGTCGAGGTGGCGAGTCAACGCCCCAGCGAGCTGTCCGGCGGCCAGCGGCAACGCACGGCGCTTGCGCGTGCGCTCGTTCACTCGCCCCGGGCATTGC
Source organism: Rhizobacter sp. (assembly GCA_025350965.1). Lineage (GTDB taxonomy): Bacteria > Pseudomonadota > Gammaproteobacteria > Burkholderiales > Burkholderiaceae_C > LMDS01. The sequence continues at coordinate 5,865 of JANXWV010000008.1, forward strand.
TGCTCGACGAGCCCTTCTCGGCGCTCGACCCGGAACTGCGAGAGCGCATGCGCGCCGAGCTGGACGAATTGCTTCAGCGCATCGACATTCCGGTGGTGATGATCACGCACGATCCGCAAGACATCGAATGGTTCGGCGACGAAGCGCTGTACCTGCGCGACGGCGTGATCGCGGACCGGCCCGCTGTGGCGCGCACGGCGTCAACGCGGCTCAAGGTGGTGTGACTTGGCGGAGCTTGCACTGCCCCGTCGTTGGCGAGACGCCTTCGCGCAACCTCGGTCAAGACATGCCGGTTGACACCCGCGAACTGAAGGTCGGCGCCGAACTCTGGCTGACCCTGGACGGCCACAACCTCGCCGGCGCAAGGCGTGTCGCCCTGTTGGCCGAGATCGCGCGGGTCGGCTCGATCACGCACGCAGCCAAGGTTGTCGGGCTGAGCTACAAAGGTGCGTGGAACGCCATCGAGGAGATGAGCAACCTGGCCGGCGAGCCTTTGCTCGACCGCATGGTCGGTGGCAAGGGCGGCGGCTACACGCGGCTTACCGCAAGGGGCCAGAAGCTGATTCACAACTTCGACCTGATCCGACAGGAGCACGCTCGTTTCGTCGAAAGGTTGAATCGGCAGGCCAACGGTTTGACTGAAGACTACGCACTGATGGAGAGCATCGCCATGAAGACCAGCGCCAGGAACCAGTTTGCAGGAACCGTGCATTCGGTTCGCAGCGGGGCGATCAATGACGAGATTGAACTCGAAATCATCGGCGGCCTGCGCATCGTTGCGACGGTGACGCGCGCGAGCCGCGATGACTTGGGACTGGCCGTCGGTGCCAAGGCGTTCGCGCTGGTCAAGGCCTCGTCGATCATGCTGATGACCGAAGCGGGCGATGTGCGTCTGTCGGCACGCAATCAGCTCGCCGGCACCGTCACGCGCGTCGTCCCAGGGGCCGTCAACGCCGAGGTCGTACTCGAACTCTCCGGCGGCGGCACGGTGGCCGCAATCATCACGAATGAAAGCGCCAAGGCGTTGGGGGTCAAGGGCGGTACCGCCGCAACGGCGGTGTTCAAGGCATCGAGCGTGATCGTCGGCGTGGCCGCGTGACGGGGCAACGGGGACTTCGACCAACGGCTGGCTCTGTGGTGGCGCACCGTCGACTCGTTGTCGCGCCCAGATGACGCCGGCCTTGCGCATGCGGGCGACTGCATCCTTGCTCCATCCAAGATCATGGAGGATGGCGTCGGTGTGTTGCCCGCGACCGGGGACTGCGTCCACGCGCGGCTCGAAGGCATTGGTCTTGCCCGGGGGCAGCAGCGCTGGAATGGGCCCGCTCGGCGTCGGCACCTCATCCATGTACTTGGACGTGAATACCCAGGCCAGCAGGGACTCACTGAACAGCCCCTTGGGGATCACCTCGGCTGGCTTCGCTGCCAGGCGCAGTCCGCCATCGCAGCACGGGCATGCGTACTTGACCCGCTCGTGCAGGATCACCCGCAGTTGCTGCGGGATGATGTTCATCTGTTCGCTGGTGACAACGCCGATCTCTTTCAGCACAGCGCCGTCATGCGGGCACACGCGCTCGGACTCGGGCAGCTCATGCCGCACCACGTGGCGCGGCAGGCTGGGGTCCAGCAGTTTGCGGCCGCGCTTCACGGTGCGCTTGTGCGCCGGCACATTGACCGTGTCTTCGCCGTCGTCGACAACGTCCTCAACTGCGGACTGTGCCTGGGCACCGAGGGCCTCGGCCTCGTTGAAGAACATGTCCTTCTGGTGGGTCGCGCCGGCCTCGCTCTTGGCCGCGAACAACTGACGCTTGAACTTGTTCAGTTGTTCCTTCAGAAGGTCGCGCTCGGTGCGCACGACGCGCAGTTCGCCGACGAGATTTTCTCGGCCCTTCTTGGCTTCGGCCAACGCCTCCAGCAGAGCTGCGTATTCTTCGGCGGTGGGCATGTGAACCATCGCCTGCTTCGATCTATATACAGTGCAGGCGTTCCTTGGTCACTGCATTTTTTCGCAGATATTTCAGCAGATATTTTGGCGCCAAGGTCCTCAGGCAACGCGCTCGTAGAACCGATGCGGATGTCGCTGCGCGACAGCCACGTCGCTGCCATCAAGCAGCCAATGCAACTGCTTCACCGTCAGGGTCGGCACGGTCGCTTCTGCAGGCCAGATGAAGCGATCCTGCTCGAGCCATTTGAGCAGCAACCAGAATCCGGTGCGGTCCCAGCCGAGGATCTTGACGCGGTTGCGCCGACGATTGCTGAACACGTACACCGCCGTCGCGAACGGGTTCATGCCCAACGCTTTCTCCACCATCAGCACCAGACCATTGATTCCCATGCGGAAGTCAATGGCCGGCCGATGCAGGTAGACCTTCAGTCCCTCGTCGAAGCGGAACATCACAGCCGCCCCAACACTTCGATCAGATTGCCTGCCTGCTGCGCGTCACACCCGCGCAGGTCGATGACCACTCCGTTGGGCAGCCGAGCCTGCACGTTCATCGCGGGAGCTGGCGTCGACGGCGCTACATTGACGCTGACCTCGACGAACGAGGGTGCCTGCATCTCCACGACGCCGCGCGACGACGCTCTCTCGCACTGACGGACCCAGGCGCTCGACTGATTGGCGTTGATGCCGCACTCGCGCGCCAACCTGGCCATCGACACCCCGGGCGGGCGACACGCCAAGATCAGCTCGCGCTTGGCCTGCGCGTCGTACACGCTGCGGCCGTCTCGCTTGCGGCCGACAACAAGCCGCCGCGCCAAGTCCGAAATCGTCTCGTCTGACATCACGTTCCCACGTACCGTACATGGGAACGTAGGGTCTCAGTCGCGCCGACAAATCACAAGACGTAGTTGGATGACCGCTCACGCTACAGGAAATCGCGCACCGCGCCGGCCTTCGCGGGCCCGGGCCATCTGCCGGGCGATCGCCGCCGTGTGTTGGCGCTCGGCTGGCGTGGCCCGGCGCGCCGCGAGGCGTGCGATCAGCCGGTCGAGCTCGCGTCGCGTCGCGTCTCCAGCATTTGCAGTTGCCGGCGAAGGTCGATCTGCGTGACCACGACCCCGCGACGCGGCAGGATCTGCACCAGGTGCTCGCCCGACAGGCGCTGCAGCGCTTCGCAGATCGGCGTCGTGCCGATGCCGATCAGCGTGCTGAGGCTCGCCTCCGAGACCACGCTGCCCGGCGCCAGCTGCAGCGTGACGATGATCTCCTCCAAGCGCCGGTAGGCCTCTCGTTGAGCGTCAGTCCCGAATCGCCGGGCACCGCCACACCCGCATCCCCAAGTGGCGCTGGCGTTGCAGTGCTGGCGGGAGGGGCGGCGGGGTGGCGGCGGGAGGTTGGGCGGAGATGGCTCGCGGGCAAGTTGGTTTTTCGCATTGCCAAGCGGAGTGTATGAGGCGCCGCCGCACCGTTGCAGGATCTCCCTCGCCGGTCCTTCGCCGAAACCGCAGGTCTGCCAGCGGCCGACTCCACGGTGCTGGAGCCGGAGGAGTCTGAACAAAGCACAAGGAACCGCGCCAAGACTTGCGTAGCCGGGGCTGGCTTGGGAGTTGTTCCCCTGCTTGTTCTCCGGTGGCGCGTGTCGCCCTAAATCGGCACCTGCGTGCGTGCGAACTGCTCTCGCAGCGCCTCGACCGAGCGAGCCGGCAATTCGCATCGGCCGTGCCGACACAAATAGGCCTCGCCCACGATGCGCCCTTCGAGCGAAGGAAGGGATCCCGACAGGCCGCTGATGGCCGTGACGAGCGGCATGAAGGCAGATCGGGCCTGCGCCCAGAGGCCCTCGCTGCGCGGCCCCGACGGCACCGCCAGATGGGCGCCGTGCTCGGCCAGCAAACTCGCGTGCAGCAGCGCCGGGACGGACATGGGCGCGTCATCCATCAAGCCGCCGTGACGCATCAGTGCAGCGCGGGCGATGTCGTGCCAATCATCGCGCCCACCGGCGCCGGCCAGACGCAGCAGCAACTCACAGGCCGCCGCCGTTCCGGACGGCACGGCACCGTCGTGCAGTTCCCGGGCGAGCAGCGGCAGCTGCTCCGATTCGGTGTCGAAGAAGCCTGTGTCCGCATCGTGAAAGCGCAGCAGCATGGCACTGCAGATGTCGGATGCAGCCACCAACCAATGGGGCTCCGCGGTGGCGGCATGCAGCTCGACCAGGCCGAGCCCGAGTTGCGCGTGGTCGGCCAGATAGCCCTCGCCGCGCAAGATGCCGTTACGCCACACGTGGTGGACGCGACCATCTCGTACCATCGTCGCCAGCATGAATTGCGCGAGCTGTCGGGCGGCCTGCACGAAGTCGTCACGCACCAGCAAGCGTCCGGCTTCGGCCAACGCGCGCAGCGCCATACCGTTCCAGTCGGCGAGCACCTTGTCGTCGGTGATCGGCCGAACGCGCTCGGTGCGCGCGGCCCGCAGGCGCTGGCGGACCGATCGCTCCCACGCGTCGAAGGTGTCCGGACTCAGGCCGAGTTCGGCGCGCAGTGTCGCAGCGTGTCGCCGTTCGAGCACGTTCTGACCGTGCTCCCAGTTGCCCGACGCCGTCACGCCGTACAGGCGTGCTGCGGCCTGGGCATCGGGGCCGAGGACGGCATCGAACTCGGCCCGCGTCCAGACATGGAACTTGCCCTCGACGCCCTCGGCGTCGGCGTCCTGCGCCGAGCTGAAGGCGGCTGGGCTCGCAGCCGGGTGCATCTCGCGCAGCAGGTAGTCCAGCGTGTCTTCGGCGACGAAGCGCAGGCGATCGTCGCCCGTCAGCCGGAAGGCGCCGGCACAGACGCGCGCGAGTTGCGCGTTATCGCAGAGCATCTTCTCGAAGTGCGGCACGTGCCAGCGCGCGTCGGTCGAATAGCGCGCGAAGCCGCCACCGACGTGGTCGTACAGGCCACCGCCTGCCATAGAACCCAGGGTGGCCATCAACATCGTTCGAGCGTGGTCTTCGCCTCCGGCAGCGAGGGTGAGCAGGTACTGCAGCAGCGGCGCCTGCGGAAATTTCGGCGCTTGACCGAAGCCGCCATGAATGTCGTCGAAGTAGCGCGAGATATCGGCGACCGCGCGTCGGTGCAGCCCTTCGCTCGGTGCTTGTGGCGCGGCGCCGGTGCTGCCATGCAGGCGGGCGAGCAGCTCGCGGGCCTGGCCCTCGATGCCGGATCGCCGATCACGCCAGGCATCGCTCACGGCCTTCAAGACCTCGGGGAAACTGGTCGCTCCGGCGCGCGGCAGCGGCGGGAAATAGGTGCCGCCGAAGAAGGCCAGGCGCTGCGGCGTGAGGAACAGGTTCATCGGCCACCCGCCCCGTCCGCTCAAAGCCTGCAGCGCGCGCATGTAGACCTGATCGACATCCGGCAACTCCTCGCGATCGACCTTGATCGCGACGAAGCCCTCGGCAAGTTGCTGCGCAATGCCGGCGTCCTCGAAGCATTCGCGCTCCATCACGTGGCACCAGTGGCAGGTGGCGTAGCCCACCGACAGCAGGATTGGCTTGTCTTCGGCGCGCGCTTTCGCAAACGCCTCTTCGCCCCAGGGATACCAATCGACCGGGTTGTGCGCGTGCTGCAGCAGGTAGGGGCTGGTCTCTCGTGCCAGCCGGTTGGGCTTCAAATCGACTGCCAGTCCCCGGCCTGCTCGAACGCGTAGGCACCGCGGTAGATCGTGCCCTCTTCGTAGCGCCGGCCGACCAGCATCATGCCCACCGGCAGCCCGCCCGCCAGCCCGCACGGAATGCTCATCGCAGGGTGGCCGGTGCTGTCAAACGGCGCGGTGTTGGCCAGCATTTCGAGTGCGCGGCCCACGTTCTCCTCGATAGAGGCGTCGGCGGCCGGGAGCTTGGTGGCGGTGAGCGGCACGGTGGGCATCAGCAGCAGATCGAAGTCTTTGAACGCATCGTCGTAGGCCTGCGTCAACTGGCGCGTCAGGTTCTGCGCCTTGGCGTAAAAGCGGCCGTGGTAGTGCTTGATGAAGTATTCGCCGAGAACCATCGTCAGCTTCAGCGGCTCGGACAATTCATCGGCGCGCTCCCTCCAGCCGGCGTGCCAGTCGATCATGCTGGTGACATACAGGCCCTTCCAGTTGAAGCCGTGTCCGTTGTCTTTCATCATCTGCTGCGTGGCGCCCTCGGCCGCCACCGGCAGCCAGATCGCGAGGCCCATGCGGTGCATCGGCACGGACACTTCGGAGACGCGCGCGCCGAGTTCGGTGAAACGCCTCGCCGCCTTGCGCACCTGCGCATCGACGGCCGGCATCGAGTTGTCCCAGCCGAAGCCTTCGGTGACGATGCCGATCCGCAGGCCGTTCACGCCGCCCTTCATCAACTCGGTATACGGCTGCGCTTCGCGTCCGGCGTGCTGACGCGGATCGAGGCCGTCGGGGCCGGCCAGCACCTCCAGCATCAACGCGTTGTCGGCCACGTTCGCGGTGATCGGGCCGGTGTGGTCAATGGTGACTTCGATCGGCATGATGCCGGTGTAGGGCACCAGCCCGTGCGAGGGCTTCATGCCGTAGACGCCGCAGTACGCCGCGGGCATGCGGATCGAGCCGCCCTGATCGCCGCCGATCGCCAGGTCGACTTCACCGGCGGCCACCAGTGCCGCGCTGCCCGACGAAGACCCGCCGGCCGAGTAACCCCTGCGACGCGGGTTGTGCACCGGCCCCGACGCACTGGTGTGCGAGCCGCCCGAGAAGCAGAAGCATTCGCACACCGCCTTGCCGACGATCGTGGCGCCGGCGTCGAGAAGCCGGGTGACGATCGTCGCGTCGACATCCGGCACATAGCCTTCCATCGTCGAGGCGCCGTTCATCATCGGCACGCCAGCCACGCAGACATTGTCTTTGATCGCCACCGTCTTGCCGAGCAGCTTGCCCTTGGGGGCACCCTCGATGGTGGACTTCACGTACCAAGCGCCGTACTTGTTTTCTTCAGCGTCGGGGCGGTGACCGGCAGTGCGCGTATAGGTCACCGCGGGCACGTGGTCGGGCAGAGAATCGATCAGGTCGTAGGCATCGAAATTGGGTTGGAGCAAGGCCAGATAGGTGCTGGCGTGTTCGTCAGTAAGGTGCATGCCCAGGCTGCTGGCGATCTGCTGCAACTGGGCGAGCGTGGGGCGCTTGACGGCCATGAAAATCTCCTGAAACGCGCGGGGAATAACGCGTTGCGAAGTCTGCTCCGCCGCTCTGCGCGCGTCAAGATTTTCTTTGCTTTGGAAAGTAAATGCGGGCGACGCAAGTTCGGCGTCCGCCTCACAGCCGCGCGATCACCTTGAACAAGTGCCCCTCGGCGCGCGCCAGGTGCATCGGCGCGTGGTTGACGCCGGCCCCGGCATGCAACGCCCCGCGCGCGCTCGGGTAGGCGAGCGGGCCGCGCACGCGCGCGGGCCTGCCGCGTCGCGTGCCTTCGACCTCCTCGAGCAGCGCGGCGAGGAAATGCAGGCCCTCGTAGAGCGACTCGCCGATCGAATTCAGCGTCGGTGCGCGGCTGCCGAAGCGGCCGTAATAGCGCTCCTTGAACGAGCCGTTGGCAGCGGTGTCGAGCGCGGCGAAATAGCCCAGCGCCACGTGCAGGTCTTCGGTGCAGTCGGCACCGATCGCGAGCAACTGGTTCTCTTCGATCGCGCACGACAGCCGCAGCACGGTGCGCTGCAGGCCTGCGCTCGCGAAAGCCCGGTTGAACTCGACTGCGTCCTGCCCGACGATGGACACCAGCACCGCGTCGCAGCGCTGCTTTCGCAAGGTGTCAAAGACCTGCGAGTAGTCGTCGGTCCCGAACGGCACGAAGGCTTCGGCGACAACCTCGCCATGCGACTCCGCCACGCAGCGGCGCGCGATCTCGTGCGAGACGCGCGGCCAGACGTAGTCGTTGCCGACCAGCATCCAGCGCTTGCGCCGACGCTGCGTAGCCAGCCAGGCAATCGACGGGCGCAACTGCCGCCCTGCGGTTTCGCCGATCGCATACAGGCCCGGCGTCGATTCGCCGCCTTCATACAGGCAGGTGTAGACGTAGGGCAGCCGGCCGCCCACGGCCGCCGTGATGCGCTGGCGAACCGAACTGATATGCATGCCCACGAGCGCGTCGACCTCACCGCTGTCGACCAGATCCGCGAGCGTGTCGCCGATATCGGCCGATTGCTCCGATGCGTCGATCGTCAGCAACTCGCAGGGTCGGCCGATGATGCCGCGCACCGCGTTCAACTCGGCAGTCGCCAGTTCGGCCGACGCGATGCAAGACGGGCCCCAGATGCCTTCGGAGCCGCGCAGCGGCACGCACAGCGCCACGCGCACCGTGCTGGCATTGCGCACGGCGGGAACGAACACCTCGCGCGGGGCAGACGAGCGGCGCACCGCAAGCGGGCCAGCGTTGAGGCGATGCCCGGCACTCGGGGAAAAGGGAGTAAGGAGCCGCATACCACCTCCTGTGGAAACGCAGATGAGATCACCGTCGATGGCCGACTCGCGCACAACGTCGCACGATCCGCCACCGAAACACTTTCCACGGAACGAACCCGCTCTAGAATCGTATGTCAGACGCACCACCGGTTCAATGCGGATCATTGCAAAAATCATGCCGGAACAAGACCTCTCCCACTACCTCGCTTTCCTGCTCGCTTCGGCCCAGCGACAGATGCGCATCGGCCTGACCCAAGCGATCCACGACGACGAATTCACCGAAGAACACTGGCGCATTCTTCACGTGCTGTCCGACGAGCAAGGACGCTCGATGGGTGACCTCGCCGAACGCGTGCTGATGAACGGCCCGGCGCTGACGAAGAACGTCGACAAACTCGTGACGCGCGCACTTGTCCAGCGTGCGGCCGACGAGCAGGACAGCCGGCGGGTGCTGGTCTTCATCACCGACCTGGGCCTGAGGTCCGTGGCACGGCTGAAGCAGTGCGTCGACGCCCACCACAATGAGATCGAGGAGGCGCTCGGCCCGCGCAAGACGCAGCAACTCAAGAAGCTGCTTGAGAATTTCATCGACCGCTCACGACCGAACTGATCCCAACCCGCGGCGCCAAGCAATCGGTGTCGCTCCGACGGCAGAGCCGTCTCACCGGTGCAGCTTCGAGGGGTCGGGCCGGATCAGCAGGCGCTGCACGCGCTCGCCGCGAATCACGTGCCGGTTCATGATTTCCTCGATGTCGGCCTCGGTCTCGTAGTGGTACCAGATGCCCTCGGGGTAGATCACCATTGCGGGGCCGTACTCGCACATGTTCAGGCAGCCCGACAGGTTGATGCGGACGCGCCGGTCGGCGGCGGTGACCATGGCGCGGCGGCACATGTAGTTGCCCAGGCTCTCGGCGTTCTTGCTCGCGCAGCAACCACGGCGGTGCGTCGGTGGCCTCTCGTTGATGCAGCAAAAGACGTGGATCTCGTACACCGGCGCCGGGTCGCCCGGCAGCGTGCGCGTCATGGTTCGGCCTCCGGCATGACCGGACCGCGGTGGAACACCAGGTCGTCCACCGCGCGGCCTTGAATCAGGTGTTGCTCGATGATGCGATCCATTTCGTGCGACGTGACGCTCCAGTACCACACGCCGTCGGGCTGAACGCAAACGATCGGTCCGCTGCCGCAGACGCCGAGGCAATCCACACGGCTCGGCTTGACGCGCACGGCGCCCTCGCCGAGCACACCGGCGGCCGTCAGGCGCCGGGCCAGGTCGTTCAGCGCGGCGGCGTCCATGCCGTCCTCGACGCAGCGCCGCCCGGTGCACACCAGCAGGTGGCGCCGGTAGGCGACGATATTCGGCTTCGGCGGACGGGTCATCGGGCTCAGAAGCTCGCCCGCACCGACACGCGAAACGTGCGCGGCTCGAGCGGGTGTACCAGCTTGCCGTCGAAGCCGTCGCCCCCATTGCAGCCCGGGCCTTCCGTGCGCGTGCACGAAGTGCCCCAGTACTCGATGTCGTTGGCCCGGCGGTCGAACAGATTCAGCACATCGAAGCTGGCGCGCAGGCTCGGGCTGATCCGGTAGCCAACCTTCAGGTTCGTGGTCAGGAACGCGGTCGACTTGTGAGTGCCGGTCTCCTCCAGCGGGTAGGCACCGATGTAGCGCAAGCGCAGCCCACCGAACCACGCGCCTTGGGCATCGACCGAGACACCGATCGAGGCCGACAGCGGAATCGCGTTGGGCACCTTCGTGCCGCCATTGCTCGCCTCGACGAAGCGGGCGCGCGAGATGGCCAGGTCGGCATCGATGGTCAACCAGGGGGTCGGCGCATAGTCGTTCCACCATTCGATGCCGCTGCGGCGCGAGGCGCCCTTCGGTTCGGTCACGCCTTCGTCGCCGATGAAGACCAGCTCGGACGCGAGCTCGGTCTTCCACAGTGACAGCGCGGTGTTCCAGCCCGGCAACGGGCGCGCGCGCAAGCCGACTTCCGCGCTCGTCGCCTTGGCCAGCGGACGGACTTTCTCGACCGGGCTGCCATCGACCGGGCTGACGCTGGAGGTGGCCCCGCGGAAGTCGTTGGTGTGAAAGCCCCGGCCCCAGTTGACGTAGAACTCGGTGCCCGAGAACGGCCCGAACGCCAGCGCCATCTTCGGGCTCGCCTGCATGGCGCGCACCGTGCCGCCGTTGGCTGCATTCAAAGGCCCACCGATCGACGAAACACTACCGTACAGCCAGTCGAAGCGCGCGCCGAGCGTGCTGCGAAACCAGGGCAACCACTGCGTTCTGGCTTCTACGTAGACGCCGATGGCGCTTTGGTCGATCTTGTCTTGCCGCACGGTCTCGGTCCGAACTCGTTCGACAGTGTTGAACAGGCCGACACGAGGAATCCGGTCGCGCCGGTATTGAAGCCCGAGCGTCGCTTCGGTGTCGAACAGCGCCGCGCCCAGCCCCATGCTGTGCGAAACGGCGCCGCCGAAGATCGTGCGCCGGTCTTCCTGCTCGTGCTGCGGGTCCTGTACGCCAGAGGGCGACGAGAACAGGTTCAGTCCGTAGCCGACCACATAGCCGTTGGCCCGCGTGCCGCCGGCGTCACCGGTGCGCGCCCAGTCTGCCGACAGGCTGTGGCGATAGGTCTGCCCGCCATCGGTGGCTCCAAGCGTTCCGTAGCGGCCGATCTCGCCGCTGGTGATCGCGCGCTCGGGCACGTGCTCGGTGGCGATCCAGCGCGAGACGTAGGTCATCGCGGTGGCAGAGAACCCGTTCGCGGCGCTGCCCGACGACAGCCGCAACGTCGTGTTCACCTTGTGCAGCTTCTCGGGCTGCTCCCAGGGGCCGTCGGTGCTACCGAGTTCGATGCCGCCGAGCAGCGTGAACTCGTCGTTCAGCTTCAGGCTGCCAGCGCCGAGCGCTCGACGGTAGTTGTGCTGGCCGACCGTCAGATCGACGATCGCCTCGGGCAGGCGACGCGCGTAGTCGACATAGGCGACGCCGGTGACCGCGAAAGCGTTGTCTTCGGCGTTGTAGGTGCCCTTGCGGTAGCGCACCGTGCTGATCAGCTCGGGAATCAGGAAGTTCAGGTCCATGTAACCCTGGCCGTGGGCATGCGACCCGTTGTTGATCGGCATGCCGTTGACGTATGACGCGAAGTCGCTGCCGTGGTCGAGGTTGAAGCCGCGCAGGAAATACTGGTTCGCCTTGCCGTCACCCGAATGCTGCGTCACGGTGAGCCCTGGCACCGACTCGAGCACCTCGGCCGGCCGCAGCAGCGGGCGGGTCGCGAGCTGCTTCGCGTTGATCGTGCCTTCGGTGGCCGAGTCGGCCACGCCGACCAGGTTGGCCGAGCGCCCGCCGTTGACGACCACGCGTTCGAGCGTGACCGCCTCCTGGGCGTTCGCGACCGAGCTCGAGACCACCGCGACCACACAGCCGGTGCGGCGCAGCAGCTCCACTGCTTCCTGCGGGCTCATTGGAAGACCTTCGTGCTGCGCACTGCGGTGCAAGCCCCTTCGGGCGGCCGGGCGGGGCTCATGACGGCACTCAGTTCTTCAACATGCACATGGCACTGGTGCCATCGTGATCGAACACGGTCTTCTCGACCTCGAGCGTCTTGACGACGCCGTCTTCGACCACCATCGAATAGCGCTCCGAGCGCCCCGGCAGACCAAACTTCGCCAGGTCGGCAACCAGGCCGATCGCCTTCGTGAACGACCCGTCGGCATCGCACAGCATCGTGACCTTGCCTTCTGCACCGAGCGACTTGCCCCAGGTGTCCATCACGAACGGGTCGTTGACCGACACGCAGGCGATCTCGTCGAAGCCCGCCGCGCGCAGCTTCCCGTAGTTTTCGACGTAGCCCGGCAGGTGGCTCGCCGAGCACACCGGCGTGTAGGCGCCGGGCAGGCCGAACAGCGCGACCTTGCGGCCCTTGAAAAACGCGTCGGTGGTGATGTCTTGAATGCCGCTGGCGTTCATGGACTTGAACGTGGCGGTGGGCAGGGGCTGGCCGATGTCGATGCTCATGTGAACTCCTCGAGAGACGGGTGTTGAAGGGAATGGACGAACAAGAAAATTCGGGTCATGCCACCCAGGTGTCGTGGCCGGCGGCGCGCCGGTGCGCGACCCACGCCCACATCAGCGCCATCAGCACGATCAGTGCAGCACCGGCGAGCGAGAAGGCCATCTCGTCGAGTTCGATCTGCGGCACGATCGCCTTGACGATGTTGTAGGCCGCTACGCCGTACGAGATCGCGACGATCAACCAGCCGAGCACGCGCCGGTAACGCGCGCCAGCGGCAACGCCGTCGGTGCTGCGGCTGACGCGGCAGATCAGCCGGCCGTCGAGTGTGTCGGTGATCACCATGCCGAGCGTGAACACGAGGCCGGCGAGAAAGGCCGCGAACACGCCGCCGCCCTTGTTGCTGGCCACGTAGCCCCAGGCCGAGGCCTGCGTCGCGGTGTCGAAGACGGTGGCGAAGAGCACGCCGATCACGATCACCGCCCACGGGCTCGAATGGTTTCGCAGCCGCTGCGGAATCAGCTTGAGCTTCCAGCCGGTGGGCGCGTAGCCGGCCGCTCGCGACAACAGCAGCCGCAGGTTCAGCGTGCCCACCACCAGCAGCAGCGCGGTCGGAATCCAGCCGAAGACGACGACGACCGTGTCGGGCACCGACAGCGTGTGCGTGAGCTTGCTGACGCCCACCGCGATGCTGGTGACGAGCAGCCCGTGGCCGATCGCGAACAGCGTGCCGATCCAGTGCGCGTGGCCGTGCTCGTGGTTCAGCGCGCGCCAGGTGAGGCCGTCGATGCAGGCGATGTGGTCCGGGTCCAGGCCGTGGCGCAGCCCGAGCACGAACATCAGCACGAGGCCCGAGAAGGAGAGCAGTTCGGTGTCCATGAAGGCTCCTCGCGTGGAAGTCAAATGTCAGGAGGCAACGCACCGGCTCAGGCCTTCGGCGAACATCGCCTGGTCCAGGTGGCGGCCGATCACGACGTACTCGGTTTGCCGCGCCTCGCCCGCTTTCCAGGCGTCGAAGCGGCTCATCGTCGTCAGCATGCGAACGCTCTGGAACACCACGCGCTCGCCGAAGCTCGCGGCGTTGAACACGCCCTTCGTGCGCAGCACCGCGTCGCCCTGCTCTTGCAGTAGTTGCGAGATCCACGACATGAAGCGGTTCATGTCGATCGGGCGCGACTCGCGCAGCACGAAGCTCGCGATCGCCGGGTCGTGCTCGTGTTCATGGTCGTCGAGGAACGCCGGGTCGACTTGCAGCTTGGCCTCGAGCTGGAACGCGTTGACGTTCAGGATCTGCCCGAGACCGATCACGCTGTGGTCGGTGCGGTGCAGCCGTGCCAGCGGGTTCAGCGTGCGCACGCGGCGCTCGATGCGTTGCAGCTGCTCCTCGCTCGCCAGGTCGGTCTTGTTGATCAGGATGATGTCGGCGAACGCCACCTGCTCCTGCGCCTCGACGCTCTGGTCCAGGTTTTTCTCGAGGTTGATCGCGTCGACCACGGTGATGAACGAGTCGAGCCGCGTGCCGGCGCGCACTTCTTCCGAAACGAAGAAGGTCGACGCCACGGGTGCCGGGTCGGCGATGCCGGTGGTTTCGATCAGGATCGCATCGAGCTCACCGGCGCGTTCGCGCAGCCTGCCGATCGTCTCGACCAGGTCGCCGCGCACGGTGCAGCACAGGCAGCCGTTGTTGAACTCGATCAGCTGTTCGTCACTGTCCTGCTCGATCAGCTGGCCGTCGATGCCGACCTCGCCGAACTCGTTGACGATGACCGCGACCTTGCGCTCCTTCTGGCCGGTCAGGATGTGGTTCAGCAGCGTCGTCTTGCCCGAGCCGAGGTAGCCCGTGATGACGGTGACGGGGATCTTCGCAGGCGTGGAAAGGGCATTCATCACGGGGTCCTTCTTTTCAGGGTCATTGAGCGATCAGCTTCACCAGCGCCTGCCCGGTGTAGCCGGCGAAGCTGGCGGCGCGATCGGCGATCAGGTAGTTGCGTGCGCCGAAGATGCGGCGCACGTAGCCGTCGGCCTGCGCGTCGAGCGTGACGCAGAAGGTGCGGATGCCGCGCGCTGCGGCGCCCACCACCGCGTGGCGCGCGTCTTCGACGAGGTAGTCGTCTTCGACCACGTCCACATCAGACGGCTCGCCGTCGGTCAACATCACGATCACCTTGTGGTCGGCCGTCTGCTGCGCGAGCGCGGCGCTGGCATGGCGCAAGGCCGCGCCCATGCGCGTGGACAGCCCGCCCTGCACCTGCGCGAGTCGCGCCTGCTGCTCGGCGCCAAACGGTTCGTCGAAATCCTTGATGGGCTGGTAGTGCACCTGGTGCCGGCCGTTCGACGCGAAGCCGTGCAGTGCGACCCGATCGGCATCGCCAGCCAGCGCATCGACGACGACACGGGCGGCGCGCTTCTCGATGTCGATCACGGTGGTGAAGCTGCCAGGAACGAAGCGCCCGGTCGATTCCGACAGGTCCATCAGCACGACGATCGCACTCGACCGCCGGCGGCGGCCGTGGCGGCGGAACACGCGACCGTCCGGCACGCCGCGTGTGCGCAGCTCGATCGCGTTGTCGACCACCGCGTTCAGGTCCAGCTCGTCGCCCTCGGTCAGCTTGTTCAGCCGGATCGCGCGGTCGGGCGTGCGGTGCTGGCCGTGAACGCGCGGCTGCGGCCGTGGTGCGATCGGCGCGTGGTCGTTGTGGCGTGCGCGCAGCGGCGGCTCGATCACGGTGGCCCACCCGTCGCGCAGCGCCTCGAGGCGGTGGTCCCATTCCGGGTGGCGCGTGCGGCGGCGCATGTCCACATCGATCTGCGGCACCTCGGGTGGCAGTTCGCCCCGGGGGCGCAACTCCACGTCTTCGAGCTGGACGCTGACACGCTCGTTTTCGGGCAGCGTCGCGTTCAAGTCCCACAACAGCGCGTTGTCGTCGCGGTAGACCGGCTGCGGACGGTAGTCCGCAGGCAGCGGCAGGCGCATCTTCTCGATGCCGATGGCCAAGGTGCGGCCGACGCGCTCGAACGCGGCCGCATCGCGCAAGTCGAGTGCCGCGGCTTCCTCGAACAGGCGCCGGCCGGTCTCGACCCAGGTGTTGCCGTCGGCGTACGCCGGATCGTGCAGGGCCCGCGTCAGCCGCGCCGCGAGGCCGGCCAGCTCGAACCCGCTGGTCTCGCGGCCGGCGGACTGGAACATGCCCCACAGGCCGTGCAAGCCGGGGAATTCCTGCGTCATCAGCCGCTCGACGCGTGCGTCCTCGACCAGCGCGATCATCGCCAGCAGCATCGGCCGCCGGGAGCCGGCGGGCCGCGGCAACGGCGAGTGGCGCAGGTGGGCCGCGACATGGGCGATGCCGGCGCGGTACAGCGCATCGCGCTGCCAGGCCGCTGCGCCGACGCAGCGACGCGGAAAGCGGATCACCTTGTCAGAGCCCACGTTCAAGGAAGGCGGTGTCAGCGACGCGGCCTGCGGCTCGTGCAACTCGATGCGATAGCCTTCGACGCCGAAGCCGGCGAGGTAGTGCAGCAAGGCCTCGCGGCGGCCCAGCAGGTGCGCCGTGTCGTGCTCGGTGCGGCGGTCGGTGAAGACCAGCGGATCTTCGTGCATGAAGAAGTGGAGGCGTCGTGCGGCATCGTCGCGGTGGCGCTGCAGGCCGTGCACCGCCCACTTGCGCAGGCCGGTCGGGTCGACCAGCGCGTCGGGAATGCCGTCGAGCCTGCCTGCCAACGCCAGCGCCGCATCGGGCGCCTCGGCCGCCACCTGGCCCAGCAGGTCGGCCAGCATGGCCACGTTCTCTTCGTTGCCGAGCAATTCGACGAGCTGGGGCAGCACTGCCGTCAACGCGGCGTGAGCGTCGGGGTCGACCACTCGCAGCACGCCGAGCCGGCGCGCGGCGAGCGGCCCTTCAGCGATGCTCATGCGCGCGGCCCAAACTGCGCTTCGACGAACCCGGCGAGCGCGCTCTGCAGATCGCGATCGTCGGTCAGCGGCACCGTCATCGCCAGCGCGCAGGCGTCATGGGCCGCGATGCCCTCGCCGATCAGGCCGCCGGCATGCACCAGCATGCGGGTCGAGATGCCCTCGTCCAGCCCCCGGCCGCGCAAAGCGCGCGACTGCTCGGCGATCTTGACGAGTCGTGCCGCCAGTTCGGGGGCGATGCCGCTCTCGTGCGTCACGACCTCGATCTCGGTCTCGCGGGGCAGGAAATCGAAGTCGATCGCGCCAAAACGCTGGCGCGTCGATGGTTTCATGTCTTTCGCCGCGCTCTGGTAGCCGGGGTTGTAAGACACCACGAGGCGAAAGTCGGCGTGCGCGCGGACCAGCTCACCGCGTTTGTCGAGCGGCAGGATCCGCCGGCCATCGGTCAACGGGTGGATCACCACCGTCGTGTCCTGCCGCGCCTCGACGATTTCATCGAGGTAGCAGATCGCACCATGGCGCACCGCGAGCGTCAACGGCCCGTCGTGCCAGACGGTGCCCTGCGCATCCAGCAGGAACCGCCCGACGAGGTCGGACGCGGTCATGTCTTCGTTGCACGCCATCGTGATCAGCGGCAACTTCAAGCGCCACGCCATGTGCTCGACGAAGCGCGTCTTGCCGCAGCCCGTCGGCCCTTTGAGCATCATCGGCAGGCCGCGCGCGATGGCTGCGCCGAACAGCAGAATTTCGTCACTGGCGGCGCGGTAGTAAGGCTCGCGCTCGATCAGATAAGGGCGAATGGAGTCGTCCATGGTGGGTACTGCTCGGCCAGAAAAACAATCGCTGCGGGGCGAGAGGAATATCGTGGGTCCCTCTCCCCGAAGAGGAGAGGGACCCACCGATCAAGCGTGCGCCTTCTCTTTTTTCTTCGCGTCGCCACCCGGTGTCTTGACCACGGTCTTGGTCATCATCGCGATGCCCTCTTCCATGATGACCTTGCGGTTCGGCGGCGGCAGCTTGTCCCCGCGCAGCTGGTCGTAAGGAACGACCACCCAGCACGCGCAGCCCCAAATGCATTCACCGGCCATGCCTTCGAAGCGGATCGCCGGCTCCGACAGCATCGGGCCGATGTCGATCAGCCAGGCGTGCTCGTACAGCTTCGCTTCCCACTCGAGTGCGTCGTAGTTCTTCTGGCTGCCCCAGAACGAGGTCAGGTCGGTCTTCGCAACCCCCGGCAGGATGACGTTGGCGTACGCCGTCAGCGCGTCGAAGAACTCGTGGTTGTAGGTCTGGTAGGTGGAGTCGTCGGGCAGCAGGTACTGCTTGTGGATCATGTCCTTGAAGCCCTTGCTCAGCAGCTCGAAGCCCATGTCGCGCGACGCGTGCACGTGCACCTCGGCGTAGTCGGTCTTGAAACCGTCTTTCAGGCCGCTGTACTTGGGCACGAAGTCGATCCACTGCGCCATCACCGAGTCCCACTTCGAGCCGGCTTCGCCGGGCAGGACCTGCACGCCCGGGTGGGTGAGCTTGGCGACGTCGAACAGCGTCCAGTTGCGCGACTTGGCCGAGAGCGTCTCGTGCGGCGCACCGGTGAAGCCGGCCGGGCGCAGCGCGCGGAACAGAACGCGGCCACTGTCGAGTACCGCGAAGCGCATGAACGAATCGGCGACGAAGCGATTGGTGACAAGCTGCTTGAAGCTCTGGCGCACTTCCTTCAGGCCAGTGGTGGTGTAGGCCGTCAGCCGCTCCCAGCTCTGTTCGGGGTTGACGACGAAGAAGCCGCCGGTGAACGGGCTGCGGTACAGATCGCCCCAGACCGCGGTGACGCCGGCGTTCTTGTCGTCGTCGAGCATGCAGTCGAGGTCGTTCAGCGTCGTGTAAGTGGTTGGGTTGTTGTAGTACTCGCCGTCGCCACTGTGCGACAACTGCCCCACGCCAATGACCGGGATGCGCCGGCCGAGCTTGACGTTTGACAGGTGGCGCGCCAGGTCGACCACCATGCCGCTGCCGGTGCCGCCGGCCATGCTGAAGGCCACCATCACCATCGAGGGCAGCGCGGCCTTCTCGACGTGATCGACGAACTTGCGCAGCGCCACGTCGAGCGGGCGCTCGCCGGCGTAATAGGCGTTGGCGTAGATGCCCTTGGCGACGACGCGCGGGATGTGCCCGCCGGCCTCGGGCATCTTGATCTTGTGCGGCACATAGGACTCGAAGTTCGGGTTCCAGTAGTAGCGCGGGTATTCGAGCTTCAGGAACTCGCGGGTGCGGTTCAGCCCCTCGAAGAACTCGTCTTTGTCGGGGATCGGCAGCGCTATCGCCTGGAACTGGAAACGATCGAGCGGGATGCCGCGCGATTCGAGCCGCTTCTTGAACGAGTTGGCGTAGTCGGTGACGACGCCCATGTCCTGGTCGCCGATGTCGACAACCAGGACGGCCAGGGTGGCCCGCGGGTCGCTCAGCAGATCCTCGGCCTCGCCGGTGCGCAGCAGCGCCTCGATGTAGACCGCGCCGGTGCGGCCGATGCCGATGGCATGCAGGCAGTGCGGTGCCTGAACGCCGGTGGCGCTGTTGTAGATGGAAGACGTCATCGCTAACTCCTGTCGTTGTGATGGAACGGAAGGGATGGGGAAACTCCCCACGGGGGACTCACGAAGAACTGGTGGCAGCCTCAACAACGGATCGAGAAGGTCTCGGTCTGGTCGAGGATCTGCAGGTCGCGCAGCACGTGAGCGACCGAGGTGGCGCGTTCGTTGGCCACATACAGCATGTAGTCTTCGACGAACAGGCCGGGGTCGCGCGAGATGGTTCCGGCTTCGATAAGCGCCACACCTTTCTCGAGGTTGACACGGTGCAACCTGGCCTTCCAGATCGGAGACTCGATGTGGATCGCCTCGTCATCGACATGCGTCACGTTCAGGAACTTGCCGCCGGCCACCGTCGGCACCATGAAGCCGTCGCCGTACTTGCGTTTCACTTCGGACCAGTCAAGCGGCATGACGCACCTCTTCGGTCGGTTCGAGCACCGGGCCGCGCATTGCCTCCAGCGGCACGCCGACCCAGGCATCGCTGCCGTTCAGACCTGCACCGGCCATGCCTTCGATGCGCGTCGAGGGTTCGCACAGCACGACGCCGCGTTCGAGCAGCAAGGCGTGGCTCGCGACACGCTCGGCCGGGGTGAGCAGGTCGTAAGCCTCGCGCGCCGCGAAGAAGAGCTCGAGATCGGTCTTGGCGGCGCGCGGCAGCACGAACTGCACCGAACCGGCCGCACCACCGGCGGCGACGGTCGCGGCCGCATCGGGCGCGAACGTAGCATCGAGCGCAGCGGCCCACGCGAGCGCACCGTCGTCCGATTCGGCCGCGCGCAGCTCGATGAACTCGGGTGCATAGCCCGGCAGCAAGCCGAGCCCTGCCGCCAGCGCCGGCGCTGCGATCGCGGGGGCACGGGTCGCGTCGTCGAAGCCGAGCAAGTGCATCCACTTCGCGCCCCAGGGCGTGCGCGCGGCCGAGTGCTGTGTCGATGGCGCCGCCACCCAGTTCAGCAAGCGCAGCACCTCCCACAGGTTCGCGCCATGGCGCTGCGTCAACAGTGCTGCGAGTTCGCGATCGACGCGGGCGTGCGTGGCCGCAAGTTCGCGCACCTGCTCGAACGCCGCCTGTTGCGGCACCAGCAGAAAGCCCGCCGTGAACGGGTTCTTGTACAACTCACCGCAGGCCTGCACCACGCCGCGGTTCTGCGTCTCGTCGCACAGGCTGTCGAGCTCGTTCAGCACTGAGAACACGGCGCCGCCGCGATGCTCGGCCAAGTCGCCTTCGCACGGCGCGATACCGACGCCCATCACCAGCACCCGGCGGCCGAACAGCCCCGTCGAGAGGTGGCGCGCCAGATCGAGCGCGATGCCGCTGCCGGTGCCGCCGCCGAGGCCGAACACGATGCACACGACGGCGTCGCCCTGCGTCGCGTTGGTGCTGGCCGCGAAGCGCTTCAACGCCGCCGCCATCGGGCGCTCGCCTTCGTAGTAGGCCTGGCCGTAGACCGCTTTCGCCAGCGCGCGCGGCACCGGCTCACCGGCAACGGGCAGCGGCTGCGCCGTGTCGAGCCACGGCTCGAAGGCGGTGCTGCCCTGCAGCAGCGGGTACTCGAGTTCGAGGAAGCCGCGGTAGCGTTCGAACGTGCTTGCCAGCGCATCGCCTTGCGGCAGCGCCAGGGCCAGCGTCTCGATCTGCGCCCGATCGGCGGGGAACCCGACGGCGAGCGCATCCACGCGTGCGAGCGATCCGCTGCCGATGTCGATGGCCAGCGCACTCAAGCGCGAGCCCGGGGTGGCGAGCAGATCGGCCGGTGCGTCGCGCAGCATCCGCTCGACCACGCCGGTCCCCGCGCCGCCGATGCCGATCAAATGCACGCCATAGGGCAGCGATTCGGGGTCGGCCACGCGGTGCACACCGCAGCGCAGCGCGTCGAGCTTGCGCTGCTGCAGCTTGGCTTCAGTGGTCCCGAGGGCGGGCGTCGGGCGGCCCCGCATCAAATCGATCCCGGCAGTGACTGACATGGAAGGTATGCCTCAGAAGAAGTAAAAAGGCCCACCGCGGGAATCGAATCCCCGGGGTGAGCCTTGTTGCTCTGACCGCCACCCGGCGCTGCTGCCGTCGCGATGTGTTTGCTGATCGCTTGCGTGCGATGGACGAAAAATATTCGGTCTCGCCTATCATGTCAAGACATTTTCTAAGGAAAATTGTTTTCGCTGGTGAGGCAGGCTTTCAGGCGCCCGATCAGCGCCGCCTTCGGCAGGCCGCGGCCGATGAAGACGAGCGTCGATTCGCGCGCTTCGCCGTTCGCCCAGGCGCGGCCCGCGTCGGCGCTCATCGTCATGTGCACGCCCTGGAACACGACACGCTCGTCGTGCCCCGCGAATGCGACGACGCCCTTGTAGCGCAGCAGATCGGGCGCGCGCGCGGCGATCAGATCGCGAAAGAAGGCCTGCAGCTTGTCGGCATCGAACGGCGTGGTGCTGGTGAACGCGAACGACTGGATCGCATCGTCGTGGGTGTGCGTGTCTTCGCCCAGAAAGCCGGGCTCGATCGCGAGAATCGCGTCCAGCGAAAAGCCCCCGATGTCGAGCAGCTCGGCGATCGGTGCGGCACCGAAGTGCACCGGCGTGATCGGCGCGCGCGGGTTGATCCGGATCAGCCGCTCGCGAAGCTGGCGCGCTTCTACGGCACTCACCAGATCGGTCTTGCTCAGCAGGATGCGATCGGCAAAGCCGACCTGCTCCTGCGCCTCATGGTGGGCATCGAGCTGCGCCGGCGCATGCCGCGCATCGACGACGGTGACGATGGCATCGAGCCGGTAGTTCGCAGCGACCTCGTCGTCGATGAAGAAGGTTTGCGCCACCGGCGCCGGGTCGGCCAGGCCGGTGGTTTCTATGATGACGCGGCGGAATGCATCCGGCCGCACCGCCCGCCGCGCGTGAAGCTCGCCGAGGATGCGCACCAGATCGCCGCGCACGGTGCAGCAGATGCAGCCGTTGTTCATCTCGACGATCTGCTCGGCGCCGCCACCGAACAGCAGGTCGTTGTCGATGCCGGTCTCGCCGAACTCGTTTTCGATCACTGCGATGCGCTCGCTGTGGCGCTCGTGCAGGATGCGGTTCAGCAGCGTCGTCTTGCCCGCGCCGAGAAAGCCGGTGAGGATCGTGACCGGGATCTTGCCGGCTCTTGGATCATTCCTCGTGCCGGTCAACGCGCTCACCGCGACACGTGCATCGAACCGACCGCGCCCACCGCGAACCGCTTCGCCGCCAGCTGTGCGACGGAGGTCAAGCCCTTACCGACGAGCAGCTTCTCGGCCGCATCGAGCCACTGCGCGTAGTAGGTTTTCGGCGTGCCGCCCGCCGCCTCGACCGCAGCGGCCGCGGCCACCTCCTTCGAGAAGCACTCGACCCACTCGGCCCAGCTGAAGTGCCCGGCCTGCGCGAGCGTGACGATCATCGCGAAGGCCTTGGCCTCCCACGGCTCGGCGAACACCCGCTCGCCGTCGACCTCGGCCGGCAAGGTGCAGGCGAGCAACGGCGAGGCTGCGTCCACGTCAGAGCGTCTCGATGTAGTCGTCGAACACATCGACGCGCAATGTGTCGCGTTCCGGGGCGGTCGACCCCCACACCTCGCGTGCGCCGAAGCGCACGCTGTAGCAGTGTTGCGCCTTGTGCCCCAGGCCGTGCGCATGCGTGTCGGGGAAGGCGAACACACCGTGGTCGTGCTCGACCACACCGGCCTTACCGCGCAGGTAACCCGGCAACCGCGTGTGCGTGGCCGGGTTGTGGTTGCGCATGCGCACGCGGTCGCCTTGGCGAAAGCGCGGCGCGACCTCTTCGGCCACGCGCGCCGACGCACCGGTGGCCAACAGGCCCGGCACGATCTCGGGGGTGAGAAGCATCAGTGACCTCCGTTCTTGTTCGTCTGCGCGGTCGCCGTCATTTCCGCGATGCGCGCATCGAGTTCTTCCCGCGTGACGAAACCGCGATTCATCAGCGCCTCTTCGAACGCGAACATCCAGTGCTCGTAGTACGACGATTCCAGGTAGTGCGCCGGGGCGATTTTCTCGATCGCGTGGCGAAACTCGTCGACGGTGTAGCCGGCGAACACGAAGGTCGAAGCGAACAGCGCGAAGGCGCGTCCTTCCCATGCCTCATGAAACACCGGCTCGTTTGCTTCTGGCAGCACCGGCCCGAGGCCGTGCATGCCGCCCAAGTCGTGGATTCCGTTCATCGCTCGCTCCTCGCGCGTTCAGGGTTTGACGGCGCGGGTGACGCCGATCATCGAATCGCGCGTCACCAGCTCGGCCAGTTGCGCTTCGGTCATCTGCTCGGTGCCGGGCGGGCGTTCGGGCAGCACCAGATAGCGCAGCTCGGCGGTCGTGTCCCAGGTGCGCACCTCGACCGTCTCGGGCAGCTCGGTGCCGAACTCCTTCAACACGCTGCGCGGCTCGCTGACGACGCGCGCGCGATACGGCGCCGACTTGTACCAGACCGGCGGCAGCCCGAGCGTGGGCCACGGGTAACACGAGCACAGTGTGCACACGACGACGTTGTGCACCTCGGACGTGTTCTCGAGCACCACCATGTCTTCACCCTGCAAGCCGGAGTAGCCGAGCTCATTGATCGCAGCCGTGGCATCGGTCAGCAGCCGCTGCTTGTAGGCAGGGTCCGCCCAGGCGCGCGCCACCACCTTGGCACCGTTGCGCGGACCGATCTTGGTTTCATAGGTATCGACCAGCGCGTCGAGCGCCTTCGGGTCGATCAGACCCTTCTCGGTCAGGATGGCTTCGAGCGCGCGCACGCGGATCGCGGCGTCGGAATCGGGTGAGGATCGGTGGGACGGGTTCACAGTGACTCCGCTGGGTTGGTGGGTCGCGCTCCGGATGACTGTTCGCCCGAAGAACACGGATAGATAATGTTTTACTCGGAAAGTAACCCTGCGTCAAAGCAGGGATGGCACGCGGTTCGCTCACCACCGGCCATGCAATGCAACGCAGCGGGAGCCCGCATGAAAAAAGACACCTTGATCAACCTGTACTGGATCCTCGACGCGGTGCAACAAGGCAGCGCGCCGAACCCGGGCCATGTCGGCGAGTGCTTCGTCGCGATCCGCGACGAATTAATGCTGCCCGACACCGAAGAGATCGTCGACCACATCCGCGATGTGCTGGTGCGCCAGCAGGCTGCCGCCAACGTGCTGACCGACCGCGTGATCGGCGGCTCGCGCCGCCAACCGCTGCCCGAACCCCGCCTCGTCGACATGATGGCCGAGTTGTCCGGCGAGGTGCCGACCCGCGTGGCGGTGGCCTTCGCGCGGCGAGTCGAGGCCGAGCACGGCATCCTCGCGTGACATCCGGTGGCTCGAAACGCCGCGACAAGACCTCAGGCCTGCTCGAGCAGCCGCCCCGCCGCATCGAGCTTGTCGAAGCTCGCCTTCGAAGCCGGGTAGGCCGCGAAGTCGTCCTTCAACGCGCCGGGCAGGATCACGTTGCCGTAAGCCGTGAGCACATCGAAGAACTCGTTGTGGAACGACAGGTAACTGGCCTTGCCGCCCTTGCCGCCGTTCAGGTAGTGCGAGGCGATCACCTCTTTCAGGCTGGCATCGATCATGTCGGTCTGCATGTCGTGCGAGGCGTGCACATGGACCTCGGCGTAGTCGGTCCTGAAGCTGTCTCGCAGACCCGAGTATTTCGGCACGAAGCCGATCCATTGCTGCAGCACCGCGTCCCACTTTGAGCCGGCCTCGCCGGGCAGCACCTGAACGCCCGGGTGGGTGAGCTTGGCCACGTCGAACAGCGTGCACTTGCCGCGGCCCGGCTGCAAGGCGCGCAGCAGGTGCTCGGAGCCATCGCTCATCGCGAAGCGCATGAACGAGTCGGCGACGAAGCGGTTCGTCACCATCTGCTTGAAGCGCTGCCGGACTTCCTTCAGCCCGGTGCTGGTGTAGGCCGACAAGCGCTGCCAACTCTGCTCGGAGGCCACCACAAAGAAGCCGCCGCCGAACGGATTGGTGCTCGACTGCAGCGCCGCATCGACCGCGTCGATCGCCTGGTATTGCGCCGCGCTGTTGAAGTAGTTGCCGTCACCGCTGTGGGCGAGCTGGCCGACACCGACGACTTGCGCGCTCGCGGGCAGCTTGGCCTTAAGACGCTGCGCCAGATCGACCGCGATGCCGCTGCCGGTGCCCCCGGCCAGGCCGTAGGCCAGGAATACGGTCGACGGCACATCCGAGCCCTTCACATGGTCGGCAAAGTGCTGCAGGGCGCCCTCGCCGGCCTCGGCGTTGAGCGCGAAGATCGCTTTCGCAATGGCCCGCGGAATGTGTTCGCCGGCCTTTGGCAGCATCGTGCCTTTGGGCAGTTTTCCGAGCGCGGCCGGGTCCGGTACCGCGAGTGCCAGCGATTCGTAGTGGAACCCGTCGGTGGAAATGCCGCGCGACCTGAGCCGCGCCTTCAGCGAACGGGCGTAGTCGCCGGGCACCAGGAGGTCGTCGTCGCCGATGTCGATCAGCAGCGCCGCGAAGCGTGTGCCAGGTGTGGCGAGCAGGTCTTCGATCTCACCGGTGCGGATCAGCGCTTCGATGTAGGCCGCGCCCGTGCGGCCGATGCCGATCGCGTGGATGTTGTGCGGCGCGTGCACTTTCGCGGGCGCGCGCCGGGGGGCGGGTTCGAGTGCGGGCTCGGGCTCAAGGGGGTTGTCGTCGCTCATCGTGATCTCCTGTCGTGGTGAAGCCCTGTGG
This sequence comes from Rhizobacter sp., assembly GCA_025350965.1. GTDB lineage: Bacteria > Pseudomonadota > Gammaproteobacteria > Burkholderiales > Burkholderiaceae_C > LMDS01. Next base: position 31,437 of record JANXWV010000008.1, read on the forward strand.
CGGGCGGGTGGATCGCACTCGATCGTGAAGGGCCTGTCAGCGCGTCAAGCGCAACACCATCGCCGGCAGGATGCGCGGCAGGCTGTCGATGCGGTCGAGCACGCGGTAGTTGCCGGCGCCGAAAATGCTGCGAACGTAGTCGTCCGCGGCCGGATCGAGGGTGACGCAAAACACCGTGACGCCGAGGCGCCCCGCCTCCAGCACCGCGCGGTGCGCGTCGTCGATCAGGTAACGGCGGTCGAAGACGTCGATGTCGTGCGGCTCGCCGTCGGTGATGAAGAGGAGCAGCCGCTTGCGCTGCGGCTGTGCCGCGAGCTGTGCGCTCGCGTGGCGCAGCGCCGCGCCCATGCGGGTGGAGAGGCGGCTGCGCACGCCCGCCAGGCGCGCGATGCCAAGGGCATCCAGCGGCTCGCCGAAGCCGAGCGCGAACTCGTAGCGCACCTCGTGCCGGCCGTTCGATGCGAAGGCGTGGATCGCGCAGTGGTCGCCGGCGCGCGCGAGCGTCAGTGTCGTCAGCAGCGCGGCTTCACGCGCGAGATCGAGCACGGTGCCGCCGGTCGCGGCGCCATCGTTTCTCGAAAGTATGTCTGCCGTCGAGGCCGAGCTGTCGAGCAGCACCAGCGCCGCGACATCGCGCTCGCGGCGATCCAGACGTTGATGCACCTTCTGGCCCGGCGCGCCGTGGGTACGGCGATCAATCGCGCTGCGCACCGCGGCGTCGATGTCGAGCTCGTCGCCGCGCAGTTGTGCGCGCAACTTGACGCGCTCGCGCAGCCGCCCGGCCCGCAGCACGCGCTCCAGCCGCAGCAGCAGCGCGGCATGCGTGTCGACGCAGCGCTGCAGCAAGCGAGGGTCGGCGCGCGCCGGGCGGCCTTCGAGCACGGTGCACCAGGCACTGCGGTAGTCGCCGACCAGACGGTCCCACTCGGGGTATTGCCAGGTCGCGATCGGTGCCCGTTCGGCCGCGCGCTCGCCCGCGGTCACCGTTTGGGGCCGCGGCGAGGGATCATCGTCGTCGGGGTCTTGTTCACCATCGGGCTCGACATCGTCGGGCGGCACCGCCATCTCGTCCGCGACCGATTGCCGCTGCGCCTGCGTCTCTTCGTCGGGCAGCCAGATCACGGCGTTGTCGTCACGGTACGCCGGCTCGACGACGTATTCGCGGTAGTTGAATTGCAGCCGCATCTGGCCAATGTCGTTGCCCAGGCGCGAAGCGATGTCACGCAGCGCGGCGGGCGCCAGCAGCCCCGCCGCGCGGCCGCCGTCGGTCGCTTCGAAGAACAGGCGGCGCGCCTTCACGACCCACGGGTGCGGGTCGGCATGCGCGGGGTCGAGCAGGCAGCGCGCGAGGCGCAGCATCAATACGACGAAGCTGTTGCCGTGCGCGGGCTCGGCGTGGTGGAAGCCGAGCCACAGGCGGCGCAGGCCGGGCAGCTCGGCCATGGCGACGAGCTCGACCCGCGCGTCTTCGAGCACGCCGACCAGCGCCATCTGGATCGGCTTCAGGCTGCCCCGCTCGAAGCGGTGGGTCGAATGGCGCAGATGCGCGGCCGCGTGAGCGGCCGCCGCGTCGTACCACTGCCGCGCGAGCGGGCCGCGCAGCGCCCGCCCGGCCTCGGGCAGGTGCAGGCCGAGATTGGAGATGAACGGGCGCCGCGTCGCCAGCCCGTGCTCGACCGCCAGCAGCGCGGGTGACACGTCGAACAGGGCGCGCAGCAGGTGTTCGAGGCGGGCCTTGCTCGACGCGAGATCGACCCGCTCGTCGCCCTGCTCTGCGCCGCCCATCGCGCGCGTGGATTCGCGCGAACGCAACTCGAAATGGGCGAGCGCGGTGTCGCCCTCGCTCGCGCCCTCGCCAGCACCCTCACCCGCGCGCACCTGCCCGTGCCGCAGGCCGAGCCGGGCCCACATCAGCAGCTCGGCCGGCGAGCCATGGCGCAGCACTTCTTCCGAACTGGCCAGCAGCGCGAGCGTGCAGTGGCGCGCCTGTTGTGCCACCTCGCGCACCGCCGTGAGCCAGGCGGTCAGGCCGCCCGGGCCGGTCAGGCGCGGCGCCAGCAGCGACAAGCGCTGCACGATCGCCGCGAGCAGGTGCGCGTCGGCACCGAGCATGCGCAGCTCGACCAGGTTCTCGGCGAGCGTGTCGGTCGCTGCGTCGCTGAGCGAGGCCTCGAGCACGCGGCGCGAGCGTTCGATTTCGATCACGACGCTGTCGGGCACCTGGGCTTCGCGCAGCGCATTCAGCGGACTGCGGTGGGTCTTCGGCCCTTCCATCATGGCGCGATCAGAACGATGCGGCGACGGCAGCGTCGAGCGCCTGCGCCATGTCGGCGTCGTCGGTCACCGGCAGCACTACGGCCATGCGGCACGCGGTGATCGCGTCGACGCCGCGCGCCATCAGCGCAGCCGCATGAATCAGCATGCGGGTCGAGGCACCTTCGTCCAGCCCGTGGCCCTTGAGCCTGCGGGTTCGCTCGCCGAGCGCCACGACCTTCGCGGCGGCCTCCGGTGCCAGCCCGGATTCATGCGCGACGATCTCGGTCTCGATGGCGGCGCCCGGGAACGCGAACTCGATCGCCGCGAAGCGCTGGCGCGTCGAGGTCTTCAGGTCTTTCATCACGTTCTGGTAGCCAGGGTTGTACGAGACGACCAGCTGGAAATCCGGGTGCGCGTGGACCAATTCGTTGAGTTTCTCGATCGGCAGGATGCGCCGCGCGTCGGTCAGCGGGTGGATCACGACGGTCGTGTCGGCGCGCGCCTCGACCACTTCATCAAGGTAGCAGATCGCGCCGAAGCGCGCTGCTTGGGTGAGCGGTCCGTCCTGCCAGCGCGTGCCTTCGGCGTCGAGCAACCAGCGGCCGACGAGATCACCGGCGGTGATGTCTTCGTTGCAGGCCACCGTGATCAGCGGCTTGCCCAGCCGCCACGCCATGTGCTCGACGAAGCGGCTCTTGCCGCAGCCGGTCGGCCCCTTCAACATCAGCGGCATGCGCAACGCGAACGCCGTGTCGAACAACGCCAGCTCGTTGCCGACGCTGCGGTAGTAGGGCTCGGCAGCGATGCGGTAGGCCGCGAGCGGGTCGGGGTGATGGGGTGCGTTCATGGTGGATTCCCTCCCCCGTTGGGAGAGGGGAACATGTCATCAGCGATGCACCATGTCCTTCTGGTTCGGGATGCCGGGTATCGGGCACTCCTCGGTGCCCACCGTCGAGCGGGTGAACGACTCGACCATCTCGCGCGTACCTTCGGGGTCGGTGATCCACTTCGAATAGAAGTCGTACGGGCACGCAGCCACGCCCTTGTCGCCTTCGCGCGAGTTGATCAAACCGGTGTAGCCGCGGTGCACCAGCTTGAACAAATGGTTCTCGCTCTGGCCGTTCTTGCGGAAGTCGCGGATCAGGCTCTTGGACAGCGCGGCGTATTGCACGCCCATCTCTTCCTCACCGCATTCGCCGAGGGTACGGCCGTCGAAGCCGATGATCGCGGAGTGACCAAAGTACGAGTACACGCCGTCGAAGCCGGCGGCGTTCGACACCGCCACATAGGTGTTGTTGGCGAAGGCCATCGCCTTGGAGATCGTGATCTGCTGCTCCTTGGCCGGGTACATGTAGCCCTGGCATCGCACGATCAGCTCGGCGCCCTTCATCGCGCAGTCGCGCCAGATCTCGGGGTAGTTGCCGTCGTCGCAGATGATCAGGCTGACCTTCAGCCCCTTCGGCCCGTCGGACACATAGGTGCAATTGCCCGGGTACCAGCCTTCGATCGGCACCCACGGCATGATCTTGCGGTACTTCTGGACGATCTCGCCCTGGTCGTTCATCAGGATCAGCGTGTTGTACGGCGCCTTGTTCGGGTGCTCCTCGTGGCGCTCACCGGTCAGCGAGAACACGCCCCACACCTTGGCCTTGCGGCAGGCCTCAGCGAAGATTTCGGTCTCGGCACCCGGCACGGTGGCAGCGGTGTCATACATCTCTTTCGAGTCGTACATGATCCCGTGGGTGCTGTACTCGGGGAAGATCACCAGGTCCATGCCCGGCAGGCCGACCTTCATGCCTTCGATCATCTTTGCGATGGCGCGCGCGTTGTCCAGCACCTCGGCTTTGCTGTGCAGGCGTGGCATCTTGTAGTTGACGACGGCCACGCCGACGGTGTCTTTGCTGCTCGAAATATCGCCGTGAAGCATGCTGATCTCCTTTAGGGTGGGAACGAAGAAACGAATGGGGAGCCGGCGCCCCTCAGATGGCCAGGAACGCCTGGATGCGTGCGGCGTCGACCTCACCGCGCCGCGCTTCGAACACGAATCCGCCGCGCTCGATGATCAAGAACCGGTCGGCCACATCGAGCGCGAAGCTCAATGCCTGCTCCGACACCAGCATCGCGAAGCCGCGCTCGGCCTTCAGCCGCGTCAGCGTGCGCGCGATCTCTTTGACGATCGAGGGCTGGATGCCTTCGGTCGGCTCGTCGAGGATCAGCACTTTCGGGTCACCCGCCAGCGCGCGCGCGATCGCGAGTTGCTGCTGCTGGCCGCCCGACAGGTTGCCGCCCTTGCGCTGGCTCATCTCGCCAAGCACCGGGAAGAATTCGTAGACCCAGCGCGGCACCGTGGAGTGGCCGCCCTCGAGTGCGTGGCCCATGCCGGCGAGGATGTTTTCTTCCACTGTCAGCTGCGAAAAGATCATCCGCCCCTGCGGCACGAAACCCAGACCGGCGCGCACGCGCGCAGGGCTCTTCAGGCCGGTGAGGTCGGTACCGTCGATGCGCAAGCTGCCGCTCTGGATCGGCAGCATGCCGATCAGTGCCTTCAACAGCGTCGTCTTGCCCATGCCGTTGCGGCCCATCACCGCCAACGTCTCGCCTTGCTGCAAGCTGAAGCTCACATCACGGATGACATGGCTCTGCCCGTAGGCGACGTTCAGGTGCTGGGCGGTCAGCATGTCATTGGCCGAGGTAGACATCGATCACGCGCTGGTCGCGCTGCACGTCTTCCATGCGGCCTTCGGCGAGCAGCCGGCCCTGGTGCAGCACGGTGACGCGGTGCGCGATGCTGCCGACGAAACCCATGTCGTGCTCGATCACGACCAACGCACGACCCTTGGCGATGCGCTGAAGCAGCCCGGCGGTCACCTCTCGCTCGCGCGCGCTCATGCCGGCGACCGGTTCGTCGAGCAGCAGCAGCGCCGGCTCCTGCATCAGCAGCATGCCGATCTCGAGCCATTGCTTCTGGCCGTGCGAGAGCAACGCAGCCTTGGTCTGCAACCGATCGGCGAGGTGGATTTCGGCGGCGATCGACTCGATGCGTTCGTCGACCTCGGCACTGTGGTGCGCGAACAGGCAACCGGCAATGCCGCGCCGGCCGGGGTGCGAGATCTCGAGGTTCTCGCGGACGCTCAGGTCTTCGTAAGTGGATGGGTTCTGGAACTTGCGGCCGACGCCGGCACGGGTGATGGCGTACTCGATCAGCCCGGTCAGCTCCCGGCCGCGAAATCGAATGCTGCCGGCACTCGGCCGTGTCTTGCCGCAGATCATGTCGAGCAGCGTTGTCTTGCCGGCGCCGTTCGGGCCGATCACGCAGCGGAGCTCGTCCTCTTCGACGCTGAAGTCGAGGCCGTCGACCGCCTTGAAGCCGTCGAACGACACCGACAGACCGGTCACCTCGAGGATCGCGCTCATCGCTGGGTGCCTCGCACGCTGCCAGTAAAGCGCTCCACCAACCCGGCCAGCCCCGTCGGCATGAAGACGACGACGACGATGAACAACGCGCCGATGAAATACTGCCAGTACGCAAGGAAGTTCTCGGAGAAATACGTCTTCGCGGCCAGCACGAGCAGCGTGCCGTAGACCGCCCCGATTGCCGAGCGCCGGCCGCCCACCGCCGCGTAGATCACCATCTCGACGGACGGAACGATGCCGACCAGCGACGGCGAGGCGAGGCCTTCGTTCAATGCGAACATCGCGCCGCCGATTGCGGTGAACACGGCGGCGACGGCGAAAATGAAGGCCTTGAACAAGGCCGGGTCGTAACCCGAGAACCGCACCCGATCTTCACGGTCGCGGATCGCCACCAGCACGCGGCCGAAGCGGCTGGCGGTGATGAAGCGCGCCACCACGAGGCAGGCCAGCAACAGCGCCACGGTGATGAAATACAGCGCGCGGCGCGGGCCCTCGCCATCGAGCGGCAGGCCGGCGAAGGTGCGGAAATCGGTGATGCCGTTGATGCCGCCGGTGGTGCCCTGCTGGCCAACGATCACGATCGCCATAATTGCGGCCAGCGCGAGCGTCACGATCGAAAAGTACACGCCGCCCACGCGCTTGCGAAAGTTCGCGTACGCGAGCGCGAAGGCGACCACCGCGGGCAGCACCACGACCATCGCCAGCGCGAAGCCCAGGTGAGCGAACGGTGCCCACCACCACGGCAGCGTCTCGATGCTGTTCCAGACCATGAAGTCGGGCAGGCTCGATCCGTAGAACTGTGACAACGCCGAGGCCGAGCCCGCGATCGACGCCGCCTCGAGCTTCAGGAACATCGCGACGGCATAACTGCCCAGGCCGAAAAACATGCCCTGACCCAAACTCAGGATGCCGCCGTAGCCCCAGATCAGCACGATGCCGACGGCCGCGAAGGCGAAGCAAAGGTACTTGGCTGTGAGGCCGAGGCGAAACGGGTCGAGCGCGAGCGGTACCGCCACGGCCAGCAGCAGCGCAAGCAGCGCCAGGCTCCACCAGGGCGCTGCGCGGGGCTGCGCAGTACCCGTCGTCGCGTCGTCCACATCGATCGGCACGGGCAGCACGGCACTGCGCTCGCTCGTGTCCATCAGCGCCGCACCTTGGATGCGAACAGCCCGTTCGGGCGAAAGTAGAGCACCACGATGACGAGCAGTAGGATCGTCGCCTTCGCCATCGAGCCCGACATCAGGAACTCGAAGGTCGACTGCATCTGCGCGATCAAAAAGCTCGACAGAATCGTGCCGAGCAGGCTCTCGACACCGCCGAACACGACAACGATGAAGGTATCGACCACGTACTGCTGGCCGGTCACCGGCCCGGTCGAGGCGAGCATCGTGAACGAGCTGCCAGCCACACCCGCCAGGCCGCAGCCGAGCGCGAACGTGAGCGCATCGACGCGCTCGGTGTCGATGCCCGCGGCGCCGGCCATCGCGCGGTTCTGCATCACCGCGCGCAACAACAGGCCGAAGCGCGTGGCGAACAGCAATCGGTACACACCGGCCGTGACCAGCAGCGCGATCACGATGATGAACAAGCGCGAGAGCGGCAGGCTCACGCCGGGCAGCACCTCGACCGCGCCTTGCAGCCACGAGACGGTCGGCACGGTCACGTCCTTCGGGCCGAACGCGTGGCGGAACACTTGCTGCAGGATCAGGCTGACGCCCCAGGTGGCGAGCAGGGTGTCGAGCGGGCGGTGGTACAGGTACTGGATCAGCCCGCGCTCCATCAACCAGCCGAACCCGAACGTGACCGCGAACGCGACCACGATGCCGACCACGAAGAAGGCATCGATCGCCGAGGGGAACGCCCACTGGAAAAAACCGGCGGTGGCGTAGGTCGCATAGGCGCCCATTGCCATCAACTCGCCGTGCGCCATGTTGATGACACCCATCAACCCGAAGACGATGGCCAGCCCGAGCGCCATCAGCAGCAACACGGTGAACAACGACAGGCCGTTGAAGGCCTGCATCAGGAAGGTGGGCAGGGTCATGGAGTCAGCCGAAGAGAGGACGAAGCGTTCGCTCCGGCGCGTCATCCAAGTTTCGGGAACGGGTTCGGCTCGATCAGTGGCGACTCGTAGAGCATCTTCACCTGGCCGTCCTTGGTGAACTCGCCGATACGTGCGTGCTTCCACAGATGGTGGTTGGCAGCGAACTTGACCTTGCCCTCGGGGCCGTCGATCTCGAGCCCGTTGGACGCTGCCACGACCTTCTCCACGTCGAAGCTCTTGGCCTTCTCGGCTGCCATCTTCCACAGGTAAACCGAGGTGTACGCGCAGGCCAGCGTGTCGCCGGTCACGCGCTTGTCGCCGTACTTGGCCTTGAAGGCCTTGACGAACTTCTGGTTGGCCGCGTTCGGCAGGCTCTGGAAATAGCCCATGCAGGTGAGCACGCCCTCGACGTTGTCGGCGCCGATGCCCGAGACCTCTTCTTCCGACACCGCCAGCGCCAGGATCGTGATCTTCTTCGGGTCGATGCCGGCTGCTTTCATCTGCTTGTAGAAGGCGACGTTCGAGCCGCCGACCATCGTGCTGAGCACCACCGTCGCGTTGCTCGCCCTGATCTTGTTGATGGCCGAGCCGAACTCGATGTGGCCGAGTGCAAAGTAGTCTTCGCCGACGACCTTGGCGCCGGCCTTGGCGATCGTCGGCCGGGCGATCTTGTTGGTGGTGCGCGGCCAGATGTAGTCGGAGCCGATCAGATAAAAGTCCTTGCCCTTGTTCGCCGCGAGCCAGTTGACGGCGGCGATGACCGACTGCGTGGCCTCCTGCGCGGTGTAGAGGATGTTCGGCGACTGCTCCAGCCCTTCGTAGTAGGTGGGGTAGTAGAGCAGGCCCTTTCCCTTCTCGAACACCGGCAGCACGGCCTTGCGCGAGGCCGAGGTGTAGCAGCCGAACACCGCCGCGACCTTGTCCCGCTCGAGCAGCTTGCGGGCTTTTTCGGCAAAGGTCGGCCAGTCGCTCGCACCGTCTTCGACCACGGCCTCGATCTTCTTTCCCATCACGCCGCCCGCGGCGTTGATCTCGTCGATGGCGAGCTTTTCGGCATCGACCACCGAGGCCTCGGCCAGCGCGATGGTGCCGGTCAAGGAGTGCAGGATGCCGACCTTCACCACGTCTTGCGCAAAGCTGTGCGGCAGCAGGGTGGCGGCCCCGGCGGCGGCCGCGGTCTGCAACAGGTGGCGTCGGGACAAGGTGTTCATGGGTTGGTTCCTGTGGATGGGTTGAATCGCAAACAGCCGGCACGGAGCAGGAAAGAAACGCGCGAAAAAAAACGCCTGACCGAACCAAGAGTTCTGTCAGGCGTTGATGCCGGGCTACTGATCGACGCTGTTGGCGACCGCAGCAAATCTGATGCACGAAGACTAATTTAGCCCGCGACAGACTGTCAAGCCTCATGCCACAATATTTTCCAATTCAAGTGTTTTGACAACGCTCACCGGACCTAACGCCGTGGCCAATACCGACCCCGTTCGCGTCGGCGTGCTGTTCTCGCGCGCCGGCACCACCTCGCGCGTCGAACTTTCGCAGCTGCTGGGCACCTTCTTCGCGATCCGCGAGATCAACGATTCCGGCGGCATCGACGGCCGTGAGCTCGTCGCGGTCCATTACGACCCGCAGTGCGTGCCTCAGCACTACCGTGCTCTCGCGGAGAGGCTAGTCCAGGACGATCACATCAACGTGGTCTTCGGCTGCTACATGTCGAGCACGCGCAAGGCAGTGATGCCGGTGATCGAGAAGTGGCAGCGCCTGCTGATGTACCCGACGCCGTACGAAGGCTTCGAGTACTCGCCCAACATCATCTACACGGGCGCTGCGCCGAACCAGAACAGCGCTCAACTGGCCGAATACATGACGCGCCACTTCGGCCGGCGCGTCTACCTCGTGGGCAGCGACTACATCTACCCCTACGAGTCGAACCGCATCATGAGCGACTTCATCCTCGAGCGGCCGGGCGGCGCCAAACTCGCCGAACGCTATGTGCGGCTCGACGCGACCGAGCGCGACTTCCTGCCCATCGCCAGGGACATCAAGGACAAGCAGCCCGACTTCGTGTTCTCCACCGTCGTCGGCAAAGGCACGCGCATGCTGTACCAAGCCTGTGCCGACGCCGGGCTGGACCCGCTGAGGATCCCGATCGCGAGCCTGACGACCTGCGAGGCCGAAGTGTCCGAGATGGGCGTGCGAATCGCCACCGGGCACATTACCGCCGCGCCCTACTTCCAGACCGTCGACAACGCCGTCAACCGCGATTGCCTGGCGCGCTTTCGGGCCTGGTGCGGGGACGAGGTCGAGCCCAACATGTGCTGGGAGGCGGCCTACTTCCAGGTCCACCTGTTCGCGCGCGCGATGCGCCAATCCGGCTCTGACGAGGTCGGTCGGCTGCTGCCGTGCCTGCTCGGCAGCGAGTTCGATGCGCCGCAGGGCCGCGTGCGCATCGATCCGATCACCCACCATACACGGCTGCACCCACGCATCGGGCGAGTCGGCGACGACGGGCGCTTCGTCGTCGTTGCCGAGTCGCCGGTCGGCGTCGACGCCGACCCGTACCTCGTCAACCACGCGGCCGACGAGTGGAACATGCGCAGCGTGGCGCTGGGGCAGGTCGATGGCTAGCCCCGACACCGACCGCGGCGTTGCCGGGCGTGCGCAGCGCTCGACACCCGATCTGCTGCGCAACCTGCGCAATTCGCGCGTGATGGTGTTCCACCCCAAGGACCCCGACGGCGAAATGCTGGCGCAGCAACTGCAGCGCATCGGCTGCCAGGTGATTACGGTGTGGCCGCCGCTGCCCGATTTGCCGGACACGGTCGAGGTCGTGTTTTGCGCGGTCGGGCCAGACCACGCCGCCCTCAAGTGCAGTTGGATGGGCGCGGAGCCTTTGGTGCCGGTGATCGCGATCATCAACTACGAGAACCCGACGATCGTCGATGCGGCGCTGCGCATGGGGGCGCAGGCGGTGCTGGTCACCCCGGTTCGATCCGCCGGCATCCTGTCGTCGCTGGTGATGGCCAAGCACACGCATGCCGAATTGCGCGAAGTGCGGCGGCGCGCCAAGAGGCTCGAGCAGAAGCTCTTGTCGGCGAACCAGATCAGTGAGGCCAAGGCGATCCTCGTGCGCACCCGCCAAATCAGCGACAGCGAGGCGTACCGTGTGATCCGCGAACAGGCGATGAGCAAGCGCGTGCCCACCGAAGAGATTGCCCGCGCGATCATCCATGCCGATGGCATCCTGTCGTTTCAGGGCCGCGACTAGATAGGACGCTTCACCACCTTGTGCTGCCGCTCGACACCGCGCGGTGAAGCCCCACCACTCTCTGGCCCCAGACGCACGCCTTCGATTCGGTGCAGTTGCGCAGTCAGTTGCTCAAGCTGGTTTTAGCGCCGCGGACAGTGCATCACGAGCCAAACGTGCGCTACTTCCCGCGGCGCAAGGATCGGTTGCGCTCGGGGGGTGGTGTGGTGTGCACATCATGTGCGTGAGGATGTGAGCCACTTCCTTGGTAGCGCGGCCCTGTGTGCTGGACTGCGTCGCTGCTGCGATGAGGTCAAGCCTTGTGCGTGCGGCCGCGAGAACGTTACACCCGACGTGCCACGGCCACGGCCGCCGCGGAGCCGGCACCCACGGCAGCACTCCATGCGCGCAGAAACAACCCGGGCGCGCGACCGCTGAGTGCCGTGGCTTCATCGCGGTGCTCGCATTCGTCTGCCTGGCAGCGCGCCAACAATGCGCGCAAGGGCGCGACGGCGGCGCCCTCCGTGGCGGGTAACGCGTCGATCCGGTCGAGTTGCTGTTGGTAGTGCCGGTCGACAAAGGTCTCGACTGCGGCGATGGTTTCGTAGACCGCGCGAGGCCCGGCCAGCGCGGGCAATGCGCCGGTGAGAAAACCAGCGAGGCGCCAAGGCACCAGCAGACGACTGCGCTGCGGCCACGGCAGCAGTGCCGTGACGAGGCGCAAGTGCTCGAGCTCGGTCGCGAGGTGCCTGCGGGCAAAGCCGCGCACGCCTGCATCGCGCGCCACCGCCAGCACTCCGCGGTAGATCCACACCGCACCGGTCTCGCCAGCGTGGTCGCTGCGCAGTTCGCCGCGCAGTCCGGCGGGGATGTGCAGGCTCGGCGGTTCGAATGCGCCGGCCACACGCTGCATGGCGGGCCGCAAATGCAGAAACACCCGGTACGCCAATTCCATCAGCGATGTGACACCCGGCACTGCCGCGAGCCGCGCCAGCCAGCGCCAGCCCGGCAAGGCGGCCCACAGCGCGACAAAACCGCGCGCGCCGTCGGCCATGCTCCCATCGGCGCGCAGCACATGAAAACGGGCCAGCAGGCGGGCGCGGTCAGCGCCGGGGGGCAGCGCAGCAGACGGGTTGCTCACGTCGACAAACGCGAGCGGCCGGGCTGCGGTCAGGCCGCGATACAGCGCGATCTCACGCCGGCACAGCGGGCAGGCGCCGTCGTAGAGCACGGTCAACTCGCCGGGCGGCCGAGGGCAGTCGGTTGATGTTCGCATCGACCGATGTTGCCAGCGTTGCGCGAGCTTCGAGCCGGTCGGGTCTTCAGCCGGCTGGCCCGCTGCAGGCAAAAGAATCTGTCATCGGGCAGACTCTCTTCACGATGATTCTTGCATTCGCAATTCTGACCACGGCTCTGCTCTTCGGCGGGATGGCGTTGTACTCGTTCGGGTTCGCGGCGTTTCTGTTCAGCGCCTTGCCGCCCGATGTCGCCGGTGCCACGCTGCGCCGCGCATTTCCGGCGTTCTATCTGTTCCTGATGGGCGCAGCGGCACTGGCGGCAGCGCTCCTTTGGTCGCACGACGGGTTTGGCTGGATTCCCGCTGGCCATCGCCGGCGGCGTGCTGTCGGCCGTCGCGCCGGGCTACGGCACGCTGGTGCTCGGCCAGGTGCTGATCGGCGTGGGCTGTGCGCCGGCCTTTCTGGCTTGCACGGTGTTCATCGCGCGGCACTTCGCCGCAGATCGATTCGCCGCGGTATCCGTCGCCATTCTCAGCGTCGGCGGCATCGGGATGCTGGCCACCGGCACCCCGCTGGCCTGGCTGGTCGAGGCCACCTCATGGCGCATGGGCTTCTGGGTGCTGGCGGGCTGTTCTGCCGCAGCCTGGTGGCTGATCGCTTGGAAGGTACACGAACCCCGACCGCTGCATGCAGCGCCGGATTTGCCGCGCGAGTCGCTGGGCCGCGCGGCGCTGACCTTCGTCTCGCTGTTCCGGTTGCCGTACATGCCGGGCATCATGGCGCTGTCGTTCGTCTGCTATGCCTCGTTCATCTCGCTACGTGGCCTGTGGTTGGGGCCGATGCTGATCGAGCGGCACGGCTATTCGCTGCTTCAAAGCGGCAACATGGCGCTGGCGGTCTCGGTTGTGTCGCTCATCAGCCCGGCGTTGTTCGGTCGGTTCGCCCCGGGAGACGGCACGCGGCGACGTTGGTTGGTCGGCTGGACCCTGTTGACGGCGGCGATGTTCGCTTCGCTGGCGCTGGTGCACAACGCCACGTTCGATGTGGTCATGATGCTGATGGTCGGCTTGTCGTCGGGCTACATGGTCCTGCAGTATTCCGAGGTGCGTGCGGCCCATCCGTCGCAGATCGTGGGCCGCGCGCTAGCGCTGTTCACGATGTCGATGTTTCTCGGTGTCGCGGTGATGCAGTGGTTCACGGGGCTGGTCGCCTCGATGGCCAGGGCGCTGGGCGCGGACATTTACGCTGCGGTGCTGTTGACCATTGCCGCGTTGCTCGCCGTCCGCGTGGCCGCCTGCGCATGGCTGCCTCGCGCCCCGCGCCGAACTACCGGATAGCAGCGTGATCTCGATGGCGAAGGGTCACCCCGACGCCGCGCATTCAAGCGCCAGCCAGAAGTCCGCTCTGTACCGAGTAGGTCGGAAGCAGCCACTCACCAATACTGCATTCGGACAGGTCCGTTCATTCGACCCGGCACGACGAATGTCGCGTCGAGATTGAGTGCGGCCGGTCGACGATGACCGTCGAAGGTCAGCTCGCAGTCTCAAGCGGCGAGCCGATCGGTGATGCCGCGCGGCACTTGACGATCAGCGCTCGCGGACGGAATCTTGCGTCTTCTGTTCCTGAGCTGTGATCCTTTGGGATTGCACGTTCGCCCGCTCCGCGCGATCAGCGTCCGCCAAGACCGGCATCTCACCGACAAACGTGTAGACAGACTGCGCCAGGTGCCGGTCGACCTTGTTGCTGGACGCTGCCAAAGCCCGCGCGATCGCTCGCCAAGCAACGACAGCCGCCGCACGGGTGGCCATCGTCTTGGCACCAGATTTCGTCGTCGGCCGCGTCGTGCGCAACCGCCCCTCGTCGTTGGCGTTGATGCGCCACAACGGCTCGTAGTTGCGTACATGTCCGCGCGTCGTCTGCCGTGTCGCTTCTGCTTCGACTTCATGGCCACGAAGTTTCTCAGCAAAAGTCTCGCGCCACCGGTGCAGGTCTGCCTTGAGCGGGTTCAGTCGCTTGCCGTGCTTGGACTCCGCGCGCACGCTGATGTGAACGTGCGGATTGGCTTCGTGGTCGTGGAGGACCATCACATACTTGTGGTCCGCAAGCTCGAACTGAGCGAACTCGCGCGCGGCACGCTGAACTATCAGCTGATCGGTCCCGCGCGGCATCGACAGCATGATGTTGTAAGCCTCGCGCCGGTCACCGATGTCGTCGATCAACGTGCCGCCAAAACGCCAGTCGTCGGCCAGATCAGGCAGCGTGTGCTTGCCGCGCAACGTCTCACCGCGCTCGTCCTCGACGTCGAGCCGACCGTTCTTGCTGATGTAGCGGAAATGCGCAGCGATGGCATTCATGCCTCGCCCGCCACCAGCAACCTTGACCATCACTTGAGGAGCGCGGCGGACCACTGTCGCTTCGATGTGTTCTCGGATCGCAGCGGCCCGTTGCCTTGCAGCGAGCGCCCCCAACTTGGGCTGCTGCTTCGTCTTGACGATGCGGTTGCCTGGATAGAAGAGGCGGTCACCCCACTGGATGAGTACGCCATCGATGTTGGGCGCTTGGGTCATGCAGTTCTCCGGTACGTCATGTGACCGAGGGCTTCGATGCCACCGATGTCGGCCGCCTCGGTCGCAGGTCGGCCAAGACGCCCGATGCCAGCGTCAGATGCCCGCGAATGTCATCGTCCAGCGTCATCAGCATGTCGCGGTACTCCAGCGCGGCATGTACGTTGCCCTCTCGAAGCAGCTTGGTCAGGTGACGAATGTTTCGGCTCAGTGTCGAGAGCTCGCCACGGGACGCGATGAGCGCCGCGGTGTGATCAGCGCGGCTCGAGCCGGCGGACAACGCGGGCACGTCCGCCACCAGACCGGCGACGAAGGCGCCTGGAGCCAGTCCGGCTCGGCGAGCCGCGTCCAAAGTGGCTCCTGCGTCTGCACGGCTCATGCGCAGGGACAGTCTTACTCGATCGTTCTGGGCCGGAGCCGCGCTTATCGCGACGCGATCGCAGCTTGCCGCCTCGGACTGCCCCAATGCAGCAGACAGCGCGTCACGGACCAGCACGGACGGCGAGACGCCACGCGCGCGAGCCCGTTCGAACAGTGCGGCCCTCAAGCCACGCAAATCCACGCTGATTCGATCTCTTGACGAGGGTGCCATACCCGAGCCTCCTGACATGCGGAACGTGTCAGACAACGGCACCGGCCTGCCTATCTCTGCACTCACCTACGCATTCATATTCGTCTCGAATCGAGGTCAACCGACCGATGATTTCGGGCGAAGAATCATCGGCAGCGAGACCGCGGATCGAGCGAGGCTTCGTCTACCGCCGGCCTTGCCAACACGAATGCCCGATCAAAGATTGACGCTCATCGAACCCGAGAGCCCGGCATCGATCGGCCGAGACGAGAACATGTGTCTAGCCACTGAACAGTCGCGGCAAGGCAGCCGAACAGGAACCGAGATGAGCTTCCACGAACTCAGAGTCGAGCGATGATCGGACGGGCGACGAGTGCGTACCAGTCGCTGCAGACCACGCCCCCCCAGCCGTGCACGGCCTGCCCGAATGATGTAGGATTTAATCCTACTCATCCTGCGGCAGGTCACCATGCGTTCAACCCAACAGTTCAGCATCACGCTGCCCAACGAGATGGCGGACGCGGTCAGGGCCAAGGTCGCAGGCGGTCAGTACGCGACCGAAAGCGAAGTCATTCGCGACGGGCTCCGTGCCCTGCTTGCGCGTGATCAGGCGGTCGAGGATTGGTTGCGCAACGACGTGGCCGCCACCTACGATGCGCTGAGGGCCGATCCGTCGAAGGCGGTCAGCGTGGGCAAGGTCAGGGCCCGGCTCGCCGCCGAGCACAAGAAGGCCTCCGCCAAGGTGTGATGTCGTACACCGTCGTCTTCGCACCCCAGGCCGAAGACCAGTTGGCCGAGCTGTACGGCTACATCGCCGCAAGGGCATCGGCGGCCACCGCTGCGCGCTACACCGACGCCATCGTGTCGCTCTGCGAGAGCTTGAGCGAGTTCCCTCACCGAGGTACGCCGCGTGAAGACATTCGGCCGGGACTGCGAACCACGAACCACAAGGGTCGTACCGTGATCGCCTTTGCCGTGGATGACACCACCTTGCGCGTGTCCATTCTCGGCGTGTACTACGGCGGCCAGGATTACGAAGCCGCGATGCACTCCGAGTCCGACGACTGAGCCGAAGGGGTCAGACGCTTTGCGCGATCGCAGATTCCGACGGCGACAGCACCGCCAGCGTTTAGCAGCTAGACAGCTCAGGCCTTGGTGATGCGCAGCAGCTGGACGCTGCTCGCGAGCACGGCGGCTCGGTCGGTGCCGTGCGACTTTTGCACGAACACGTACCCGGCCTCTTCAGGAACCGCGCCGAGTTCGATCGTCACCTCCGCACCGTCGTAACGCGCCCACAGCGTCATTGAACCGGGCAACGAACGGATGGACTTTGACGCGGCGTCCGAAGCCGCAGCGGTCGCCCGCGTCGCCCCCGCGAGGGCGACTGACTCGCCGGCCGGCGCGGCGGTCGCTCTGCCCGAGTCGGACGCGGCTTCGGGTGTCGGCGTGGGCGACGCGGGTGCGCACTGGCGCGGCGTCGAATCGATCCGCTTCAGTTCGTCCTTCAGCGCCTGCACTTCAGTGCGGCCCACGTGGTCCTGATCCGCCAGCCAACCCTCGACGGATTTGGGCGAAGCCGCATGCAGATTGCGCAACTCGTACAGCGCCGTGATCCGGCGACAGCGACTGCTGCGGTACAGGTCGAGCAACCAGTCGGGCGCATCGATCAGGGCGCAGAGGAACGTGACGTAGCCGCGCGTCTCGCCGAGTCGGCGCGCGATTTCGGCCTGGCTGTCACCGTTGCGCATCTGCCGCTGAAAGAAGAGCGCCAGCTCCAGCGACTTGAGGCTTTCGCGCTGCTCGTTCTCGATGACCTGGTCGTAGGTGTCGGCCATCGGATCGACGAAGGCGGGCACCTCGGTTTTGCCTGCGAGCTTCGAGGCACGCAATCGTCGGGCACCGAAGTTCAGCATCCAGCGTCCGGGCTCACTTGGGTGCGGCCGTACCGAAATCGGTTGTCGCACGCCGCGTTGCGTGATGGTGTCTGCCACTTGCTGCAAGGCCTCGGCGTCGAACTGTCGACGCGGTTGATCGGGGTCTTCGTCGAAGTCGGACGACGCCAGCGCGGCAATCAACGGGATGTCGGAGTTTGGATTCGTGTCGATCACGCACACGTCGAACTGTTTATCGACACTGCCGAGGAACGTGCGGAAGGCACGCGCGAACGGCGGGTGCATCGCGGGCTGACGTTCCAGCCCCAGCAGCGCACGCTCGCTGGGTATCAGCACGAACGGCTTCGGCGGCAAGCTACCGACGCTGCCGGTCATCAACCCGTCGGCCGTGAATGCAGCCAGGGCCGCACGCTCGGACATGCGCAGCGGCTTGCTGAAGTTGCCCTGGTGGTCGAGGTCGATGGCGAGCACCCGCTGGCCGTGCTGCGCGAAGTAGTGAACCAGCAGCGTGGCGACGGCGGATTTGCCGACGCCACCTTTCTGATTCGCGAGAACGAGCGTCTTCACCGTGCGATCTCCCCAAACTCAAAAGCGCGCCCAGACACGCAAACGCCGGCCCGAAGATCGGGCCGGCGCGGCGTCGGGAAGTCAAAGCCGGCATGCAGGCCGGCGGGGTGTCAGCCGTCGTCCGGCCATTGCAGGCCCCAGCGGTCGATGACGGACCGCACGCGCGCGTCGCCGTCAGGCACGAGCGTGTGCAGGTCGGCACGCGCCCGGCGCAGTGCATCGAGACAGCGCAGCATGTCGTCGCTGATCTCGATGTCGAGCGCGCGCAGATCGAACAGGTCGAAGGCGACCGCCTGCCCGTTGTAGGTCGCGGCGATGAACTGCACCACGCGGACGATCTGGGCCGAGTCGCGCTGCTCGGCCAGCACCAGCAGGCGGGCGAAAGCCTGCGCACCGATGGCAGTGGCATCGCGCGAACGCGGCTCGAACGAATCGAGCGCGTCGATGTGGGTATCGGGTTGACGGGTCATCGCGTTGACTTCTGCGGCGAACGACAAGGCTCGGCCGCCGGCCCATGATCGGGCCGGAACCGGTCAAATGACGCGATGACTTTTTGCCACAAATCATCGCGTCGAGCGTCAAGCCTTGAGCTTGCGCATCTCCTCGGCCAGCACCCACAGCGCGCGGTTCAGACTCACGCCCCGGTCGATGCTGCCTACGGCGCGCGTATGGATGCGACGGCCCTGCACGCTGCGGCCGGGCTGACCACCGCGCAGGGTGTTCTCCTGCACGCGCTGGAACGTGGTCCAGAGGCTGTGCCCCAGGTCTTCAGGGCGGCGCGCTTCGATGAGCTGCTCGGCCGTGATCGGCGGCGGGGTTTGGTCCT